>JBDSRN010000026.1:0-7355 GCA_039929265.1 Steroidobacteraceae bacterium | reverse complement strand
TCGCACTCGGTGCGGCGGAGGTGAGCCTGCTGCAGCAGGCCAATGCCTATCGGATGCTTGCCAATGGCGGCGTGCTGAGTCCCGTTCGCATGCTGCCGGGCAGTCCGCAGTTGAAGCCGCGTCGCGTGCTGCCGCAGGCCGCGGCCTTCCTGGTCAGCGATATCCTGAGTGACGGCTCCGCGCGCGCCGCGACGTTCGGTCTGGACAGCGCGCTCGCGACTCCGTTCTGGACGGCGGTGAAGACGGGCACCAGCAAGGATCTGCGCGACAACTGGTGTATCGGCTACAGTGCACGCTACACCGTGGCGGTGTGGGTCGGCAATTTCGAAGGCGATTCAATGCGCGATGTGTCCGGCGTCACCGGTGCCGCGCCGGTCTGGCTGGAAGTCATGCGCGAGCTGCACGCCGACACGCCATCCGTCGCGCCCGTCGCACCCGCTGGTGTCGTGGCCAGTGAGGTCAAGTTCATGCCTGGCGTAGAACCACCGCGCCGCGAGTATTTCCTTGCGGGCACGCAGACCGGTGAGGTCGCGCTGCTCGCCCCTGGGGGCGCAGCACCGCGTATCGTGAGCCCCGCCAATGGCGCGATTATCGCGCTCGATCCAGATATTCCGCCGGACAACCAGCTTGTGCTGTTCCAGAGTCGTGCTCCCGACGCCGGGCTGCAGTTCTGGCTCGATGGCAAGTTGTTCGGCAGCAGCGCCGCGGCAGCGCGCTGGTCGCCACAGCCGGGCGCGCATCGCCTCGAATTGCGCAGCGCGGATGGTCGCGTGGGCGATGCAATCCGTTTCGTCGTGCGCGGCACGCCATGAAGGACTTCAGCCAGGGTTCGATCCGCCGGCATCTGATCGGCATGGCTGCGCCGATGGCAGCAGGCATGGTGTTCCAGACGCTGTACTACCTCATCGACCTGTACTTCGTCGCGCGCCTTGGCGATGCGGCGATCGCGGGTGTGAGCGCCGCAGGCAATCTGACCTTCATCACGCTCGCGATGACGCAGGTGCTGGGCGTCGGCACCATTGCACTCGTGGCGCAGGCGGTGGGACGCAAGGATCGCGGCGACGCGAACCTCGTGTTCAATCAGTCCTTGTTGTTGTCGGCGGCGTGCGCCCTCATCACACTGCTCGGCGGCTATCCGCTTGTCCGGCCGTACATGGAATTCATCTCGGCGGATCGCGCGACGGCGGCGGCCGGCACGACCTATCTGTACTGGTTTCTGCCCGCGATGGCGCTGCAGTTCGCGTTCGTCGCGATGTCCTCCGCGCTGCGCGGCACCGGCATCATCAAACCGGCCATGATCGTGCAGGCGCTCACCGTGATCCTCAACGCGCTGCTCGCACCGGTGTTCATCGCGGGGTGGCTCATCGGATATCCGATGGGCGTCGCAGGGGCCGGACTCGCGAGCACGCTCGCGCTGGTGATGGGCGTGGTGCTGCTGCTCTGGTATTTCCTCAAGCTGGAAAAGTATGTGGCGGTGGCGCGCGAGCAGCTCGCTCCGCGCATGGCGGTGTGGCGGCGCATGCTGTTTGTCGGATTGCCCGCCGGCGGCGAATTCCTCGTCATCTTCGCTTTCACCGCAACGATCTACTGGGTGATTCGCGACTTCGGCGCAACCGCGCAGGCTGGCTTCGGCATCGGTTCACGCATCATGCAAGCGATCTTCCTGCCGGCGATGGCCGTTGCATTCTCCGCGGCACCGGTGGCGGGGCAGAACTTCGGCGCGGGTCGTGGTGATCGTGTGCGCCAGACGTTCCGCGAGTCCGCGCTGCTGGGTGGCGCGGTGATGGCCACGGCGACGCTGTTGTGCCAGTGGCATCCCGATGTGTTGATTGGATTGCTCACCCACGAGCCGCCCGTAATCGAAGTCGGCGCGCGCTTCCTGCAGGTGATCTCGTGGAATTTCGTGCTGATCGGTTTCAACTTCACGTGCTCGAGCCTGTTCCAGGCGCTCGGCAACACGCTGCCGTCACTGCTGAGCACGACGTTCCGACTGCTGTGCTTTGCCATTCCCGCGATCTGGCTCTCGACGCAACCGGGTTTCGACATCAACTACGTGTGGTATCTGTCGGTGGGCACAGTCGCCGTGCAGGCTGCGATCAGCTATCTGCTGCTGCGCCGGGAGATGGACAAGCGCCTGGGCCGGCCTGCGCCGAGGGCGGCCTCGTAGCGGTGGGTCAGCTCGCGAGCATCACCGCTGCCGACATGGTGAGCGTGGTGATCCGCTTGGCACTCGTGCAATTATCATCGGCGGGCTTGGCACCGTGGCCGTGGCGCTGCTGTGGACGATGTGGTTCCGACGCTGCGCAGGATGGAGCGGCTGGGGTAGCTCAGGCTATGGCCTTGTCCACGATGGCCTGCGCCTCGCTCAGGATGCGCTGCAGATGCGCCTCGCCGCTGAAGCTCTCGCCGTAGATCTTGTAGATATCCTCTGTGCCAGAGGGTCGCGCCGCGAACCAGCCGTTGCGCGTCGACACCTTGATGCCACCGATCGCAGCATTGTTGCCCGGCGTCCTGTCTACCTTGCTGGTGATGGTATCTCCCGCGAGCTCGTCGGTGATGATGGCGGCGGGCGTCAGTGCGGCGAGCTTCTTGCGCTGCTGGGCATCCGCGCGCGCATCCACACGCGACGACACGGGGGAGCCGAACTCATTGCCGAGCGCCGCGTAGATCGCGGCGGGATTCTTGCCGCGGCGCGCGGTGATCTCTGCAGCCAGCAGGCCGGGGATGATGCCGTCCTTGTCGGTGGTCCACACGCTGCCGTCACGGCGCAGGAAGCTCGCGCCCGCGCTTTCTTCGCCACCGAACCCGAGCGAACCATTCTGCAACCCGGGGGCGAACCATTTGAAGCCTACGGGCACTTCGTATAGCCGGCGCTTCAGGCGTGCGGTCACCTTGTCGATGAGGCTGGTGCTCACGACGGTCTTGCCGACCGCCGCCTGCGCATTCCACTTGGGGCGATTCGCGAACAGGTCGTCGATCATCACCGAGAGGTAGTGATTCGGCGGCAGCAGCCCCTGATTCGTGACGATGCCGTGGCGGTCGTGATCGGTGTCGCAGGCGAACGCGATGTCGAAGCGATCCTTCAGACCCACCAGCGACTGCATTGCATACGTGGAAGAGGGATCCATGCGGATGCGCGCGTCCCAGTCCAGCGTCATGAAGCGAAACGTGGGATCGACCGCATCGTTTACGACCGTGAGGTCGAGGCGATACTTTTCGGCTATACGCGGCCAGTAGTGCACGCCGGCGCCGCCGAGCGGATCCACGCCCAGTCGCAGTTGCGCCGAGCGAATCGCATCCATGTCGATCACGTTGCCAAGATCGGCAACGTAGGTTCCGAGGTAATCGTGCCGATGCGTGGTAGGGGCATGCAGTGCCCGCGCGTGCGTGATGCGTCGCACGCCCGCGAGCTTGTTCTCGAGCAGCGTGTTCGCGGTCTTCTCGATCCAGCCGGTGATGGTGCCATCGGCGGGGCCGCCGTTGGTCGGGTTGTATTTGAAGCCGCCGCTCTCGGGCGGATTGTGCGAGGGCGAGATCACGATGCCGTCGGCAAGGCCCGAGGTGCGGCCCTTGTTGTACACCAGGATCGCGTGCGAGATCGCGGGTGTCGGCGTGTATTCATCGCCCTGCGCGAGCATGACATCCACGCCGTTTGCGGCGAGCACTTCGAGCGCGCTCGCATACGCTGGCTCCGACAGCGCATGCGTGTCGATGCCGAGGAACAGCGGGCCGTTGATGCTCTGTTGTGCGCGGTATTGGCAGATCGCCTGCGTGATCGCGAGCACATGCCATTCGTTGAACGACAGTTCATGGGATGTACCACGATGCCCGGAGGTGCCGAAAGTCACGCGCTGTGCGATGACCGACGCATCGGGAATGCCGGTGTAATACGCGGTGATGAGGCGTGGGACGTCGGTGAGCATCGCAGCGGGTGCGAGCTTGCCGGCGAGGGGACTGACGCGTGCTGACATATGAATATCCTATCGGTCCAGCGTAAAGGAGTCGTGCAGTCCGCCCGCCGATGACGGCGCGATCCACACGTCGAATTCCCCGGGTTCGGCCCGGCGCTGCAGATCCGCGCCGATGAATTCCAGATCCGCGCGCGTCAGGGTGAACTCGACATCGGCGCTCGCCCCTGCTGGGATGAACAGCTTGCGAAAGCCCTTGAGCTCACGCACCGGGCGAGTCAGGCTCGCGACGCGATCGTGCAGGTAGAGCTGTACCACTTCTTCGCCATCGCGCTTGCCCGTATTGGTGATTCGGGCGCGCACCTTCAGCTCGCCATTCCAGGCCAGCTCTTTCGCGCTGAGCGCGAGCTTGTCGTAGTGGAACGAAGTGAACGAGAGGCCGTGACCGAAGGGATACAGCGCTGCGTTGCCCGTGCCGCGATAACGCGTTTTGAATTCCTGCACTCCGCCCACGAGCTCAGGTCGGCCCGTGCGTTTGTGGTTGTAGAACCATGGCTGCTGTCCCGCTTCGAATGGAAAGCTCACCGGCAGCCGCCCGCTGGGATTGAAGTCGCCGAACAGTACGTCCGCGATGGCGGGCCCGGTCTGCGATCCCAGAAACCACGTGACCAGGAGCGCATTGGCGTCGCGCACGGCGCCTTCCAGCGCCAGTGCGCGACCGTTGCGCAGGAGAACAACCACCGGCTTGCCGGTTGCCAGAACTGCCTCGGCGAGCGCCTGTTGTGCCGGAGGGATGACGATCTGCGTGCGCGACTGCGCCTCGCCCGACATGTTTTGCGATTCACCGAGGGCCAGCACCACGATGTCGGACTCATGGGCGACGCTGACTGCCGCCTCGATGCCGCCGGTAATCGGCCCTTCGATGTCGCAGCCTTCCACCACCCGCAGCAGCTTCGGATCGGCCATCGCCGCGCGCATGCCGCTCGCGACATCGACCGCGCGGTTGCGATCCCCGAACATCGACCAGGGCCCGAACAGGTTGTCCTGTCCCTGCGCGAAGGGGCCGATGAGGGCGATGCGCTTGCCCGACTTCGGCAGCGGCAACAGATCCTTTTCGTTGCGCAACAGCACGATCGAGCGCCGCGCCGACTCGCGCGCAAGCGCGATGATCTCCCGGGTGCCTATGTCACGCTGCTCGCGCTTCGGATCCATCGAGCGGTATGGATCCTTGAACAGACCCATGGCCTTCTTCACCGCCAGCACGCGGCGCACGCTGGCATCGAGCCGCGTCATCGGTACTTCGCCGGAGGCGACCAGCTCCGGCAGATACTTGACGTACAGACCGCTCTGCATGCTCATGTCAACGCCGGCGAGGAAGGCGAGCTTTGCCGCCTCGCGACCATCCGCGGCAAAGCCATGCGCGACAAGTTCCTCGACGGCGGTGTAATCGGACACCACGAAACCCTTGAAATGCCACATGTCGCGCAGGATCTGCGTCTGCAACACCGGGTCGGCGGATGCCGGCACGCCGTTGATCTCGTTGAACGAGCTCATTGTCGACAATGCGCCCGCATCGAACGCCGCCTTGAACGGCGGCAAGTGCGTTTCCCACAGGCTCTGCAACGAGATATCCACGGTGTTGTACTCGAGGCCACCGCTCACGGCACCGTATGCGGCAAAGTGTTTGGGGGTCGCGAGCAGTGAATCCGGCATGGCAAGCGAGCTGCCCTGGAAGCCGCGCACGCGCGCTGCCGCGAACAGCGAGCCGAGATACACGTCTTCGCCTGCGCCTTCCGCGACTCGACCCCAGCGCTGATCCCGCGCAATGTCCACCATTGGCGCGTACGTCCAGTGCAGGCCCGATGCCGTCGACTCGATCGCCGCCGCACGCGCGGTGCGCTGCGCGAGCTCGGGCTCGAAACTCGCGGCTTCGCCGAGCGGAATCGGAAAGATGGTGCGCAATCCGTGCAGGACGTCGGCGCCAAAGATCAGGGGTATGTGCAGCCGGGATTGTTCGACGGCGACCTTCTGGATGTCGCGCACATTGGCGCCGACGGCCTGGAACAGTCCTGTCAGGCGGCCTGCGCGGATCTCCTCGAGCATCAATTTCGCCGTGCGCTCGTGCGTTTCCGGGTTCACATCCGGCGGAGAAAGACGGATGGCGTCGCTGTACAGCGTGAGCTGGCCCGCTTTCTCCTCCACGGTCATGCGTGCGATCAGCGATTCGATCTCGGGATCGAGCGTTTGCTGCGCATGGCTCGATGCCACAGGCAGGCTCGCAAGGATCGATACGGCACACAGGCGCGCCACAGCGTTGAAGTGGAATCTCATCAAATAAGGTGGAACCGGTCAGGCCATCAAGGTCGACCGGCGTCACCTTAACAGCATCTTCACCGCTGGCGCGTGGCCGCTGGGGGTGGCAAGCCGGACTTGCCTGTGGCACGGCGCGCGGCAGCCCATTTCGCATCCGCATTCACGGGCGGCACGTCCGGCAGGTGGCTGGCTGGCGGGTCGCTGGCGGGAAACGATTCCTTTGCGGTCTCGTCAGCCACCGTCTGCAGCGCCGCTTTCCGCAAAGTTTCCTCGGCATCCAGCCAGTCGCTTTCCGGGCTGCCACCTGTCTGGCCACGCCTCTGCCACAGCTGGTAGGCGAGGTCGCGCACCTTGTCAGGTTCGGGGTTCGTCATGGTGCTCTCCTGCAGTTCAAGGGCCGATTGAACGACTGTTCCCGCGGCAAATCAGTAGGACGATGCCGCGAGACGCCCGGTCCGGTGGTTCTCGGGCTCGTCGTCTGCCCGTCCCACACCACTTGCCTGGCGCCAAGCGAAGCGCACTGGTCCCTGATTCAGATGACGGGCGCTCAGACGATGGGCGGATCCGACTCGCGCTCGGGATGCCGATGCCGAGCCAGTGCTGCGATGAATTTCGCAGGAGAGTCGGTGATGATTCCCGGATCGGCCTTGCCATCGGCAAGGCGCAACGGAATGCCCAGTTTCTCGAGTAAGCTGGTCGCCCCGCCCTGCACCAGAAACGTCTTGCAGTGGCGATACTGATTCACCAGGAATTCCTTGAGTTGCCCCAGTGATTCAGGCGCGGGTCTGCCATCGAGCAATACCACAGCATCGAACAGCACCGCCGGAGAGTTCTCGAAAGTCGCCATCACATCGAGCGGCTTTTTGTCTGCTGTGCGGACCGCACCGAGCCTTGCACCGATCAACACAGGCAGTGCGCCGGCGGCAAGCAAGGCCTGCTGGATCTCGCTCACGCTCTGAGACTGCACCCCGTCGGCAACCAGGATCGCGATCTTGCGGGAACGGATGCCGAGCTCGCCGGGCAGGGCTGTAAGGGAGAGCGCAGCGGATTTCGTCACTTCCGGCTTTGCCGGCTTGGTCAACGCACGCGGCATGGCGGGGGGTGCTTCCAGTCCGAGCCCGGCCGCCACTTTCG
>JBDSRN010000025.1:0-3732 GCA_039929265.1 Steroidobacteraceae bacterium | reverse complement strand
TAGATCCACGGCTCCCGCTGCGCGAGCCACGCGGCGCCGAAGTCGAACAGCCGCAGTTCGCCGTTCTCGGTGATCATCACGTTGCCGGGCTTGATGTCCGCATGCACCACGTCCTGGTCATGCGCATACGCCACGGCGAGACCGAGCTTGTGCACTATCTCCAGTGCCTGATCGCGCTGCAGAGCAGCCGGAGTCACGCGCTTGATAACATCGTTGAGCATCTCGCCGCGCAGCAGCTCCATCGTGATGAAGAGCGTGTCGCCGTCCGTGTCGATGTCGAACACATTGATGATGGACGGATGCGATAGCCGCTGCGCGCGCTCGAACTCCAGTCGCAATGCCTTGATGGCCTCCGGCCGCCCTGTCAGCGCAGGGCGCAAAACCTTGATGGCGATGTTGCCATCGTGGCCGGCCAACCCTTCCCTTTGCCGATCACTGGCGCGAAACACGGAACTCATGCCGCCCTCGCCGAGCAATTCTTTGACGAGATAACGATCGCGCAACACAGTACCAGGCTGAATACCCGCGGGAGGCGGCGGTGCGATCTGCGGGCCAGGAGGCACGACAGACACCACGGGCCTTGTGGCAGCCCGCACGAGAGCAGGGGCTTCGCGCACGACACGACGCGCCGGCTCCGCCGCGGGTTGCGTGCCCCCGACGGCGTGCCGTTCGATACGCCCCTTCAATCGTTTGAACTGCTCGCGATCCAGTGCGCCACGGCGGTGATACTGATCGACCACCGCGAGCACTTCGCAGATGACATCGATGTCCGGCCGCTGCATGGATTGCACCGCGCGCATCAACTGCGCATCGATGATATCCACGGGTGTTTCCAGCTCGAACCACCGTTTCACTTCGGCGGCAGAAAGCGCTGGCGCGGACAAGCATTCGAGGGTTGCACTCATACGACGCTGTTGTAACGAATACCCAATCTCATGTCTGTAGGCACCAGGCTACACATCGTCGCAGCGCCTTCAGACTGTCGCCATTCGGCTACATCAATTGTGGCGCACGCTCAACGCAACAAGGTCGACGATTTGACAATGGTGGTCCAGATCCGCCGGCCTGGTTGCCGTGACAACGGCCGCGACCGCCAGCAGTATCGTTCGCCTGGGGAGTATTCCAGGCACGGGCCAGAGTGTGCGCGTGCCCCGCACTGCGCTCTTGTGCAAATATCGAATGCCTGCAACTTACGTGTCACGACAATTGCACCAGAGAAGGCATTGAAATCACGCAGCATGTTCCGCGGCGCGGTGATCGACACGCGCACTGCGAAGCCCGGCATATCGCCGGCCACCAGCATCGCAGCGCGTGCCGCAGCCCGCGTTCGCGTGGGACGCGAGATTGCCGGACGTGGCGGCAAGGGTGTCACGGTGATCACGGGGCTGCCGCTGAATGCGACGGAGGTCGAGCAGCTGGCGACGACCTTGAAGAAAACCTGCGGCGCAGGAGGGGCAGTCCGAAACGGCAACATCGAAATCCAGGGCGACCACCGCGATCGCCTTGTGATCGAGCTGACGAAACTGGGTTATTCCGCCAGACGCTCGGGGGGCTGAAAAACGCTAGTCGACGGCGAAAGGAATGTCGTCGCGATGACTGCGACGTCGGGGTCGCAGTGCGGAAAGGATGACAGGATTTTCCTGCAGGATGTTCAGACCACGACGGACCACCGAAGTGATCAGAGCCCCACGCGTGACCCACTTGATCGCCCGAGCCGGGCGGAACACGAGCAGCGCCGCAGCCGCCGCACCGAGCAATAGTGGACGCGAAGTCAGATGACGTGCGACGCCGATGCCGCGTTCCACACCTCCGAGCGAGCGGCCGAGATCCTCGGCCTGGCGTACCAACCGCGCGCGCTGCCTGCCGCTGCGCGCCACGAGGTTGGCACGACGCGTGGCAAGTTGCTTCTCCCGGGCACTGTTGCTCATTCGTCTTCTCCATGTCCGGCGTGACGCACGCCGGCGAGACTGGAATGATCTCGACGCAATTCTTCGAGCGTGAGCGACAACAAGCGGGTGTGTGCAGCAATCTTGGCGCGCACGATCAAGCCGGAAACCAGAACCACGATCGCGAAGATGCTCGTCATGCCGATCGCAGCGGCGAGCCGATGCTCGTCCCAGAACGCGATGACCACGGTGACCGCGAGCATCAGGATGAACAGACCACCGAAGAAGATCGCGATGATGGACCAGAGAAGCAGCCCCGCGATGCGGTGCATCTCCTCCTCGAGCTCGGTCGTGAACAGCTCGAGCCGCGTCTGCAACAACTGCAGCCCGGTGCTGAACATCGCTCGCAACGAAACCAGCAGGCCGGGTCGCTCTTCCCGCAAATCCTCACCCGGCAGCATGCAGGCCTCTCAGGCTAGCGGCGACTGACGAGCAGGCCGACCAGGAACGCGACGCCGGCGGCAACACCGATCGCCTGCCACGGGTTCTCACGCACGTACTCATCCGCATCACCGGCAGCTTCCTTCGCGCGCTCGATGGCCTGTCCTTCCAGATCAGAGAGGCGTTCACGGGCATACGACAATGTCCTTTCAGCCTTGTTGCGCGCCTCGCCGATTTTCTCTCCCGCTGTACCGGCAGTGGCACGCAGCAATTCTTCCACATCCACAACCACCTGACGCAGGTCACTGGTCAATTTATCGACGCTCGTTGGTTCGGATTTGGCTCGGGCCATGTCGGACTCCTGAAGGATGTGGTTAAGACGGTAGGTGGCGGATTCTAGCCCTTGGCCCATGTTCACTGCAGGAGCAGATCGTCGCCGGTGCACGTAAGACAATGCCGACAGCTTGCCGCATGCGGGCTCCCTGCCTCCCGAAGCGGCGTGCACGAGGTCCCGCGAATCGCTCGTGCGCGGGTTCTGGGGCAATTTCCTGCCGCTGGACCTCAAGATGTCGACTTCCATGCTGTACGAACTGGTCGAGTGGGCCCTGGGGCTACTCTTCGGCGGCGACCTCGGGATGGCCTATCTCGGTACGCAGGGCGATAACTGGGATGCGCACAAGGACAGCGGCCTCGCGAGTCTGGGCGCCCTAACTCAGCGCGCGCCGTCGAATCGTGCCAGGACGATGGCGGTGAAATGGCCGATCATCAGCGCAATGGTCAGCATGAGAGAAAGCTCCAGAATTTCCATGTTCGATCAATCCTGTAATTGTAGGGGTGCCTGTCAGCGATGCGCATGGTACGGATCGGACATTTCACGTGCAGGACCCAGCTCACGAATCACGGCGCGATCCACCGACGGTGGGCGTCTGAACTGTGCGTCAGCTCACCGTCCGAAGTTCCATGCATGAGCACTGCAATATGACAGACATCCTGATCCTCAGCCCCGGGCGGTACGCGTGCTCGTCGGCGCTGCCCTTGCGGGCGGTGGCGCGATCGTCAGCATCACCTGCCGCACGACAAGCCGGATTTCGTCCTGCTCAGCAAGGTCCGGCCCGATGTGGATCGCGTGGCGTTGACGGTGACGCGCACCGCTCCAGGCAAAGTCGCGGGACGCATGGACGGCAGCAGCCGCACCCTCGGTGTAGTCGCTGCTGCTCCAGGTCTTGCACACGGCGGCTGACGCGCAGCACCTCGTTGTTGCTTGCGTCCTGTCTACCGCGGTCGTTTACCGGGGCAGAATAAGACTTGGATGTGACGTTTCAGGTTGCGCGTAATTTCAGCGCGATCGCGATCACCCAGGCGAGCAGCACGATCTCCAGCGCGGCCGTGGCCATCGTCGTGTTGC
>JBDSRN010000024.1:0-23094 GCA_039929265.1 Steroidobacteraceae bacterium | reverse complement strand
ATTGGCCGCATCCAGATCGCCGTGATTCATGACGACGGGCCGGCGCAGCGCGTCCAGTTGCAACTCGAGTTCCTCGAGCGCCGTGAGCATGGGTGTGAGGTCGCGCCCATTCGGATCGGCCTTGCGGATACGGGCGATCTGCCGCCGCGCTATCGCCACCGCATCGAACACGGCACCAGCCGCACATGGCAAGCCATGCAACTGCGCGAGTCGTTCACCCAGACGCCGCAACTTCCCGGCTTCCGCGAAATGCGCCGGCGCCCAGCTCTCGCCGTCGACGAAATCCATCAGCAGCCAGCCATCCTGGGTCGCGCAGGCGAACAGGCGTGGCGCTAGTCCCGCCGCGGCCGCGGCCGCCTGTACCAGCGCCTCGCGTATCCGGTCCACGCCGGGCGGGTCGGCCGGTGTCGCACGCACGCGCAGCGCGAAGCTGCCAGCCGTGCTGTCGATGCGATACAGCCGATTGTTGCGGCCTCCCGGCAGCGGCGAGACCTGAAGGTCGGCGCCCGGCACTCGCGCGAGGATCGCTGCTGAAATCATTGAGCGCAGTCCCTGTGGCGTCGCCAGGTGAACCAGCCGATGGTCGAAACACCGAGGTAAATCGTGAACAGCAACGCAGTGAACAACAATCCCTGCGCAGCGAACAGGAACGCCAGCAAAGCATCGATGAGGATCCAGTACAGCCAGTTCTCGAGGATTCGCCGCGCGATGAGCCATGTGGCGAACAGGCTGCCGAGTGTGGTGACCGAATCGAGATACGGCCACGCCGCGTGGGTCTCGCGTGCGAGCAATGCCGCCGCGGGCACACTCGCCGCCAGCACGATTGCAATCGCCACGCAGTGCCAGCGCAGAGCAAGTGTGCCGATACGCGCTGCGGGGCCCGGGCGCGACCAGCGCACCCAGCCATACAGCGCCATGATGACGTAGTACACCTGCAGTCCCGACTGCATCGGCAGCGCCGCAACGGCAGACAGATACACGAACAGCAGCGAGCTCAGCCCGCCGGCGATCCAGCACTCGCGACGTCCGCGCACCGCGAGCACCGAGTATGCGAGTCCGAACACGACCGCCGCGGCCTCAAGCGGCGACGTGGCAAGCAACCCCGCAACCAGCTGCTGCAGCATCGCTCAGTCGGCCAAGGGACCGAGTACCTTCATCACGAATATGCACTTGCCATCTTTCTCGAAGCTGCTGCGCATCTCACGCTGCAGCACGGCCAGTATCCGGTCGTATTCGCCGAACACCTGCGTGCTCATCGTGTTGGTCTGCACGCGAAACTCACCCGCCGCGTTCAGCCGATCGATGAAATCCTTGATGGGCGGAATGTATTCGCCGCGCAGCGGGTACAAACTTATTTCGACTCCGATCTGCACTTAGAACCTCACTGTGATGGTGGCGCCGAGCTGGCGTGGATCGCCCTGCTGCACGTAGCGCGTAGGGATAAAATCGGGTGGCTCGTTGCCGAAGAAGAATCCGCGCGTCTGGTAGGGCGCGTTGAGCAGGTTGCGCGTCCAGACACTCGCACTCCAGTTGCGCGAATCGATTCCGGCGCGCAGATTCACGACCCGGTAGCTCTGTGAGCGCTGATCGTTGCTGGTGTCGAAATAGAATTCGGCCATTCCCTGCAGGTCGGCGCGTGCGAACCAGCCGCGCGGCGCGCGATACTCGGCGCTGAAGTTGTACTGGTACTCCGGGGCATGGGCCTGCGCGCGACCGTCGAGATCGAGCTCGCCGAAACGGTAGCCGATGAAGCGCGTATGCAGCAGGGCAACCCCGGCGCCGAGCGTCAGACGCGGCGTCAGGCGCAAGCTCGATTCGGCCTCGAGGCCACGGTTCTCGCCGCCGCTCGCGTTGTCGGTGATCTGTACGAAATCCAGCGGATTGTCCGGATCGAGCTGCAGCGACGTATACACCTGTTGATCGTAGCGTCGCATGTAGAACAGACTTGCCTGCGCGGCGAAGCGTCTGTCGTCCGAGTGCATGCGCACGCCGGTCTCCAGATTCCACAGGTATTCGGGCTGGAACAGGCGACGTTCTTCGGGCACCGCGGTGCCGATGTTGAAACCGCCGGCCTTGTAACCGCGCGACAACGTGATGTACTGCGAAAAGCTTTTCTGCCATTGCATCGTCAGCGCCAACGCCCCGCCGATCATCTCGTCGACCGGATCCTCGCGCAGTCCGGCGCTGTCCTCGTAGCTGGCGCTGCGGCGCTCGCCGCGCACACCCAGCGTCGCAGCAAGCCGCGCAGTCAGCGGGAGTTCGACCTCGCCGTACGCTGCGAGATTGGTCGATGCGTAGTCGCTGAGCAGCGCCCGCGCCACCTCACCGTTGTAGTCGTCGCGCAAGTCGTAGTCTTCGGTGAGGCGCATCGTGTACACACCAGCCACCCACGAAGGCGCACCCGGTGTCACGCGCGAAGTGAGGCGCAGCTCCTGACTGGCGGTGCGCCGGTCTCGCAGGATGCTCTCGAAGAAATCATGGGGCCCGGCCGCACCCCAGAACGCATCGCTCGCCCAATCGCCGTCGAAGGCGTAGTCGATGTCCGAGTCCGCAAAGGTCGTGATACTCAGAAGCTCGAAGGGCGCGATACCGTCATACAGCGAGCGCAGCGCGAATGCGCGTGAGTGCTGCGCGTCGATGCCGGGTTTGTCCGAGCGCGTGTTGCGCGAACGGTCCAGCGTCCATGCGTCATAGCCGTTGTCGGTATCAGACAGGAGCGCGGTGAGATCGAGTCGCAGTTGCTCGCCCGCCTGCCAGTGCAACTTGCCGCGCACGAAGCCTTCGTCGAAACCGTTGGTGTCGTCGCGACCGAGATACACATTGCGACGAAATCCGTCCCCCTGGTATCTCTGGGCCGCGACTCGCCAGGCGATTGCACCGTCGTCGACGCCGTCGCCGACGACCGCGCCCGCGCTGCGCACGCCGTAGTCTCCCACGCTCAGTTGGGTGCTCGCCTCGAACGCAGTCTTTGGCGCTTCGCTGCGGATGCTGATGAGGCCAGCAAGTGCGTTGGCGCCGTACACGGTGCCCTGCGGACCGCGCAGCACTTCGATTCGCTCGACATCGAACAGTGTCGCTGGCATGCCGATACCGGAGAAATCGATGTCGTCGATGAGCAGGCCGACCGATGGATTCGGGGCGCCCTGATACTGCTCGAGCTCACCAATGCCGCGCAGCTGGAAATAGCGCGGCCGCGAGGTGCCCGCCGCCCAATTGAGGCCGGGCACGAGGCCGAGCACGTCCTCAAAGTGCTGCACACCTGCGCCGCCCAGCGTGGTCGAGTCCAGGATGCTGGCGCTCGCGGGCAGCAGCGCAAGTCCGCGCGCGCGCAGGGATGCGGTGACCACGACTTCCTCGAGAGGATTGTCGTCGGCCCGAGCCGCAGCAATGCACAGTGGGCTGCACGCGAGCAGCAGGAATATATGGAGACGCGCCGTAGCTTTCATACCTGCTCCCTTCGCCGGTACTAACCGGATCAGGTTCAACGGGTCCGCCGGCGCGCTCTTCAGCTCCCGGCATCTCAGGCTCATCGCGTGAGCCACCCCAAGGTGGCCGCTATGTTAGCTTCGCAGTGCAACTTTGCAAGCCGGACAGCCAGTGAACGAAGACATCCGCATCTTTCAGGTCGACGCTTTCACGCAGCACGCCTTCACGGGCAATCCGGCCGGTGTCGTGCTCGGCGCGGATGCCCTCAGCTCGCAGCAGATGCAGCAGCTTGCACGCGAGCTCAACAACGGCGACACGGTGTTCGCGCTCGCGGCCAATGGCACGGATCACGATCTGCAGGCGCGCTTCTTCACGCCGCGGACGGAAGCCGGCTTCGTCGGTCACGCGACGCTGGCATTGCACGCGGTGCTCACACAGATCGGAGGCGCGCGCACGCGCAGGCAGAAGCATCGCAATGGCTCGGCGACGGTGCTCCCCGTGCCCGGCACGACACCGACCCAGTTCGCCATCCGTCAGCCACCGCCGCTGCTCGGCGGCGCACCTGAGCCAACGATGCTTGCCTCGGTGCTGCAGGGCCTGGGGTTGCGACCGGAACAGCTCGATTCGCGCTGCCCACCGCAGTTCGCCGGCGCGAACAACGCGCGCCTTTTGCTGGGCGTGGACAATGGCGCCAGCATCGCAGCGTTGCGTCCGGATCTTGCGCAACTGGCGCAGATCTCCGCCGCGGGTGGCGCCGCAGGTTACTTCATCTTCACACTTGCACCGCAGACCCGCAGCGATGTGGAATCGCGCATGTTCTGCCCCGCCCTGGGCATCAACGAGGATCCGGTCAGCGGCAATGCGCATGGCATGCTCGCCGCCTACCTGCTGGCGCGCGGACTGCTGTCGGGATTGTCACTGCGCGGCGCACAGGGCCATCATATGGGCCGCGGCGGCGAGGTCGAGATCGCCCTCACGCTGCGCGGCAGCGTACTCGAGTTGCTGGAGATTCGCGGCAGCGCGCTCGTCCTGTTCGAGGCACGCATGAGCCCCGGAGTGCTGCGTTGAAAACGAGCTATATATATTTTCGCCATACCTGGCCGGTGCGGGTGTTGCACTGGATCAACGTGCTTGCGCTCACGGTGCTGCTGATGAGTGGCCTTAACATTTTCAATTCGCATGCTGCGCTGTACTGGGGCAAGTCCTCGTACACGGGCGCGCCACCAGTGCTGCGGCTGCTCGCGCGTCCGGAAGTGACGGGCAACTGGGTGGGCATAACACAGGTGCTGGGCAAGGAGTTCGAGACCACGGGCGTTCTCGGCCTGTCGCGCGATCCCAATGGACGCATGGCGCAGCGCGGCTTTCCGCACTGGCTGACATTGCCGAGCACTGGCTGGCTCTCCATGGCGCGCCGCTGGCATTTCTTCTTCGCCTGGCTGTTCGTCATCAACGGCATCGTGTACGTGACGTACTCGTTCGCAAGCCGTCACCTCGCGCGAGATCTCGTTCCGACAAGGCGCGACTGGCGCGGCATCGGTCGTTCGGTACTGGATCATCTGCGTTTCCGTCATCCGCATGGCGAGGCAGCCAAGTCCTACAACGTGCTCCAGAAGCTGGTGTACCTGATGGTCATCTTCGTGCTGCTGCCGTTCGTGATCCTGATGGGTCTCGCGATGTCGCCGACCCTGAACTCGCTCTGGCCTGGCTGGGTCGACCTGTTCGGCGGCCGTCAGTCCGCGCGCACGCTGCACTTCATCGCCGCCTGGGGCATCGTGCTGTTCGTGCTCATACACGTGTTCGAGGTAATCATCTCGGGGCTTTGGAACAACATTCGCTCGATGATTACCGGGCGTTACCGGATCTCGGAGACCCACGATGCGCAGAGCTGACGACCGGCGGCATTTTCTGCGCAAGCTCGTCGCGGGCTCCACCGCGCTGGTGCTCGCGGGTTGCGATGCCGCCTCGCGCAGCACCTGGTTCCCGAAGGTGCTGGCAGTCGGCGAAACGGCCAACCGCGGGGCACAACGCCTGCTTACCTCGAAGAATTCGCTCGCGCAGGAGTTCAGCGAAGCAGACCTGTCACCCAGCTTCCGCAGCAACGGCACTTCGAACCCGCGCAATGCCGAGTATCAGCGCCTCGCCGCAGGAGCCTTCGCGGACTACGCATTGCGCGTGGACGGACTCGTGAACTCGCCAGCCACCTTCACGCTCGCGCAGTTGCGCGCGCTTCCGGTGCGCACGCAGATCACGCGTCACGACTGCGTTGAAGGCTGGAGTGCGATCGGCAAATGGACGGGCGTGCCACTCGCACACATCGTCGCAGCGGTGCAGCCAAAGGCGGAAGTGCGTTACGCGGTTTTCCACTGCGCCGATGCGATGGACAGCAAGGGCACGCCCTACTACGAGAGCATCGATCTAGAGGACGCGATGCATCCGCAGACACTGCTCGCGTACGAGCTCAACGGCACGGTGCTGCCGATCGCCAATGGCGCCCCCATCCGGTTGCGAGTCGAGCGTCAGCTCGGCTACAAGCATGCGAAATACGTGATGCGCATCGAGTTCGTGAGCAGCTTCGCCGCTTTGCATGGCGGCAACGGGGGCTACTGGGAAGACCAGGGCTACGAGTGGTTCGCGGGCATCTAGCGCCCGCGCGGATCCGGCGCAAACTGCTCGCGATAGATCTGCTGCTCGTGCAGGTACGCGGCCTTGCCGCGCTCGATCAGTTCGCGGTCACGCGCCGTGGATTCGCGCACGATCTTGCCAGGCCATCCCATCACCACGGAGCACGGCGGCACCACCATGTCCGGCGGCAGCAGCGTGCCCGCGGCGATGATGCTGTGCCGACCGATCCGCACGCGGTCCAGCACAATCGCGCCGTTGCCGATCAGGCAGTCGTCTTCGATGACGCAGGCGTGCAGCAGCACCCGGTGACCGACGGTCACGCCGGCGCCGATGACGGTGGGTGTACCGGCATCGGCGTGGATCACGCTGAGGTCCTGCACGTTGCTGCCCGCGCCGACGATAATCCAGTCGTTGTCGCCACGCAGGACGGCGTTGAACCAGATGCTCGCCTGATGCCCGAGGCGCACTGAGCCGATGACATCCGCGCTCGGCGCGATGTAATACTCGCCGAGAGTTTCGAGCTTGCGTGCACCGATGCTGTAGATCATTTCAGTGTGCCGGTACGAGATCGTTGATGTTCGGTCGATCGGCGCGCAGCGCGCCGTCATTCGCGCGTCGTGGCATGCCGCGCAGGATGAGGTTGGGCAGCGAGGTGTCGTCACCGGTGAGCGTGCCATGCTGCGCGATGCTGAGGATCGCGAGCTGCAGGCGGGGCACCAGCCAGAGCCGCGACTCGCCCGCGCCGGCAACGTGGAACACCCCGTGCGTCGCGTAAGGCTCCGGACCGCGCGCACGATCCCCTGGCGTCAGCGACAGCGCAGGTGACCCGAGCATCCGCGCCACCCATGCCGGCTGCACCACCGCCTCGCCGTCGAGCGCGCCGGCGTCCAGCACAAGCCGGGCAACCCGCAGCCAGTCGACGGGCCGTGCGAGCACGCAGCAATCGACGCGCACGGCATCACGTCCACTGTCCAGCCACAGATGCGCATCGCCGGCATTCAGTGGCGCCCAGATCTTCGCGGCGACGTACTGCGAGTAGCGTTTGCCGGTCACCGCGCGTAAAGGCTCAGGCGTAACTGCGGAGCCGAAGCTCTCGTGAGCCGCACGCGACCACGGATTACGCCAGCTTCCAACGGCGTCGATGGGCCCAAACGCCTCGAGTGCCATGTCGCTGCTGACGAGGCCCCCGCGCACCGCGCTGCCGGCGGCCATCGCATGCAGCAGAGTCGCGAAGCGTCCGCTGTCCACGAGCGTGCCGGCCTCGCCGCGGAAATAATGTTCGTACACCAGATGACCGTGGCGCATCACGAGTAGCGCATCGGCATCTGCATCCGCACTCCATAGTTGCGCCGCCTGCAGTGCTTCTACTTCGATGCCTTCCGCGGCGGGCTCGGCGCGCGGCAAACCACCGCCATCGCCACCCCGCAGCGATTCGCGTGGCTGGTAGTCGGCGGGCTGGAACTGAGCGGTGCCGCGCGTGAGCGCTGTGATGTACAGCTTCCAGAATCCGGGACCGCCCGCGCTCGCCAGCACGGCGAGCACGATCGCGAAAAGCGCGACGCAAACGAGCAGTCGCTTCATCTGCGCACCGGTGCGCAATACACTACGCGCCCCGCCTCGAGCTCCAATTCATGTGTCGTTGCGGCGGGCCATTCGCTGCGATGATGCGTGGCGATGATAATCGTGAGCCCGGTCGCGAGCAGGCTGTCGAGCGCGGCGAGCAGCGCGTTGCGGGTCGGTGTATCGATACCGGCGAACGGCTCGTCCAGCAGCAGCATCGAGGGCTCGTTCACCCAGGCGCGTGCGAACAGAACGCGCCGCATTTGCCCGTAGGATAGCTCGCGCAGCGGGCGCGCAGCGAAGCGCTCGAGGCCGAAACGCTTCAGGCTTGCGCGCGCGCGCCGGATCTCCAGTGCATCCGGCGCCTCATTGAGCCCAATGCTCGCGTGCAAGCCGGAGACCGCTGCCCGCAGCACCGTGATCTCCTGCGGCTGCTCGGCCTGCAAGTGCGGGGCGATGAGTCCAACGGTGCGCTTGAACACCTCGATCGGCTCACCGGGCGCGAGCGAGCGACGCGTGATACTGCCATCGCTCGCCACACCCATGTCGCCGTACAACGTGCGCAACAGCGTCGACTTGCCAGCGCCATTGCCACCATGCACGACCCAGCAATCGCCGCGACGGATGTCCATCGTCAGGTGCGCGAGGGTTGGGGCGTCGCGTTGCGCATCGAGATAGATGCTCGCGTTACGCAAGGCGAGGAGCACCGGCATGCGCGCAGTGCGTTTGCGCACAGGTCGGCTCGTGCTCGCCGCGTCGAGGTGCTGCGCCTTGCCGCCGAATGCGCGCCTGAGCGACTGCGGCGTGAGCGGCCCGCGCCAGGCGACACGTCCGCGCCGCAGTATCAGCAATCGCCCGGCATTGCCTGGCAGGTCCTCGGCGCGATGGCTGCTGAAGATCCAGCCCGGCCCGCTGATCGCCGACTCGAGCTGCCGGAGCAACGCGGCTCGGTGCATCTCGTCGAGCCCGTTGGTGGGCTCATCGAGCAGCAGCAGTCGCGGTCGCCATGCGAGGGCGCGCGCGAACAACACGAGACGCCGCTCGCCGTAAGACAGACTGAGAAAAGGGCGCGTAGCCAGATGTGCGATCTGCAGACTGCGCAACAGCGCCGCGATCCGCCGCAGGTGCGTTGTGCCGAGCGGATGCAGGGGGATGTCGGTGCGATGAATGCCGGTGCCGATGATTGCTTCGACCGGAAAATTCCAACCGTAGCGCTCGTAGCGGTCCTGGCGTTCGGGGCCGAGATACGCGATCTCCTGTTTCACGCCGTTCGGTTCGTCGAAACGCTCGCCGTCGAGCAGGTAGCGCCGCGCGCGCTTGCCGTCCGCGTCGGGCCACACGTCACCGGCGATGAGTTTGAGCAGCTGCGTCTTGCCGGCGCCATTGCCACCGACGAGTGCCCAGCGCTGGGTCGAGCTGATGCGCCAGTCGACGTCGCGCAGCACCGGCCGGTCCTCGCGGGTGAGATTCAGCGCGCTGAGCTGGACCTGCAGCGAGCCGCGCGGCTCAGAGGCCATGCCAGACCTGGTTCTCACATCGCGCGCGTTGCTCGCGCTCGAGCTTGACCAGGTGCGCCATCAGCGTGAGACGCGCGAGACCATGCAGCGATGGCGACACATCGTCGTAGACGTGCGGCACCAGCGCTTCGAGTGTGCCGCTGCGCTCGGCCAACACACGCACGATCTTCGACTCGCGCCGGCCGCGATGCCGGATCACCGCTTCGATGCTGCCTGCGGGGTCGGGCAACACACGCCCATGGCCCGGCGCAATCGCAGTGAGCGGATAGCCCTGCAATCGCTTCAGCGAATCCATGTACGCGGTCATGTCGCCATCGGGCGCGGCGATGACCGGCGTCACGCCATCGAGCAGATGATCGCCCGAGAACAGCAGCCCGGATTCCTCGTGCAGGTAGCACACGTGATTCGACACATGCCCCGGCGTGTCGATGGCGCGCAGCGTGAGCCCGGCCTCGATCTCGAAGCACTGATCCTGGAGCGGCATCTCGTCCGCCAGGAACGTCTTGTCCTGCTCCTCCAACTGCGGAACCTCCGGGGCCAGCGTGCGCCCGATGAGGCGCGCGCCGGTGCGCTGCGCGATGTGCAGGGCACCGGGCGAGTGATCCTTGTGCGTGTGGGTGACGAACACGAAGCGCGGACTCGGCATCGCATCGAGCAGCGCGTCGATGTGCTCGGGATCGGCCGGGCCTGGGTCGAGGATCGCGCACTCACCGAGCAGATAGCTGTTGGTGCCGGGACCCGTGAGCGCCGAGCGGTTGGGCGCGAGCACGCGGCGGACCTCCGGCAGGATCGCAAACGGCACTCCGGTATGCATGTCGGTGTCGGTCATGCACGCAGCTTAGCCTCGGGTCGGCGCGACGGCGAGGACTGGTTGCGCCGCTTGCGCAGCACGAGCGACAGCAGCACCGAGACGGATAGATTGAGCGCGAGCGCATACAGCGCGGCATAACCGGGCACCTTCACGCCGAACAGCACCAAGGGATGCGTGGAGGACGCGAAGTTCTGCGCGGCCGCGGCCCACGTGCCCCATGCCATTCCCACGATCCAGCCGGCCAGCAACGCGCGAGGGTCGAAACGCATGTACAGCGCGAGAATGACCGCAGGCAATGTCTGGATGATCCAGATGCCGCCGAGCAGTTGCAGCTGGATGGCGTACTGCGTCGGCAGCGCGAGCACGAACGCGACGGCGCCGACCTTCACCACCAGCGAGACGATCTGCGCCATCTGCGTTTCCTGCTCCGACGTGCAGTCGGGCCGGACGAACTCGCGATAGATGTTGCGCGTGAACAGGTTTGCCGCGGCGATCGACATGATGGCTGCGGGCACGAGCGCACCGATCGCGAGCGCAGCGAGCGCCACGCCAGCGAACCAGTCGGGAAAACTCTCGAGAAACAGTGCGGGCACCGCGAAGTTGCCCTTGTACTGTGCGAAGTACTCGGCGTACTGCGGCAACTTGTCGACACGGGCGGCGATGGCCATGAAACCGAGCAGCGCGATCAGCCCGAGCAGCAGCGAATAGGCGGGCAGCAGCATCATGTTGCGCTTCACCGTCTTCACGCTGTCCGCGCTGAGTACCGCCGTGAGCGAATGCGGGTACAGGAACAGCGCGAGCGCCGAGCCGAGTGCGAGCGTCGCGTACGCGGACATGCCCGCGAAGTCGTTGCGCACCGCGGGTTTCAAAAGCAGCTTGTCGGGCGGCAGTCCCGCGAAGATCTTGTCGTAACCGCCCAGCTGCGCGGGAATGATGATGATGGCGGCGATGATCGTGATGTAGATCAGAACATCCTTCACGATCGCGATGAGCGCAGGGGCGCGCAATCCGCTCTTGTACGTGTACGCCGCGAGGATCAGGAATGACACAAGCAACGGCAACTCGCCAACGAAGCCGCGCGTGGGAAACCCCAGCGCCGCGACGACCACCTGGATGCCGATGAGCTGCAAAGCGATGTACGGCATCGTGGCGATGAGCCCGGTACACGCCACGGCGAGCGCGAGCATCGGGCTGCCGAAACGTTGCCGCACGAAATCGGCGGATGTGACATGACCGTGTTCACGCGCCTCCACCCACAGCCTGGGCAGCACGAGAAATGCAAACGGATAGATGAGAATTGTGTACGGGACTGCGAAGAAACCCATAGCTCCCGCTCCGAACAGCAGTGCCGGGACCGCGATGAAGGTGTACGCGGTATACAGGTCGCCGCCGATGAGGAACCAGGAAACCAGCGTGCCGAAGCGCCCGCCGCCGAGACCCCACTCGTGCAGGGTTCCCAGGGGTGCCTGGCGCCAGCGCGCCGCCATGAAACCGAGCGCCGAGACGAGCACGAACAAGGCGCCGAACACCGCGGTCGCGATCGGGTTGATGTGCTCGAACACCTACTCGTCGCCGCGCACGAAGTAAACGATGGCGATGATCACCGCGCTGATTGGCACCCACGCCAGCTGATACCAGTAGAAGAACGGAAATCCAAACAGCGTCGGTTCGACGCGGTTGTACGACGGGACCCACAACATCGCCACGTAAGGAATTAGAAACAGCAGGTAAAGCCAAGCCGTCTTGCGCAGCCTTGATTTCATCGCAGACCCCCGTGGCAGGAGTCTAGCCGATCCGGCTCATCGGCGTCGCTGTCGCGAGCCCGTTCAGTGAGCGGCGAGATGCCCCGTGCCGATCCGCTCGGAGAAGCTGACGCGCTGCCCGGTGATGCGACGGCGGTTCATTCGCAGTACGACATAACCCGCGACGGCGCTCAACAGGATCAGCGCATTGGTAAACGCAAACAGCGTGCTGCCGATCATCAGACTGTAGGTGATGAAACCGACCGACGCAGTTACCTGGCCGAGGAAAAACCAGCGCGCGACACCACGCGTCGTACCTTCGTGCCATTGTTTGACGGTCTGGCCGATAAGGGTGGCGACCAGCACCGCGGTTGCCAGTATTCCGATGATGTTCGCGTACACGTTCTGCATGGAGTTACCTCGTTTGCACGAAGCATGCCCGGCATGCGCGCGTTGACCTGTAGGCGCCCTGCGCAAACGTCGACGCAGCGCACGCCGATTGGCCTGTAGGATTGTTCCGGCAGGCTACCGATACCGCCCCATGCCCATTTCATAGGCGGCATTGATCTGCTTCGACTTGGACTCCGCCACTTCGCGGATCTCCACGCCCATCTGCGCAACCTTGTCCGGATGATACTGCACGATCCTGCGCTTGTAGGCTGCGGCGATTTCCTCGCGAGTCGCGTTCTCGCGCACCTCCAGAATGCGGTACCAGTTGGACAGCGTCACGCGCCCGTCGTCAGCCACTGCAACCGATGGCGGTGGACGTGCCTGGGGCTCCGCGTCCGGCCGTGGCGCCTCGCCGGGCTTTTTCCTGTCGAACAATTGCGCCACGAGCCAGAAACCCGCGACAAAGCAGACCAAGGCGACCAACAGCAGCCTCATTGCGACTCACTCGCGGGCGGCGCTGTGCGCAATGCATGCAAGCGCGGCACGCGCCGACTGTCGGGGTGCTCTGCGGCCAGGAACTCGACCGGGCTTCCGGGCAGCGCAACACGTAGCGGCATTTTCAGCTTCGAACTGCCCACCACGGCGACTTCAGTCGGGCCACGCACCCGGTCGAGTTCACGCAAACCCTCGCGCTGCGCTTGCAGTTCGGCGGCTTCCGACGCGCTCTCAACCCCCGCAGCATCGATGAGCGGCGCGACGAACGCAGCCAACAGCGCAATGACCAGCATGAACGATGCAACCGGGCGATCCTTGCGCAGCATCCGCAGACTCCTTCGAATCGCTTACGACTGTGACGTCACGCGCAGGATTTCGCGCGACACACGCTCGTCGATCTCGGCGGCGTGCACGCGCTGTACGGGATAGCGCACCACCGCATCGATGCTCGCTGCGGAGAAGCGCAGCTGCACCTGCGGGCGCGCTTCGTCGGGAACGCCCGAGCCTCCGGTTTTCTGGATCACCTGCGTCTGGCGCAGGATGTCGTCGCGATAGTCCTGCAGCACGTTCGTTACGGCCTGGACGAGGCTCGTCTTCATTGCCTCGTGATCGGCGCCTGGCGGCAATGTCACGGTGATCTCGTGCCACGTGAGATCGATGCCGGGAATCTGCTTGAACAGGCCACCGGAGGCCTGGAACACCACGGAATTCGCGAACGCGACGACTCGCCCGGTAGGCACCTGGGCGACCAGCTCCATCAGGTGCAGGCGCACGAGGCCCAGGTCCACGATCTCGCCTGTCACCTGCCCGATCTGCACGCGATCCCCGACGCGCACACCGTACTTGCCGATAAGGAAGAAATAGCCAACCACAGAAATCAGCACGCTCTGCATCGCGACGGCCAGACCTGCGGTGATCAGGCCGGCGAACGTCGCGAGCGAGCCGAGCTCGGTCGCAAACGTGCTGGCAGCGAGGGCGAGCACGAGGCACCAGATGAGGATCTTGCGCAACAACAGGAAGCGCGAGCGCCGGCGCGCCTCGTGCACGTAGCGGAACACCATGCGCCGCCATAATTCGGCGGCGCCGAACACGATCGCGAGCAGGCCGACGAAAACCGCCAGCCGCAGCCCGAGCGCACTGAGTGCATCGCCGTACTGCTTGTCGACGGCTTCGCGCCAGTTGCCGAGATTGCGACGGTACTGCGAGAGCAAGACCTCGACCTTGCTCAGGGGCGTGACCATCGCGGCGGTCTGCTGAAACAACCAGGCCAGGGTGTCGTACTGATCGCGCACGCCCTTCAGGGCAGCGGCATCGTCTCCGATCGAGCGCGCGGACAGCGCATCGCCACGAGCGCCGAGCGCCTTGAGCCGCTCCTGCGGCGGAAGGCGGATCTGTGTGAACACTTCCTGCAATTCGGCAGTGCGCCGGTCGACCGATTCGATCGTGCGCATCTTGCCGCGCAGGCGCAGGACGGTGGAGCTCAGGTCCCAGATGCCAAACTCGCTGAGCGACAGCCCGCCGCCCGAGCCGGACAAATTGTCACCCGACGCGGTGGTGGTCGCTGCCGTCGCGGCGGGCGTTGCCGTGCTTGCCGTGGGAATCGACGCAGCGATGGCATCGATATGCGCCTTCAGCGCATTGGCGCCCAAACCATTCGTATCGCTCTCGCCGGCGAAGCTCGACATGTTGGCGAGCAGATTGCGCTGCGCATTGATCAGATCGAGTTCACCGCGGAGCACCGCGATGCGCTCCTGCAACGCGGCCCGCCCCGCGCGCGGCGTGGCGGGGAGCTTGGCCTGGTCGGCCTGGATCTGTGCCAGCAGGCCCGCACGCTGCTCGTCGAGCTTCTTGCGCGACTGGTCGAGCGTAGCTATCACGGAGCCTTCCGGATTCGCCGCCTGCGCCTGGCTGGCGTCGCTGCTCAACAGCTCGGCATTGGCGCGCGCGATCTCGAAGGCGAGGGCCGTCACCTTGTCCGCGGTCTGGCGATTCGCATACAGGATCAGCAGATCGCTGGGCTGGGTAGCCGCCTGCTGCTGCGTACCGAGTGTGCGATACCAGTCAACAGTCTTGTCGAGGATCTCGACTACCTGCTCGCTCGTCATCACCGCGCGCGATTCGTTTGCGGGCGGCTGCGGCGCATTCGCCGCAGCCGCGGCGCTCGCAAACGTCAGGTAAATCAGCAAGGAACGGAAGACAGGTGGCATGGCCCGTCATCTTAAGCGAGTTCAGGGGGCGGTGATCACCGTCCGCAGTGTTGCCATGTCGCCTCCGCGCCGCGGCCAGTTCGGCGCGACCGCCGCGTAGCTCGCTGGGCCGCGCGACTACAACTGCGATTTGGCGGGTGCGATGAGCAGCTCGCTGAGCCGCTCGCTCCAGGGGCGGTTTTTCCACTGTTCATACCCGTACGGGTGCGCGTCGGCGAGATCCCGCTCGAATACGCCCGTCATCTGCTGGGCGAAGGCGCGGTCGTACACATTCAGGTTCGCTTCATCGTTGAGATTGAGCGAGCGACTATCCAGGTTCGTCGATCCCACCGATACCAGGTAGCCGTCGCCAATCAGCATTTTCGTGTGCAGCATCGTGGGCTGGCATTCGAAGATTTCGACACCGGCTTCCAGCAGTTGTCCCCAATCTTGCTTGGAGGCCAGGGCCACAGCGGCAGAATCCGTGTGCGGACCGGGCAACAGGATGCGCACGCGCACACCTCGTTGCCGCGCCTCCAGGATCGATTGAATCAGCAACGTGTCGGGCACGAAATATGATGCGGCAATGTCGAGCGACTGTGCGGTAGCCGCGACGGCCAGCAGGTACATGAGACGCATGCTTTCGCTGCCTCCCGACGGGGATGCTATGAACACGTGGGCTCCAAGTTCGCCGGCCGTACTCATCGCGGGGAAGTAGGCGTCTCCATTCAGGACGTTGCCGGTCATCTTGACCCAGTTGTCATTGAAGGCTGCTTGCAACTGCGCGACGGCCGGTCCTTCGATGCGGAAATGTATGTCGCGCCAATGACGCGGGTGTTCAGCGTTCCCCTCCCATTGGTCCGCGATCCCGACGCCTCCGGTAAATCCAACGGCTCCATCGACAATCAGCAGCTTGCGATGAGTCCGATTGTTGATCCGGCTGATGTTGTACCAATGAAGCGGCCGGTACCGATGCACGCGGACCCCGGCAGTTTGCAGGCGACTCAGTTCATCCGCGTCCATTTTGACGCTGCCCACCCAGTCGATGGTCAAATTGACCGGGATGCCCGCCATCGCCCGCTCAATAAGCGCGGCCGTAAACCGCTTTCCCGTCTCGCCAGACCAATAGATATAGGTTTCAAAATTGACCGAACGGCGAGCCGCACTGATCGCATCGAGCATGGCAGGGAAGATCTCGACGCCATTTTGAAGCGCCGTAACACGATTTCCCTGCAGGACCGTGGGGCCGAGCATGACCCCCATCTCACGCTGAAAAGCAGCGTTGGCGATGGGATACAGATGGCGCGGCACCCGCTCGAGTTTCTTTCCCGGTGTCGCAAAATTGAGTGCGAGGACCACGCCAAGAAGCGTCACCCCTGCCGCCACTAGCCAGGATCGCGCCGCAGCGCTGCTGAACGTCATGCCCCACCTCTGTTCGAGAAGTACCTTGGAAGTTTGCCCTGCACGGAGTTGAGCTTCTCAGCTGATTAGTGACCGTCCCACTGTGCTGCAAATCGCTCAGGGCTGACACCGAAAATGTGGCTGTGTCGCCGGGTTCGATTGTAGAACGACTGGATGTATTCGGCGAGATCCTGGGTCGCGGAATTGCGGGCCACCGCGTTATCCCGACAATTGTCTCGATGACTCATGCTGGGCTCAAGATGATCAACCTTGCAGAAGCGCCTGTGCCTATGCACGCTGTACCAAAGTTCTCTCCGAAATCCGCCAATGCATCTGAACGCAGATTATTCTATTCTCCGGGAAGCGCCTGACGACTTGCTCGCGCGCGATTTGCGGGTTGCGACGAGCGAGCAGATCACCCCGGAATTTCGCTGGCAGAAGTATTGATGCAAAGCAATGTGACATCCCAATCAGCCAGGACGCTATTCGAAAAGATATGGGATCAACACGTCGTGCTCAGGAGGACGACCGGACCTCAGCTTGTCTACGTTGACCGTGTTTTCCTTCATGAGGGGTCATTTCATGCATTTTCTGACCTGCGCCGGCGGGGCTTGAAAGTGCGACGCCGGAATCAGGTTACGGGTTTTGCCGATCACTATGTCCCGACCCGAACTCGTCGTGTTGAAGACGCACCCAATGAACGCGTTGCTGAAGTTCTGCGCCAATTCTCGGAGAATGTTCGGTCGACAGGGATTCGGGCATTCGAGATAGACGATCGCAACCAGGGAATTGTCCATGTGGTCGGGCCCGAACTTGGCATCAGCCAGCCGGGCATGACAATTGTCTGTAACGACAGCCACACATCGACGCACGGCGCAATGGGCGCGATTGCTTTTGGCATTGGCCAGTCCGAGATGACCCAGGCACTCGCGACGCAAACCGTCTGGCTTGCGAAACCGCGCCTGATGCGAATCAATGTGCATGGCAGTCGCGCTGAAGGTGTCCATGCCAAGGATGTCGCTCTTGCAATCATTGCGCGGCTCGGATCTGCAGGTGCTGTCGGCCACGCAATTGAGTATGCCGGAAGCTTGATCGAGAAAATGTCGATCGAAGAGCGGCTCACTTTGTGCAACATGTCAATTGAGCTCGGCGGACACTCCGGAATTGTCGCGCCGGACGATACGACGCTCGATTATTTGTCTGGGAAAGCTTTCGCGCCGCAAGGCGCTGATTGGGATTCTGCAGTTTCGTACTGGCGCACGTTGGTTGGGGATGCGGAGGCTCGTTTTGATCTCGAAGTCTCGATCGATGGCTCGCTCATCGCACCGATGGTGACTTGGGGCACGAGCCCGGACGCCGCTGTGCCCATCGATGGATGCATACCAGATCCAGACAAACTCACAGGCGCGGCGCGAAGCTCCGCAATCGACGCTCTCAACTATATGGGACTGACACCCGGTACGCCGATGACTGAAATCAAGGTTGATCGTGTTTTTATCGGCTCGTGCACAAATAGCCGAATCGAGGACTTGCGTGCGGCAGCGGCGATCGCGCGCGGTCGCACGGCACGCGTTCCGACAGTTGTCGTGCCTGGTTCCGAGGCTGTGCGCAGACAAGCGGAGGAAGAAGGTCTCGATCGCGTCTTTCGCGCTGCCGGATTCGAATGGCGCCATGCCGGATGCTCAATGTGCGTTGCGATTAATGGCGATTTCGTTCCGGCAGGAGAGCGCTGCGCATCAACATCCAACCGAAACTTTGTCGGCCGACAAGGTCTGCACTCGCGCACGCATCTAATGAGCCCATCGATGGCCGCCGCCGCCGCCGTGACTGGGCGTCTGTCCGATGTGCGACGAGCGTTGGCTTTCGGTCCGAAGGGTTGAGATGGAACCCTTCCGACCTGTGACCGCGATCGCAGTGCCAATCAAAGGCGTCAACGTCGATACGGACCAAATTCTTCCGGCAAGGTTTCTGAAGTTTGATCGGAGCGCAGGCTATGGACGATTTCTGTTTCACGACCTGCGCTTTGACGATGCAGGAAATGAGCGTCCGGAATTCATCCTCAATGATGAGCGCTTTCGCTCGGCGGAAATTCTCGTCGCGGGCGAGAATTTCGGGTGTGGCTCGTCTCGAGAGGGAGCCGCGTATGCGCTGCACGATTTTGGAATCCGTGCAGTTATAGCGCCAAGCTTCGGCGACATCTTCTACAATAACTGCCTGAGAAATGGTTTGCTCCCGGCAACGGTACCGGCGCAATACGCGACAGAATTGCGCGATACGCTGCTACGTCTACCCGATCCCCGGCTGACGGTGGATCTGGAAGCGCTGACGATTACAGACAGTTCGGGCGCGGCATCCCCGTTCACTCTCGGGTCATTTTGGCGAGATTGTTTGTTGCGCGGGGTGGATGAGATCGGGCTTGCCCTGCGACACACTGAAGAAATCGAGGCATTCGAGCGCGAGCGCTCTCGCAGGCTTCCGTGGCTTTCCTAGGCCCCGGCGTATTGTTTGAAGATCAGGCGTGCTCAACAGAGTCCCGCAAAATTCGCGCAATCACTTGGCTTCAACGCGGAAGCAGTGAGCGGATTGCTGGTTAAATGGTTGATTTACCGCAAGATATTTGGCGCGCCCGGACGGATTCGAACCGCCGACCACTTGGTTCGAAGCCAAGTGCTCTATCCAGCTGAGCTACGGGCGCGGACGGGCAATATGTTGTCATGCCGGAGCCGCGAACGCCCGCAGATCGTGTCGCAAGTCCAATTGTAGGACGAAACTCGCAGACTTGGCCGGCATCGCGGGGTAGGCTGCGCGCCCTGTGATAGAGGAGCGAACCATGTCCTTCAGCAAACACATTCATTCCGCATCTGCCGTCCTTGCGGCTTCTGCCGTGCTGCTGGTCGGATGCGGCAAGCCGCCGGAAACGCAGGTAAACGCGTTGCCCCCGGAATCGACTGCCCCCGATGCGCTGCAGGCAGACGCCGAACGCGCCGCGCAGCTCGCGACACGGGAACAGGAACTGGCGCAGCGCGAGGCGGAGATCGATCTGCAGAAGCGTGAGCTCAATGTCGCCAAGCGCGAAGGAGCGCTCGCTGCGCAGAAGCCCAAGAGCACAACACCGGTCAAACCGGTTGTGGGCAAGCCGGTACCGCCGAAGACCGCCGATGCGATCGCCTCGGCGTCGAAGCCCGCTGCGAAGCCAGTTGCCGTCACGGTGCCGAGCGGCACATCGCTCACCGTTTCGCTGACCTCGGCTCTGTCGACGCGCACGGCCAAACAGGGCGACCCGTTCGAAGCCCGCACGGTTTCCGACATCATGGTCGACGGCAAGCGCGCGGTGCCCGCGAACTCGCGCGTCACCGGCTCGGTGACCGGCGTCGTGTCGGGCAGTAGCAAGATCGGCGGCGTTCCGACCCTGGGTCTGCGCTTCGATTCGCTCGTGCTGGACGACGGTCAGCGCATCGCGATCAACGGCGAGCTCGACGAGCGCGGCAAGAGCGACACCGGGCGCGACAGCGCGAAGATCATTGGCGGCGCCGCAGCGGGCGCGATCCTGGGTCACCAGGTGAAGTCGAACGACGGCGGCAAGATCATCGGCGGATTGCTCGGCGGCGCGATCGGCGCGGTCGCTGCGCGCAAGACCGGCACCGAAGTCGAGCTCGCGGCGGGCTCGACGATGAGCATTGCACTGAGCTCGTCCTTCGAAGTGCTGCCGCACTGAGGTAGTCCGTGCCGAGGTTTGCGGGGCTGCTGTCGTGCGCGTTGTTCGCTTCGGCGGCAGCGTTCCCATTGCGTGGCGCGGATTCGCCGCCGGCTTTTTCGCTGCATGGTTTACTGGATGCGTCAGACAGCCTGAAACTCTCCGGCAGCTTCCGTGTCCGCCAGGAAACACTGAATGGCCAGTATCGTCCCGGCTTTGATACCTGCGATAATCTGTTCAGTCTGCGCACCACCCTGCTGACCGAATAGCGCCACCAGCAATGGCGCGTTGGCGCGGAAATCCATGACGGCCGTGCCTATGGTTCAGGACCGGGCAGCGTGCTGACCAGCAATGAGGTCAACGCGCTCGAACCCGTGCAGGCCAGCGCTCTGCCTTGCATGTCTGGGGCCTGCTCGCCACGAAGCCGCGGCTGTTGCGGGACGTGACGGGCGAAATGGGCTACGTACGGTTGCAGGAAGCCGACGCCCCGGGACGCGCGACGCGCGATCGTCGCCTGCATTCCTGCAGCGCCCGGCTGATCCGCGAGGCTGCGTCGGAACGCTGGGATTTCGAAGTGGAAGGCGTGCTTCAGAGCGGCAAGGTTCGGGCGAGCACCTCCCCTGCCGCGGACCCACTGGATGTCGGTGCGCGCTTCCTGCATGCGGATCTGGGCTATTCGCCGGAATCTGCAGACGCTCGGTCTGCGCGTGGAAGCGACGCCATTGAAACGTCTCGACGGTTTCCTCGCCCGGCGCACTTTGCGGGCGGCGGAGGCGACGGACGCCTTCTCCACCACGGGCCTGCGCGATATCACCGGTGCGACGGGCGACAAGGCGGGGCAGCAGCTGGACGCGCGCGCGCGTTACTGGCTGCTGCCTCAGTCCTTGCGTGCCGAGTTCAACGGCGTGTGCCTGCTGAAAGACGGGCTCACGCGCGACGCGCCGAACGCGCCGCGTCACGGCAATACGCTCTATCTCTCCGCCGCGCTGACCATGAGCTTTTGATCAGAACTTGGCGTGCACTGTCACGCCATCGCTGCGCCGGTCCGTGGGCTGACCCGAGATCAGGCCCGTGTTGTCCAATGGGACGCAGAACTGTCAGGAGGGCCGCTGCGAACGTCAACACTCGCCTTAAAGCATTTTTCAAACATGAACCTGCCTGTCCCGTTGCGCGGGTGCGACAACGCTGGCGCGCTGTCTGGGCCGCATCTTGACCTGTGAAGCCGGCGAGATCCGGAACTTGTGGCGCTGAGCGCAGACCAATCGGCATATGGCTGCTGTGCAGCCAGCGAGCAGCCATCGTAAGATGGAAGCCTCGTCCACATCCATTCGCTCTCCAGGGGTACCCAATGAAACTCGTGCTCGCGACCGCGCTGCTGGCTGTCCTTTCCACCGTACCGGCCTTCGCCGACTGCACCTACCCGCGCGCCCCGGACAAGATCCCCGATGGCAATTCTGCGGCGCTCGAGGAGATGGTCGCGGTGAAGAAAGCTGTCGAGCAGTACAACAAGGACATGGAAGCCTATCTGTCCTGCATCAAGCTCGAGCACGACGACACGCTCGCGAAGCAGGGCGAGGCGATGACGCCCGAGAAGAAGAAGCAGTTCGAGGACATGCAGACGCAGAAGAACAATGCCGCGGTCACCGAACTGCAGAGCGTTGCCGACCGCTTCAACGAACAGGTGCGCAACTACAAGGCGAAGCACCCTTCGAAGAAGTAAGGCCACGCGCGGCAGAAGTTCGCATGCTGACTCCCGCGCAAGCCGAAGCGCTCATTGGCCAGCACCTGGCCTGCCTCCCGATCGAGTCGTTGCCCGTGGGCTACTGCGCGGGCGCGATCCTGCGCGAAAACGTGTACGCCGAGCGCGACCAGCCACCGTTCGATCGAGTCGCGATGGATGGCATCGCCCTCACGAGCGACGCAGTGCGCACCGGCACGCGTCGCTTCCGTATTGCTGGCGTGCAGGCAGCCGGAGAACCGCCGATGCGACTCGACGCACCCACCGACTGCATCGAGATCATGACGGGCGCGATGCTGCCCACCGGCTGCGATGCCGTGGTCCCGGTGGAACGCATCAGCGTCGCTGCGCAGAACGCGACGCTCGAACCGGACCTGCGCGTAGAGCCTTTCCAGAACGTGCATCGTCGCGGCAGCGACAAGCGTCAGGGCGCCTTGCTGCTGCAGTCGGGCGTGCGCCTGGAGGTGCCGGAGATTGCGGTGGCGGCGGGCGCCGGCATGGCGCGCGTGCGCGTGAGCCAACAGCCTGCGGTGATGGTGATCTCCACCGGCAACGAGCTCGTCGAACCCGGCGAGCCGATCGAGCCGTATCAGCTGCGTCGCTCCAATGCCTATGCGCTCGCGGCGGCGCTGCGTCGCCGCGGCTTCAACCGCGTGGCCGACGATCATCTGCCCGACGATTCGGAAGTGCTGCACCGCCGGCTCAAGTTGCATCTGGACACGCACGGGGTGCTGATCCTCTCGGGCGGCGTCTCGATGGGCAAATTCGACCTGGTGCCCGGCGTCCTGCGCGAACTTGGCGTTCAGCAGGTGTTTCATCACATCGCGCAACGCCCCGGCAAACCGATGTGGTTCGGCACCACCGCCAGCGGTCGCACGGTGTTTGCGCTGCCGGGCAATCCGGTATCGACGCTCGTGTGCCTCGCGCGCTACGTGTTCCCCGCCCTCGCCGGGGCCATGGGCGGCAGAACGCCGCCAGGTGACAGGATCGCGCTGGGCGCCCTGCTGTCGGTGCGTGCGCCGCTGGCCGCCTTCATCCCCGTGCGGGTGGAAATCGACGATTGGGGCCGTCCGTGGGCCGTGCCGTGCCCTCATAATGGCTCGGGCGACTACTCCGCGCTCGCCGGAACCGACGGTTTCGTGGAGCTGCCGCCCGGGCCGAACGATTATCCGAAAGGCTTCGTCGCCCGCCTGTATCGTTGGTAGCGAATGAATACGACGGTCATCTCGCTGACGCGCGGACGTGCGCCGCTCGACAGGCTGCAGCGGCCGCTGCGCGACCTGCGCATTTCGGTGATGGATCGCTGCAACTTCCGCTGCCCGTACTGCATGCCGAAGGAGCGCTATCACGAGCACTACCCGTTCATGAAGACAGCCGAGCGCCTGTCGTTCGAGGAAATTGTGCGGCTGGCGCGACTGTTCGCGCCCCTCGGCGTGCAGAAGCTGCGCATCACCGGGGGTGAGCCCCTGCTGCGCGCCAACCTGCCCGACCTCATCGCCGATCTCAGCAGCG
>JBDSRN010000023.1:0-2505 GCA_039929265.1 Steroidobacteraceae bacterium | reverse complement strand
GGCCGCCGAATCTCGAGGATCCCATTCGCGTCGAAGTGCGCGTGCCTGACGGGAACTGGCGCCTGGAAGCGGCGCCAACGCGTGGATGGTCGGCTGAGGTTGCGGACGACATGCGGCCAACGCGCGTTGCCAGCGGCCTCATTGCGCTGCTGGTGATTTGGCTGACGTACACGCAACTGGTGCGGCAGCAGGATCTGACGCAGGCGGTGTCGGCGCGAACATCCGATCTCGAGCGCGCGAATGCGGAACTGCAGCGTGAGGTCGGCACGCGCCAGCGCGCGGAAGAGCGCCTCAAGGAGAACGACGAACGATTGCGACTCGCACTCAACAGCGGTCGCATGGGAACCTGGGAGTACGATACAGCGCAGGGCATGCTGTACTGGTCGGCGCAGGCGATGGCGATTCTTGGAGCGCCCGCGGAGGACAAGGAGCAGTTGGGAGTCGACTTCCTGCGCTCCGTTCCGGCGGAATTCCACGAAGCCATCAGAAGCGCGGTGCGACAGGCCAAACGCGGCGACGGCGACGGTCCGGTGCCGGAGTGTCGCGCGGAGTTTCGGTTCACGATGCCGAATGGCGGAGAGCGGTTTCTCTACGCGAGTGGTGAGCTGCAGGAGGGCACGCAGGATCACGGCGCCCGATTGGTTGGCGTAATCGTCGACATCACGGAGCGGCGACAGCTCGAGGAGCAGTTACTGCAGTCGCAGAAGATGGAGGCCGTCGGCACGCTCGCCGGCGGAATCGCGCACGACTTCAACAATCTGCTCACCGCTATCCTTGGCTTTGCGCAGCTTTCGCAGTTGCAGGCCGCGGCACTCAAACTCGAGGGAACCACGCCTGAGCTGCGTGACGGGCTCGAGGAGTTGCGTACCGACCTCGACGAAATCGTGAAGGCCGGCGAGCGAGCGTCGCTGCTGACCGGTCAATTGCTCGCCTTCAGCCGCCGGCAAGTGCACAAGCCGACGCGCGTCGATGTCAACGGTGTCGTGCGCGAAGTGGAGCGCATGCTCGTGCGCTTGATCGGTGAACGCATCACACTCGAAACGAGTACCGCGCCTGAACCGTTGCCAGTGCTCGCCGACCCCGGCCAGATCGCACAGGTGATCGTGAACCTCGTCGTGAACGCGCGCGATGCACTGCCCTCGGGCGGTGAGGTGAAGCTTCGCACGCTGCGCGTCATCGTCACGGACGCTGCCGAGGCGCCGTTTGCCGGCCTTGCCGCGGGAACGTGGGTGGTGATTGTTGTCGAAGACAACGGCACCGGCATGACGGCGGAGGTCATGGCCCGCATGTTCGAGCCATTCTTCACCACGAAGCGCGTCGGCGAAGGTACGGGGCTTGGACTCTCTACCGTATACGGCATCGTTGCGCAGGGCGGCGGTCGCGTGTTTGTACACAGCGCGGTTGGCGTCGGCACCTCGGTGCATGTTGCATTGCCCTTGCATTCAGCTGCATCGGGCGCTGTGCCGCGCGGCGACGAGCAGCCACCGCAGCAGCCCAGCGCGGCGCGTGTGCTGGTCGTGGAAGACGAACCGGGTCTGCGTCGCCTCGTCGCGGAAATCCTCACGCGTCGTGGTTATGCCGTGGAGGTCGCGAGCGACGGGCTCGAAGCACTGACCGCGCTCACCGAAGGAGCCCGTCCACCCGATCTGGTGCTCTCCGATGTCGTGATGCCGCGACTTGGCGGTCGCGCACTCGCCGACGAGATTGCGAAGCGCGGCATGTCCATTCCGATACTGTTCATGTCGGGCTATCCTGCCGGTGAGGAGCTGCCGGAAGACGAAGGCCACACATTCATCGGAAAACCGTTTACTCCTGACGCGCTCGTGCGGAAAGTCCGAGCGTTGCTCGAGCGCGCATGATGCTGGCAGGCAGCGACAGCAGCGCCTTCTGGTGAAACGGGCTGCGCTCGTGACCGATGAGCAGCGGAGACACGGGGCTGTCATCCTCCACCAGCAGGCCCCTGATCTGCACACCCTGCGGCACGGAGAACGAAAGCTGCGCCTGATGTGATTCGCCCGGCCGCAGCACTGCAAACAGCGGCGCTGTATCCGCGGTACGAATGCGTACGGGCTCCCACTGGCGACCCTTCGAATCGACAAGCGCGAAGCGACGTGATCCGGGATGCAGCGGCGCGTCTCCGCGGCGAGACGACACGCTGTTCTCGTCGAACAGCTCGCGCACGCTGAGCACCAGTGTGTCGGAGTCTTTGTAGCCCGCCGTAATCTCGTACGCGACGTGACAATCGACCTCGCAGAACACCTTGCGTTCGCCAGGCGCAATGTTCACGGCGGGACTCGCGACTCCAAACGCGAGCAGCGTCAGGGCATATAGCGACGCAACGAGCCCGCCGGTCATGATCGCGCGCGTGGCCCACGTGCGCCGGCGAAGCATCACGAACACTACGGCTGACGCTCCAGCGAGCAGCACGGCCACCACGGCGCCGAGGAAGGCAAGTGTCTGCAGGGTTGCCCCAAGAGTCGACATCATCATCTCCGTAATTCGGTT
>JBDSRN010000022.1:0-19645 GCA_039929265.1 Steroidobacteraceae bacterium | reverse complement strand
GCTGCGATGGCTGCTGCCAGACACGGAACATTCCTGGGAGGCACGAGAGTGCCGTTGATCCCATTCCGCACGATTTCGCGGCAGCCTGGAGTGTCCGTAGTCACGATCGCACGTCCTGATGCAGCAGCTTCGATGAGAACTTTCGGTACGCCCTCGCCGTAGTCGCTCGGAAGTGCGACGAGATTCGCACTTCGAAATACTGCCGGCATGTCATCGCGCGCGCCCCACCACTCGAGTATTCCTTCACGCTGCCATTCCTGCAGCGCGGCCACCGGCACTGCATCGGGATTCTGCGTGTCGGGAACACCGACGAGCACCAGCCTTACATAATCTCCCTGCGCGCGGATGAGCCGCGTCGCATCGACGAGCTCGCCGATTCCCTTGCTCCACAACAGTCGGCCCGCATACAGCAGCACCGGCACGCCATCGGGTTCGGGGCTCGGCGCGAACAGCGTCGTGTCGACACCCGAGCCGCGGATGAGCGATGCACGATCCGCCGTCACGAGCCCGCGATCGACGAAACTAGCGAGGTCTTCAGGATTCTGGAAGATTGCGCGTGTATTGCGACCGGAGAAAGCCATGCGATAAGCCGCTGCGGCGGCGAATCCTGCGAGTCCGCTCGCACCGCGGCCGGACGCGAGATAGCCCTGTCCCGCGAGCGCGTTGATGACCGCAGGCACTCGCGTCAGACGCGCGGCGAGCGACCCATAAAGCACCGCTTTCACTGCCACGTGATGCACGAGCGCGGGGCGCTCCTGCCGATAGATCGCAACCAGTGCACGCAGCGTGCGCAACTCCTGCAGCGGCTGGGTCGAGCCACGCACGATGGGAATCGGCAGGAAGCGCAGACCCTGCGCGCGAATGCGCGGTCCGTAGCCGCGCTCTTCACCGGCAACCACGACCACTTCGTAACCCGCATTGCGCGCTGCAAGCGCGATTGGCAATCGATGCGACCAGAAATACCAGTCGACGTTGGTGACGATCGCGAGCCGCTGCCCGCTCATCACGCGCGCCGCGCCAGGATGTCGAACTGCGATACGGTGAGGTCGGCCTCGGGTACATCGCGGAACCGCGGCAGCAGGTGGGAGCGCCGCGTGGGCAACTGCGACCAACGCTGCACGTCTGTGAGGTCGTAAGCGAATCCGGCCGCCGCGAACATCCCGAGCATCTCGCCGAAGCGCACGCGGTTGGTGTAAAAGCCCGAGCTGACCATCCAGCCGGCTTCCCATGTCCGGTCGCTGAAGCGCAGATTATTAAGCGCCCCGCCGAGGTGATCACGCAGGTCGACCTGGTGCGAGCACACGCCGTCCGGCGCCAGCACGCGGCGGGTTTCGCGCAGCGTCGCCTGCAAGTCCGCGGCACGCACGTGCTCGAGGACCGCTTGCGAGAATACGAGATCGACGCAGGCATCGGGCAGGTGCTGCAGGTCCTGCAGGCCACGCGTGAGATACGTTGCGTTGCAGCGCTGCAGTATCTGTTCGCTCGAAACGCAGTCGTCGAGCGCCGGAGCATCGATGCCCTGCGCACGCAGGAATTGCGCGAGCGCGATATATGTCTCCGGATCTGTGCGCGCGAACGCACCGGAATCGACCAGGATCACTTGCTTCGCGCCATACGCGCGCGCGACCACCGCGGTCGACAGGCCATCCCCCGGGCCCAGCTCCAGGACGCTTTTTTCGCAGAGGTCGCGCCAGCCGAGGCGCGCGAGGTGCGAACGCATCACCTGCAGGGCGTATTCGGGACGATCCATGGCGCCATGCACGAACAGATTCATGCCCTGCCAGAAGCGATAGCGCACCGGCACGCGCGACAGCACCAACTTGGCATAGACCTTGGCTCTCCACGGAACCAGGCGCTTGATGGCGCGCATGCTCATGCGTGCGCCCTGCCGAATGCGAGCAGGTCGGCTGGTAGGCTCGAGCCCGTCGAGGCGAGTGCGGCGGATGAATACACATTACGCTCGCAGAATTTCCAGTAGCGGCTGTGCGCCGACTCCGGATCGCGCAGTATGGCATCGGCGAGCTTCAGCATGGCACGCGGCAGCCAGATCGGTATGGGCAGCGAGAGACGCGCCCCTTCGATGCGTATGACAGCTTCGTGGATCTCGTGCTGGGTATAGACGTGTTCATCGGCGACATTGTAGGTGCTCGCGGGCAGCTGGCCCTGCAACGCGCGCAGGACCGTCTCCACCCCCGAAGCGCGCGAGCACAGGGAATAGCGCGGCGTGTCTGGATCGAGCGAAAAATGAAACCACCTGCCGAGCACCGGCGAGGCAACACGCTTGCGCACATTGAGCAGCCAGTCGGGTGCATACATCGAGGCCATGCGCAGCACCGTCACGTTCATTGCGCCGGCATGACGCAAGCTGGCATCTTCCGCAGCGATCTTGGCGCGCCCGTAGATTCCGGTCGCCAGCCGTGGCGATTTCTCCGTGACGACATCGGGAAGCGCGAAATCTCCGTACACCATCGCCGAACTGATGAACACGTGCTGACGTACATCGCTGGCGGAAGCTGACGACGCGACATTGTCGGCGCCGTCCGCATTCACGGCGAGACACTGCGCAGCATCCACCTTGCCCGGTCGCACGTGCGCGAGGGCCGCGCTGTGAACGACTGCCTCGTAACGCCCTGCCTCCATCACACGCCGGCACGCACCTGCATCGGTGATGTCTAGCATGATCGCGGCATGGACACCGTCGGGCCGACGCGCGGCACCTTCGACGTCGTGGCCCACGGCGCGCAGTCCCTGCACGATCGCGGATCCAAAAAAACCGGTGGCGCCGGTCACGAGCACCTTCACTTGCCGGCGACCTCGTCGTACAGCGCGACCTTCGCCTTGATGCAGGACTCGAGCGAGAACCGCTGCTCGACATCACGGCGGGCAGCCGCCCGCATGGCGTCGAAGCTGCCGCGGTCGCGGACGAGCTTACGAATCGCATCCACGGCCACATCGGTAGTGCCATCGGGATCCACCAGCAGCCCGGTCACGCCATCGTGTACGACTTCGCGTGCACTGCCTCCTACACCGGCGATCACCAGCAGTCCGCTCGCCATCGCTTCGGCGTAGGCGAGCCCGAAATTCTCGAATCGCGACGGCTGCAGGAGCACATGCAGACTGCGATAGAACCCGGGCATCTCGTCATGCCCGCACGGCGCGTGGTGCGTGACCCAGCGAGCATAGCGGCGCAGGCGTGCGCGCGTGTCCGACGCATTCGCCGGATGCACGGCGCCACGCAGATGGAAATGCACGCCGTTGTCGGGGCCGATGGTCTCGACAACGCGCCAGATGAAATCGATGCCCTTGCGCGATTCCAGGCGGCCCACGAATCCGACCTGCAGCGTGGGATCGATGCCATGGGCTTCAGCGGGCCGGAACTGCCGCGTGTCGATGCCCTGGTAGATCAGACGCACCTTCGCGGCGGCGATCCCCTGCCGCAGGATCACCTCACGCGTGGCGTTGCTCGTGACGACGATGTGCCCCGCGCGGCGCAGCGCGAGTTGCTCATGCCGGAAGCTCCAGGCCCAGTCGATCCGGTGCAGTGGCGCCAGCAGTCCGCCTGCTGCCTGACCGAATGCATTGCTGCCGTTGCACTGGATGATGAAGTGCGGGCGCAGCGCGCCGTCGCGCTGCAGCTGCTCACCCTCGAAGCTCGCCTCGGTGGTCTCGAAGATATCGAACCGCTTCTGCGCATGCAACGGACGAACCGCGGCCGCGACTGCGTGTGCCTGCAGCATGCGGTCGACCGTGCGCCCGACGAGGATCTTGCGCCAGATTGGAGTGCCAACCCGCAGCACGCACACGCGTTCCTCGATGAGCTCTCGTGCCGGCGCATTGCCTTGCACGCGCGATATCACCACCACCTCGTGGCCATGCTGCGCGAGCTCGTGCGCCAGCATCCCGTTGTACACGGCGATGCCGCCCCAGTTGGTGTATGGCGGAAACTCCTGAGAGATGAGACAGATGCGCAACGCGGTCATCAGCGACGTCGACTCGCAAGCAATGGCGCGAGCAACGACTTGAGCGACTGCAGGCGTTGCATGCGCACGAGCGCCAGCAACGCAGCGATGGTTACCGCCGCAACGACAGAGGGCGACACGCAATATCTGCGTAGCAGGTGCGCAAACTCCCCACCCCACGGGGCGCCATGCGTGCGCGCAGCGGACCAGCGCTTTGCCAAACCCCACAACAGCAGCGACCACAGGTCCAGCCCCAGGCGCGGATACCAGCCCTGCAGGGCTTTTTTCTGCAGGCGGCTGAGATTGCGCCAGGCATCGACCAGCGACTCCGCCGGCAACCCCGCATCCGGGAAAAACATCAGCGCGATCTCGCGACTCTCCGCGACACCGAGATCGACGTGCGACAGCGCCCTGGCATTCAGCCGGATTATTTCGGCGGCTTCGTCACCGGCGGCACCGAGTTTGTGCTGCGCGCCAAAGGTCGACGGGTTCTCGCGATAGGCTGTGAGTCGTTCGGTGAGACTGGTGATGCCTGCGCCGCTGCGCGCCAGCGTAGACCAAAGCGCGAAGTCCGCGGCGAAACGATAGTTCTCCGGGTAGCTGCCCGCGGCGAGCACCGCGGCTCTGCGCATCACGACGCTCACGTGGCACACCGGCACACCGCGCAACAGCCTCGCCTGTACCTGCGCATGTGATACGGGACTGTTGTGCGGGCCGAGCGATCTGCTCTCCAGATCGATGCGCGTGGCCCAGGTGCCCAGCACCGCGATGTCGGGATGGCTGTCAAGGAATTCAACCTGCTTCGCGAGCTTGCCGGGCAGCCATAGGTCATCCGCATCTATGCGCGCGATCAGCGGCGCACGCGCCGCGAGCAGGCCCTTGTTGAGCGACGCGGTCTGACCGAGATTGTGCTCGTTGCGCAGGTAAACGATGCGCGGATCCGGATGCTGCTGCAGCATCTGCGGCGATGCGTCCGTCGAACAATCATCGACGACGACGAGCTCAAAATCGCGAAAATCCTGGTCTAGTACGCTCGCAAGCGAGCCCGGGAGCCAGTGCGCCCCGTTGTACACGGCCATGACGACCGAGACGCGCGGAGTATCAGATGGCATGGCGGCGCGCGATGATCGACGGCTTGAGCAGTCGCGCCGACGTGCGTGGCATCAGCAGAGCGATAAGCGGGACTGCCGCGAAACCGAATACGAACCAGTAGAGCTGCGCGCGAAAGAATGGCACCGCGGCCGGGAACATCACCACTGCGATCAAAGCCAGCCACGCGGTGAGCTCTCGGCGCGAGGAGATCTTGCGCAGCTTGCGCGCACCGAGCCAAAAAACCGGAATGCCGATCAACATGGCACCCAGCAGCAGTGGCCACATCATCAGGATGGAAGCGTAGCCCGACAGGCCTCCGACGTCGGATTCAGAGGCATAGTTGTAGAAGGAAGCGTCGCCCAGCAGATCGAGTATCGCCGCCTGCTGAGAGGCATCCAATGCGGTAAACGCGGCGAGCATGTCGGTCAGGCGCACCGTGATGCTGTACATGATCTTGTAGACCGAGAGCTGCATCGCGAACAGCCCGGGAAACAGGAACGCGTATACGCCATAGCAGATCGCAGTCACCAGCAGCAGTCGCCAGACACGCGAGCGCTGCGTCGAGTCGCCGTTGACCAGCATGTAGAGGACCATGATCAGGAATGCGGCGATCACTATCTTCGCCATGGCCAGCACCATGGTGGCGACGATGACAAGGTCCGTGGCGGACACGTGCTTGTCCTTCCAGCGCCCCATCTGCAGCACGAAGCCGAAGATAATCACCAGCGACAACACGTTGTTCGCGTGCAGGAAGCCGGCCGGCCGCCCCTGACCCACGCCATACTTGATGTTCTCTTCGGTGCGGAACAGCGTCGGATAGACCTCCTTCTCCTTGCCGACCTGTAGCTCGTCCACCCAGTACTCGGTGTTCAGCGCCTGCGTCCACGAGCCTGCCCCAGCGACCTGCAGGAACATCATCGGCACGCACGCGACGAGAAAAGTGCGCACCTGCCGGAACACCAGATCCGGCTCGCGGGTTGCCGCGATGATCCCGGACATGAAGAATACGGAGTTGAGGCTGATCAAGTAGAGCAACGTCATCGTCGGGCTGCCGGTCAGCGCTTCCATGACGCGCGACAGCGGAATGGTGAGCAGCAGCACGTATATCCAGACGCGACCCCCCAGATAGCCGAGCATCGCCACACCGCAGATCATCACCGCGAACCAAAGGATGATCTGGCCGACGAACAACGGCCCGATCATCCACAGCTGATTGCCGGAGATGATGTTCAAAAGGATCAACGGCAGCACCAGCCGCAAGGCTGTCGCATGCAGGGGAAGCCGCCTGAATCGAGGCGCCGCACGCGCCCCTGTCACGGACGCTGGCTCGACTCCCATTTATTCGTATTCTTCATGACTTTGGGATGGGACACGAGCAGGTGCCAGACGACGGCCTGGAATGCTTCGGTGTGCGGTGTGATCTGCGCGGGGTTGACCGTGGGGATAATCGACACGGCATCGGCATGCTTCGCCGTATACCCACCGTCGCGACCGACGACACCCATGATGGTTGCACCGACCTGCTTTGCGAGCTCCACTGCACGCACGAGATTCGCACTGATGTTGCGCTCGGCATCGCCGCCACCAACGCTGAACACGAACACCGCATCGTTCGCACAGATCCGGCTGACGCGCAGCCAGCCAGCGTACGTCGTATCCCAGCCCTCGTCGTTGGCGCGCGCCGTGAGTTCGCTGACGTTGTCGCTCGGCGAATAGGATTCGATCCCGGCGAGCTTGCGGAAATCGTTCACAGCATGACCGGCATGACCGGCACCGCCACCGACGCCCATCACGAACAACCTGCCGCCGCGCTCGCGCACGGCAGCCAGCAGGTCAGCCATCTTTTCGATCGCGGCTATATCCAGCTGATCGATGATCTGTCTGGATTCCGCGAGATGCTCGGTAACGAAACTCATTCTTTCTCCGCTGTGTTGACTGGTCATGTCGCAAGCAGTCGCGCCACGAGTTCATGGCGCGGCGGCACGACATAGGAATCGCCCCATGATAGTGCGGCGCGGCGCTCGGCGGCAGCGATATTTGCGCCTTTCAGCGTCTGTGCGGCAACCCGTTCAGCGAACTCCTCCGGTCGCGCTACCGGCGTCGGCCGCTCCTGCAGCGTAAACAGTGGATCGATCGGCATTTCCCCGGCCTGCGACAGATACACTGGCAGCAGGCCTGCGAGCACTGCATGGATCGCCGCGGAGGAGCCGCGGTACAGCGCCCAGCCGCAGCGGTCGAAATCCGCGCCAATGTGGGCCTCGTCCGAGATATGCACGTTCGGCGGCAGATCACGCAGCTGCGGATGCCGCTCGAGCACGGTGCTCACCGGCAGCACTGGATGCGCCCGCAACACGAACTCGAACCCGGGCATGAGCCGGGCGCAGCGGATGGCGAAACCGTACAGAGTGACGCTCTCTGCTTCCAGGCCCTCGGGCAGCACCAGACAGCGCGCAGGATTCGGCTCGCGCGCACGCGCCGCCGCGCGACGATGACTGCCGTACACCTCGATACGTGCTCCGGCAAGCGCGGGTCGGGCGCGCAGCGCCTGCGCGTTGCTCTCGCCGATCGTGAGAATGAGATCCGGATTGCAGTCCGCCGTCAGTCCGCGCGAAATGGCGTGCTGACGCGGAAAAAGGATGGTGTGCTGATATCCAACGCAGCGTATTGCCGGAACGGCTGCGCGCACCGCACGCATCGTGGCACGCTCCCAGGCGTGACCCTCATGCGTGAGCAGCAGCATGCGCGGCTGCAGCCCTCGCGCAAGCGCGCCGATCTGCTGCGCGATGCGCATTGCCGCGAGTGTTCCAGTCGCAACCGTATGTCCCGCGGCAGCACGAGCCACGGCAGCGCTCGCATCGCCACCGCGCGCCCTCTCGCGCAGCCCGCGTCGCAGCGCACGCGCCCGAAGCAGATTGTGAACTTCGCCCGTGAGACCCAGCGTACGCGGTAACAACGTGCGAGTCAGCGCGCCAGTGCGCGCTACAGCGCGCGCGAGCCTCACCACATCGCCCGGTGCGTGATTGATCAGTGCAACGACGACCTGCAGGCCATGCGTCGCGAGGTAATCGGGCAGCTCACCGAAGTAGAAATCCGTCGTCGCCCCCGCGTGCGCGGGATTCACGAGATGCGAGACGATCAGGATATCCGCGCATGCCGGCAACACGGTGTCCACGGCACGTTCGTGGCGCGCACCGATGATGCGCGCGATGCGCAGCATTTCCTTCGCGCGCGCCGAGGCCGAGGGCCCGCGGCCCTGCAGCGCACCCGCATAGTGTCTCAGCACCGCGGGGTGCTCGCTCATCAAGTGCAGCCACGCGACGTTCAGCCTGTCCGGCGACGCGGCGGGATCGAGCAGCAGTGCATCGCATGCCGTAGCCAGCGCCGCGTATTCGTCTGCCGTCACACGCCAACCCGCTCGCCTGGCTCGATGGCGCCGGCGAGAAAACGCAACGCCTTGTCCACGCACTGCAGCTCCATGGCGCTGCGCGTCTCGACTGGCATCGTCGCGGAATGTGGCGTGAGGATCACCTGCGAAAATTCGCACAGCGGACCGTCGTACGGCTCGCGTGGGAATACATCCAGCCCTGCCCCGGCCAGCTTGCCAGACTGCAACGCGGACACGAGCGCCGCTTCATCGACGTGCTCGCCGCGCGCGAGATTCACAAGAATCGCGCCCTGCTTCATCGCCGCGAGCTCCGCGGTGCCGATCAGCGCCTTGCCGGGCGTGCGCGTGAGATGTAGCGACACGATGTCGGCGTGCTGAAGCAGCTCAGTCATGCCGACCGCTGTGACGTTCAGGGCCGCGGCCTGTTCGGGCGTCAGCAACGGATCCGTTGCAAGCACGCGCGCGCCGAACGGCTGCAGCAGCTGCGCCACGCGCCGGCCGATGCGGCCGAAGCCAACCAGGCCGACCGTCCTGCCGTTGATCAGGTGCGACTCCAGGCGTTCCCAGCGTCTGGCGCGCATGGAATCGGCCTGCGGACGCAAGTTGCGGCTCAATGCGAGGAACAGCGACAGCGCGAGTTCCGCGACTGCGATCGTCGGCACATCGGGCGTGTTGAGCACGGTAACGTCGCGCGCACGCGCGGCTGCGAGATCGATGGCATCTACACCGACGCCGCAGCGACTGATGCAGCGCAGAGTGGGCAGGCCAGCCAGGGTCGCGGCATCGTACGGCTCTACACCCGCAACGATGACCGCTGCATCCGTACCATCGCGCAGCAGTTCCTGAGTGGTGATGCGCTTGCCGGTCTGATGGATGCGAAACGGGCGGCCCGACTGCTCCAGCAGCCGCAGTGGCGCCGCGTCGCGCTCGGCGAACGTGGACAGCGCGACGAATACCAGGTCTTTGTTGCTCAATTCAGCATCTCCTCGACGACGTCCAATGCGGCGTTCAGATCGGGAACCGTGCGCGGACGCGGCGCATCGAACGCCAGCCCGGAGTCGCGCCCGAGGAAGCGCACACCCGCCTCGCGCGCGCTGCGCTGGTCACCGGCGGAATCGCCGATCAGCAGTGCTTCGTCTGCCTCGCATTGTTCTCGGCGCAGGATCTCGCGGATCGCGTCCGGCTTGCTCCACGGCGGACAACCGAAGCAATCCTTGAACCAGCGTCGCTGATCGCGTCGCTGCAGCACCAGTTCGAGATCTGTCTGTGGCGTCACCGACGCCAGATACAGCGGCAACCGCGGCGCGATCGACTGCAGCAGTTGCGGCGCGCCTGCGACATTCTGTGCCTGCACGACCTGCTCGAGCGTGAGCCTGCTGAACTCCGCCGACAGGTTCGCCCGAAGCGCCGCATCAGACTGTCTGCCGAGCAGTTGCAACAGGTGTTCGAACTTCGCGAACCGCGTGAGCGACACGTTCTCGAAATGAAACTGCATCATCGCGGCCTGCTGCTCGGGATAGCGCGCGAACAAGGTCCGGAACGCGGCGGTCTTGATGTCGTTGGATTCCACCACTACGCCGTCGAAATCCAAAATCAGGACGCGTAGTTGCGGCTTGGTCAAGTTGCTGCAACCTTCGTGGCACGCTGCAAAGCGCGCGCACTGTCACCCAGGAACAGGATGTCGGTGCCGAGCGCGATGAAGCGATAGCCTTCCGCCATGGCTGCGGCGCAATCCTCGGCCGCGGTGTCCGGATGCACGAAGTGGATGCCTGGCGCGAGCCCGTGCGCGATGGTCGCCTGGAGCACCCGGCGCTTGGCCGCAACCACCGACGGATGTCCAAGCTGCCCGGGCACACCGAGCGACATCGACAGATCGTACGGTCCGATGAACGTGCCATCGATGCCGGGCACGGACAGGATAGCTTCGATGTTCACCACCGCATCCTTGTGCTCGATCTGCACGATCAGGAGTGAGTCGTCGTTGGCGTTGCGCACGTACGCGTCGAATTCGGGGCCGCCGGCATAACCCTGTGCGCGCGCGAGACCGACCCCTCGATAGCCCAGCGGCGGGTACTTGGTCATGCGCACCGCGAGCTCGGCTTCCTCGCGCGTATTCACCATCGGAACGATCACGCCGGCGGCGCCGGAATCCAGCACCGCTTTGGCCTGGATCGGATCGTTCCACGCCAGACGCACCAGCGGCACCGCGCCGCGCTGCTCGATGGCGATGATGAGTCGCAGCACCTCGGAGACGTCGATGCCGGTGTGCTCCGTCTCCACCACCACCCATTCGAAACCTGCCATCGCCAGGATCTCGGCGATCGAGGGATGCGCCATCGACATCCACGTGCCGAGGGAGGCCTGATTGTTGCGGAACTTCTTCTTGATCGAGCGGGCCAGCATCAGTTGCTCCGGCGCGCGACCAGCCGCGCAAACGAAGTGAGACGCGAGGCCTGCAGCAATTCAGCGAACCGCGCGCGCGAATCCGGCGTCGAATCCTGCAGCAGCGTGCGGACACTGCGTGGCCATGCCGCGGGCGACTCACGCAGCGCGAGATACACGATCTCCGCGTCGAAATACCCTGGCGTGCTGAACTCGAGCAGCTCCCAGTCCGGCGCGGAGAACAGTTTCAGCAAGCCTTTGCCCGATGCCAAGTTGAGCTTGTCCGGTGGCACGACCGTGCGCGAGCGATCCCACAACGTCTGGATCTCGAAGCCGCTCCCCAGCGGCAGCGTGAAAAACAGCAACCCGCCGGTGTGCAGCGAGCCGTGCAGGGATTGCACCAGCGCGCGCAGGTCGGAAGTGCGATCGAAGATGTCGTGCGCCATCGCGACGTCAAATCTCGCGCCGTTTTTTCCCGCGCCGATCTCGATCGAGGTGCCGGACGCGGCGCTACGCGTCTCAAGATCGGCGGTCCAGCCCGCCGCGACGATCTGTTTCAGTCGCTGAGCGAGCGCCAGCTCCTCCAGCAGCGCCACACCGTGAACGCTCACGTCCAGAAGCGACGTCGCAAGTGGCGCGTGCTCGGCGATGGTGTCGAGCACCCATTGCGCGCGCGGCAGAATCAGCTGTTCGTGGCGCGCGGCTGCCGCGGTGGTGAGCAGTGTCTCCCGCCAAAAACGCGCCGGCGGCGATTCGCGATACCAGCGCGCAACCTCGGCATCGGATGGACGGCGCAGGGCATACAGCGTGCCACACGCAGTGCACTCGCCGTACTCGAAGCCATCACGTACGAACGCGGGCATCACTGCTTGCGTCGCGCAGCATGGGCATCCCGCGGTTGCCGGGAGCGAGTGGACTTTCCAGCGCGCGGCAAGTTCCTGCGTCACGAGCTCGCGCCAGCGTGCGACCTCCGCCGCCGGCTTGATCTCGAGCTCGGAAATTTCCTGGACCGAAACGACAGTCTTCATGGCGATTCCTGTCTGCTGCTGCGCAGGTTCACGGGTTCCTGATATATGCGGTCGACGATCTCCATCACGCGCAGCGCGTCGAGCGAGCTGCCCTGGACCGGCGACTTGTCCGCCCGGATGCACTCGACGAAATGCGCGGCCTCGATGTCCCAGGAGGGATCGACGTCATAGTAAGAGGTCTCTTCACGCGGATTGCCGACCGCTGCGCGCTCACCCGGAGCGGGTCGGCGGCCGATCACCAGCGTTTCGCGCCCGTAGCTGCCAGTCTTGGAAAGCAGGCCGCTGATGGTCGCATAACCCTTCTCGCAACCGATCTCCAGGCGAAACGTGTGCTTCCAGCTGGTAGCCGAAGAATGCAGCTGCGCGAGCTGACCGCGGGCCGTGCGCAGGATCACCATCGCATTGTCTTCCACCGGCACGTCGAACAGCAGGATGCCGCGCATGCCCATGACTTCCTCGAAGTCACCGACGAAGAGGCGGAACAGGTCGAGCATGTGGATGCCCTGATCGAGCAGGATGCCGCCGCCACCCACTGCCGGATCGTTGCGCCACGACGTGTGATAGTCGTACCCGCCGCCCTTCCCGTACACACCGCGCAGCGACAGGACTTCGCCGAGCGAGCCCGAATCGATGATCGCCTTGGCATCGGTGATACCGGGGTGATGACGATGATTGAAACCGAACAGCAGCACCCGACCCGGGTTCGCGAGCTCCGCCGCGCGGATACGCTGGATATCGCCGAGATTGCGGCCCGGAGGCTTCTCGCAGAACACATGCCGGCCGGCGTGCAGACCCTGCACCGCGATCTCGGGAATGAGGTGATTCGGTGTGCAGACGAACAGCACGTCGAGATCGGCGCTGACCAGCTCTTCCCAGGACGCGCAGACCGGCAGATTCGCCGCGCGCAGCTCTGCCTCCCGGAACGGATCGCAGACGGCCGCGAGCGTGAGGTCGGGATGGTCTGCGATGTTCTTCGCGCGGATACGGCCCATGTATCCGAAACCCGCAATACCCGCGCGAAGTAACTGCGTCATTTCGCACCACCCATCGCGAGCGTGCGCTCGAACAGGCCACGCTGCGTGAGATCCTCGCGCAGCACGCACTCGGCAAGCGGCACGTCGCTCGGGCGGTCCACGCCGAGAGTGCGATAGCCCGCGACGACGCCGCGGATGCGAATGCCATGCTCGAGCAGGCGCAGCATGTCCACCGACTCGGCGCGCTCGAGCGGCGTGGGCGGGAGCGCGCTGTAGCGATGCAGGAACGCGGTCGTGAACGCCATGATCCCGGTCTGCCGGAACACGGGCACCGCAAGCACGTCGCGGAACGTCGGCACGGACGCGCGTGTCAGAAAGATCACGTCACCTGCGAGATTGCACACAGCTTTGACAATGTCGGGATTGGCGCGATCCGGGGCCTGTTCCAGCGGCGACAGCAGATTGGTCGCCTCGAGCGTCGGGTCGTCGAGCAGCGGTTGCACGACGTCGCGAATGGCTTGCGGTATCAGCAATGGCTCGTCGCCCTGCACGATCGCGACGATGGTGCCAGGCAGCTTGCGCATCGCCTCCTCCGCGCGATCGGTGCAGCGCAGATGATCGTCGCGCGTCATCACCGCCTGGCCACCCGCGGCGAGTACCTCATCCATGATCGCCTGGTCGCATGTGGCGACGACCACATGATCGACTCCGGCGAGCAGCGCGCGACGTCGCACGTGCTCGACCATCGGCAACCCGAGGATCGGCACCAACGGCTTTCCGGGATAGCGCGAGGACGCCATGCGCGCAGGAACAATCGCGGTTATCACCGGCGTCATTGCGGCAGCACTCCGCAATCCACGTTGATGCACTGACCGGTGATCGCACCGGCAGCGGGCGATGCGAGGAACACGCAGGTCGCTGCTACCTGTTCCGCTTCGGGCAGCACACCGAGGGCCGTCTGCGACTTCGCGAACTCCGCGAGATAGTCGGCAATCGGCCGCGAGCCCGCCGGCGAACGCGGATCGACCAGTGCCTCGTCGAGGCCCTCGGTGCGAACGTACACGGGGCACACGGCATTCACGCGTACGCCGCGCGGACCGAGTTCCTTCGCCAACGACTGCGTCAGCGCGTTGACGCCGAACTTGCTCGCGCAATAAGCGGAATTGTTGGCGCTGCCACGCTTGCCCGCGAGGCTCGAGATGTTGACGATCGCCCCGCCCTTGCCCAGCACCTTCGCGGCCGCCTGCATGGCGAACAGCACGCTGCGCAGGTTCGTGTTCAGCATGTCATCCCAGAATTCCTCGTCGATCTCCTGCAACGGGCGCCAGGCGGAATATCCCGCATTGTTGACGAGTACGTCGAGCCGCCCGGTCCATTGCATCGCCATGCCGACCGCTGCCCGCAGGTCGGTGACCTTGCGCACGTCGGTGGCCACGAAACGCACGCGCTCGCCGCACTTCTGCGCGAGCTCGCGCGCGAGGCCGGTGTCACGCCGCGCGGCGATCAGCACATGCGCGCCATCGGCAGCGAATGCCCGCGAGATTGCAGCGCCCATGCCCCGTGAGCCGCCGGTGATGAGTACCGTGCGTGCGCCCATCAGATCGTCATCGCGGAAAAGCCGCCATCGACAGCGATTTCTGCACCGGTAACGAACCCTGCCGCATCAGAGAACAGCCACAGCACGGCCCCGACCAGCTCATCAGGCGTGCCATAGCGACCCATCGGTGTGTGTCCGAGGATCGCCGCTTCACGTTCCTTCGTGATGAAATTCTGCATCGACCACTGCGTCGGAAAGAAACCCGGACGCAATGCATTCACGCGCACGCCCTGCTTCGCCCATTCACGCGCCAGGTTCTGCGTGAGATTGAGGATGCCGGCTTTCGCCACCGAATACGTGAACGCCTTGGACAACGGCGGACCGGCGGATGCGGAGCTGATGTTGATGATGGAACCAGAACCTTGCTTCAGCAAATTCGCGCCGAACACCTGGCAGCCGAGCATGGTGCCCGTGAGCTGCACTGCGAGGATGTCGTTCCACTCCTCGACCGTGATCTGGAGGAACGGCGTGGGCGCATTGATGCCGGCGCCGTTCAGCACCAGGTCCACGCGGCCGAACGCCTGCAGCGTGCCCGCGAGCGCGGCCTCGAAGTCGGTGCGCTGTCGCACGTCCACCTGCAATGCGATGGCCGTGCCGCCCGCGCCCCGGATCTGCTCCGCCACGCGCTCCGCGTTTTCCAGACGGGAGTCGAGGCAGGCAACCTGCACGCCGGCCTGGCCGAGCGCGCGGGAGAATTCCCCCACGAGGTGCCCGCCGGCACCGGTCAGGGCGGCAACCTTGCCTCGCAGATTGAACAACGAATCTAGATAGCTCACCGGATCTCCTGGGGACCGAAGTGTATAGCGTGAGCCGGGCTCAGCGCCGCAAAGGCGTGATGAGCCAGCGCACCCAGATGCCCTGCGGATTGGCACGATAGCGCCAGATAGCGCGATCGAGCGCACGCTGCAATCCCTGCCAGCGCAGCTTCACCGCTACCGCGAAGGCCAGGCTCAGACCACGGTGCACCTGGCGCGCGAGCCCGCGCTTGTCCCCTGGCCAGGCGCCGAACGCCTCGCCTTCCAGAGACCTCACTGGCAGGCCGATCGCGAGCTGCGCATAGACGCCGGGCGAAAAGAAATAAGTGTGCGGAAACACGTCCGACTTGAAGCGGTAGTCGAGGTGCGGCGTCTCCACGTACGCGATGCCACCCTCGGCGATGAGCGCGGTCACCGCAGTTATCACCTGCGGCGGTGAGGCTACGTGCTCCAGCACATGGTTCAGCAGGATCAGGTCGAACTGACCCTCGGTGGGGATGCCGTCGAACGCATGTACGGCGAATCCCGGCTGCTTCTCGAGGATCTCCGCGCGACGCTGCGTGTCCAGTTCGACGAACCCGTAAGAAGCGATTCGCCCGGGCAGCAGCTTCGCGAGCCAGTCCGCGATGCAGCCGTGACCCGCTCCGATGTCGAGCACGCGCAGCGGCCTGTCCCCTTGCAGGTGTGGTATGCAGTGCTGCACGCGCAGCTGCGCCTGCACGTTCTCGTGCGCGCGTTGCGCAGGATGATTGCCGGTCGCGTCCCAGAACGCGCCGCTGCGATAGAACGCGTCGAGCTCGGGTTGCGCAGGCATGGGGAACGCCTGCCCCAACCCACACCCGGTGCACGAGCGAATCGTCGTGAACTTGAGCATCGCATCACCCGCCCCCGGGTAGCCGATCTCACTAAACTCATGTCTGCCGCAGGCGACGCACGTGAAGCTTTCAGACGCTGATGGGTTCATCACTACCGCGAATCTTGCTGACACGTGCCGGAACACCCATGGCAACAGCGTGGTCCGGCAAGTCACGCGTCACGACGCTGCCCGCGCCGACGACGCAACCCGAACCGATACGCACGTTAGGGAGGATGACGGCATTGGCGCCTATCCAGACGTCGTCGCCGATGTCGATGCTGCCCGCTTCGTGCCCCTGCGTGAGGATGGGCTGCTGCTTGTCATCGAAGCGATGCCCCGCGGCACGGATCACGACGTTGGGACCCAGGAGCACCTTGTTGCCGATGCTGATCCGGCCACCACAGTCCGCGTTGATAAGCACTCCCGTGTTGAGGAGGACATCATCGCCGATGGTGAGGCGGCTGCCCTTGTCCGGATCCTGGCAGATCAGCCGGCAACCGCTGCTGATGCCGAAGCGAGCCCCTATCCGGATGGCATCCGCGTGCGTGATCACCGCGCCAGGCGGCAGCACGACGCCGAATCTACGAAACGCGCGCCAGCGACCGCGATGGTGACTCAACCAGTGCCTGGCAGTGCTGAGCAACCAGTGAATTGAGCTCCGTCCGGCGGGCATCAGGCGCCCAGGCCATCCCGGCGCAGCCATCCTCGACGCCAGCCGGCGTACAGGAGCGCCGCGAGCAGCGCGCTCTTGATGACGAGAACCAGACCCAAGGAAACCCCCTGCCAAGGTCGAAACACGGCGAGTACGCAACAGACCGCGAGATATCCGTACAGCCCCAGCAGCGTGCGCCACTCGTATTCTATTCGATAGTAGCGCTGGCTGACGGCCTGGAAAATTCCCGTGCTCAGAGCCCCCGCCAGCAGCGTGCCTACGGCGGCGCCGACCGCCAGCCAGTGCACCGCGAACACGGCAGTGATTGTTCCCGTGAGAACCAGGGACAGGATGCCGATCAGCGAATTGAGATCCGAACGCCGCGCAAACGTGAGCTGCGGCTGCTTCCCGAAGAACATCAGCGCGAAATGCAGGACGAGGATGTCGGCAACGATCGCCCCCCCACGGTACGACCGGTCGGCTAGCAGGAAGATCGCCTCCTCGGCAAACAGGGCCATCGCCACTGCAAACGCGACGATGAGGTACACATAGGGCGTCAGCATGCGGCCGATCTGCGCGCCCGCAGCCGGACCACCATCGAACATCAGCCGGTAGGTGCGAGGCTGGAACGCGTTCTCGAGCGCGGTGGCTAGCAAAAACACGCTGTTCGCCAGTCGCTGTCCGATGGCGTACACCGCCGCGCCCGCAGACGTTCCGACGTATCCCACGATCCATTTGTCGAACTGGGTGCCAACCACCCCGAGCAGGATGCGTGGCAGCAGCGGCAGGCTCAGGCGCAGCGACGCCACCAGCGGCGCCGACTGCCAGACGATCGGCACGCGCCGCACGAAGCGCAGCACCAGCAGCCCGAGCACGAGGCTGCTCGCGATCAGTGGGCCCCAGGCAAGCCCCAGCACGCCGACCTTGAGGAACACCACCAGCACGACAGTGGCGATCGCACCGGTGAGGCTCTCGTCGATGTTGAAAAACGCGAAGGCGCGTGCATTGCCGTTGTTGCGCAAGTGCAGGAGGAAATAAGTCTTGATGCTTCCGACGGCGACGGCAGTCACCGTCCAGGCGAGCAGCTCGGCATGCGCCGGTGCGCGCATTACGAGCACCGACAGGCTGTCGCGCAGCAGCCAGGTCGTGGTGACGAACAACCCGAGCAACAGGACCACAAAGCTCACCGTGGTCCACAACAGTGCCGCGTTGGTACGCGTGTCGGTGAACTCGTAGAAATTGCGTTCGTAGGCGATGGACAAACCAAAATTGCCTACGCCGCTGACGAACGCGGCGAACGAGTACGCAAGCACCCAGTAGCCGTAGTCGGTCGGATCGATGGTGCGCGTGATCAGCGGCAGCGTCAGCAACGGCAGCGCGGCCCCGACGAGCGTGGGTGCGATGAACCACGCCTTGTTGCCGGCAGTCGGCAGAAACCCTTTCATCGTCGCAGCTACGGATCGCTCAAATGGGCAACCCGCGCCTCCAGGCTCGAACCGCGGTCGGCGATGAAGCGCCGCAACCCTTCACGGCAGCCCGGCGCGACGAGCCCCGTGGCGGCTGTGGCAGCCGAAGCATCCAGAGACATGTCGCGCGGACGCGGCGCACGCAACGCCGCCGAATCGATCGAACCACGGCGCGCCGCAGTGAGCTCCACGCCGATCGCCTGCGCGAGCTGCACGCCGTAGTCGAATTTCGAGACGCGCTCGCCACCTACCACGTGGAAGATGCCTCGCTTGCGCGCGGCCAGCAACGCGAGGATTCGCTGCACCAGGTCCACTACATAGATCGGCGTGAACCAGAAATCGTCGAACAGCGTGATCGGCTCGTGCCGGGTCAGCGCCTGGTACAACCATTCGCCCGACGTCATCTTTACGCCCGACGACCAGCCGTAGAAATTCGTGCGCACGATGAGATGCTCGGGCGTCGCCAGTTCCGTCTCCCATTCGCCGTGCACTTTCGATCTGCCATACACCGTGCGCGGGCAAGGCAGATCCGATTCGCGTTGCAGCGGCTGATCGCCGCGGAACACGCCATCGGTCGTTATGTATACGAACACGCAATGCTTCGGCACAGCGCGCGCGAGCAGGCCAGTGAGCTCGCCGTTGGCGACATAGGCGGCGGCGGGGTTTTCTTCGCATGCATCGACGTTGACCAGCGCCGCACAGTGGATGAACAGATCCGGCTGCGCATCCTCGATGAATGCGGCACGGGCCTTCGGATCGGCGAGGTCGCCGGTGTGCAGACGGATCGGACGCTCGCCCCACCAGGCATGACGATCGAAACCGGTCACGGTGTGCCGCGCGGAAAACGCTGCGGCGAGATGGGCGCCGAGCAGTCCGCACGCGCCCGTGATTGCGACTCTCATGCGCACTGCTCCGGGCGCACACAACGCTCGATCAGCTCGCGCAAACGCTGCGCCGCGCGCCCGTCACGGAAGCCGTCGAACTCCGGCAGGATCGTCGACCAGTCTCCGAGCGACGCGTGCGTCGTACCACCGCGACGCGCGGCCACTATCGCTTCGAGAAGCGCCTGCATCGAGGGATACACGATGTCGGCACGCGCATAGATGGAATCCCAATCAGTGCGCAGACCGGTGGGATTCAGGAGCACGGAACACACGCCTGCGAGCGCGGCTTCGAGCGAGGCAGTAGCCCCGATCAGATGCCCGATGCACAGATCGGCACTCAGCGCCGCCTCGGCCGGGAACACGATGTTGCGATGACTCCCCACGCACAGCTCGACATACCGTCCCGTCGCGCGTGCGCGTTCGAACAGAGCATCGCCCGCGTACAGCCGGCTCGGGGAATTGCGCTCGAACTGGGATTTCACGACCAGTGCCACCGAAGGGTCTTCCAGCAGCAGGCTCGCCAATGCCGCGAGCTCGGCACGATGATCGTCCGCGTGCAGGCAGCCCCAGCGATCGTGCTGCACGCTCTCGTCGAAGTAGCACAGCACGAAACTC
>JBDSRN010000021.1:0-2268 GCA_039929265.1 Steroidobacteraceae bacterium | reverse complement strand
CGCATCGAGCAGCCGGCCAATTACGACGAGCTCACCGGTCTCGCGAGTCGCTCACTGCTCACGGATCGCTTGCAGCAGTCCATCCTGACTGCATGGTGATCCACGATGCGCAGCGCCTGGTCGAAATTCTCGATCAGCTCAAGCAGCTCGCCTGCTCGCAAGACTGCGAAGCCTTACAATGGAGCATGAGTGCAATCCCGCTCACTGCGCTGCGCGAACTCTGGGTGCACACCGGCACCGCGTGCAATCTCAGCTGTCCGTTTTGTCACGAGGGCTCGCAGCCCGCTGACACGCGCCTGCAGGCGCTCACGCTCGCCGAGATCAAGCCGGTGCTCGATCAGGCAATGGCAGCTGGCGCACAGCGCTTCATTTTCACCGGCGGGGAGCCGCTCACGGCGCGCGAGATCGTACCGATGCTGACGTTCGCGCTCACCTTGCTCCCCACCCTCGTTCTGACCAACGCAACAGCGCCGCTCATCCGTCGCAGCCAGCAGCTCGCAGTGCTCGCGGCGCAGCCGCAACCCCTGTCGTTTCGCGTGAGCATCGACTTTGCGGACGAGGCCCGCCACGACGCCGCGCGTGGACCGAAGAATTTCCGCAAGGCGCTGCAGGGATTGAAGCTGCTGCGTGAGGCGGGCTTCGCAGTGAGCGTGGCCTGTCAGCAGGATCCGGGCAGCGCCGCGCGCTTCGCGAAACTGTTCGAGCGCAACGGGCTGCCCGCTGCATTGCAGCTGATCGAGCTGCCCGAGCTCGGGCGACCGGGCTCGCAACCGGTACCGGTTGCCGACCTGCCTATATTTGCGCCACGCAGCGATGCCTGCTGCAGCACCGGCCGCATGCTGTTGAGACGCGACGGAGAGCTTCGTTTCCAGGCCTGCCCGCTCACGGATGATGACTCGCGTTTCGATCTGGGACGGGAGCTCGCCGTGGCCATGCAGGCTTCCGTGCGCCCCCAGCACCACCGCTGTGCACTCTGCATGCGCCAAGGTGTGAACTACTCGGGATTCCGGGAGATGCCGTAGGTTAAGCTGCCTCAGGACCACCCCGAAAAGGATATCGGTCAGCTGCTTCAGCCAAGGTTTCACGGATGAATGACAAAGCCTCTTCGAACCAAGCGCGTTGTGCCTATTGCGGCACCAGTTCCAACCCTCTCGAGGTCCAGGAACTGCAACGCACGATCGCCGCGCGCGACAAAGTGATCGCATTGCTCCGGCGGCGCATTGACGGCGTTCCGTCGAGCACAGCGCGTTCAGCCGCAGAATCCGTTGCGCTCGAGCAGATCGTCGCGCGCAAAACGGCCGAACTGGAGCGTCAGCGCTTCGAATTAGAGAAGGTGCTGCACGAACTGCATGCGACACAGCAGCGTCTGCGCGAGGCTCAGGAAAAAAGTCAGGACAAGCGCTGACATCATCGCGCGTCGCGACCAATTTCCGTAAGCTGAAGCGCGTGACCGACCTCAAGACCTTCATTCGCGACATCCCGGACTTCCCGAAGCCGGGCGTTTTGTTTCGCGACATCAGCCCCCTGCTGCGAGATCACCTGCCCGCGACGCTTGCTGCGCTGGACGCGTTGCTGGACGACAGCGAATGGCGTGGGGTCGATGCCATCGCAGGCATCGAATCGCGGGGCTTCATTCTCGGTGCCGCGCTCGCGGTGCTCCGCGGGAAGGGTTTCGTTCTCGTACGCAAGGCGGGACGGCTGCCGCCGCCCGTGGTGTCCGTGGGCTACCAGCTCGAGTACGGCTCGGCGGTTCTCGAGATGCAGCGCGGCAGCGGCCGCCTGCTGCTCGTCGACGATGTGTGCGCCACGGGCGGCACGCTCACCGCGGCGGCGCAGTTGTGCAGGGATTCCGGCCACAAGGTGATCGCGCTCGCGACGCTGATCGATCTGGCTATGGTGCCTGCATTCAACTGGCAGGGACTGGCGCTGCGCAGCGCGCTCAACTATGGCTGAGATTGCAACGAGATTGCCGCGCGCGTTCTACGCGCGCGACACGCTGGCCGTAGCGGCCGATCTCATCGGCATGCATCTCGTGCATGCGGCACCGCGCGGACTGCGCATCGCGCGCATCGTCGAGACCGAGGCCTATCAGGGTCCGCAGGACCTCGCCGCCCATTCGGCGCGCGGTCGACGCACGGCACGCACCGAGGTGATGTTCGGCGCCGCGGGCCTGGCCTACGTGTATTTCATCTACGGCCTGCACTTCTGCGTCAACGCGGTGACCGGCCGGGGGGCGGCGGTGCTGATTCGCGCGCTCGAGCCGCTCGA
>JBDSRN010000020.1:0-13669 GCA_039929265.1 Steroidobacteraceae bacterium | reverse complement strand
CGGGAAGGAACAGACACGCGGGCAACAGCAGGTGCCGTTCCCGGAAGCTGCGCAGGCCCATGGTGTTCGACGCGCGCGGCGGTCGCGCGAGCAGGCTGCGGGAGGTCCCGGCGATGGATTCGTGCATATGCCATGTGCGACGAGTCGCACCGGCAAATCAATCGCTCACCACTCCCACCGGACTCCGAGCGAGGGGAACAACGGCAGGCCGCGCAGCCGGCGGCCGTACAGGCCCTGGGGCCCGAACTGCAGCTCGATGCAGCACTGGTTGAACTGATAGGTCGCATTGAGCAGCTCGAAGCTGTAGTGCAGCGAGCCGAGCGAGACGGGCTGGGTGTACTGCGCGCGCAAGTTGAGTTCCAGGAAATTGCCGAGTCGTTCGCTGTTGCGGGCCGTGAGTTGCGGTCCGCTGCTATTGACCACTACGCTGGTGGGAAAGCCACGATGCGCAGCCAGACTGCCGCCGAGCACCCAGGCTCCGCGCTCCCAGCGGGCACCGCCGTTGAAGCTCCAGGTCTCATCCCAGCTGCGCGGAATGTGCACGCCGTCGGTCGCGTCCTCGGCACGCGAAAAGCTCAACGACATCCAGCTGCGCCAGCCACCCCCGCGGTATTGCCCGGAAAGCTCGATTCCTTCGAGCGCAGCGTCGTTGGGCAGGATTTGTACGCGGTCCGGCGCGATCTCCGGCAGCAGTGTGCGGCGATTGATCAGATTCTCGTAGCGCGCACGCGGATCAGTCTGGCGCTTGCTGAACAGCTCGGCGCGCAGCGAGAACGCAGTGCCGAGCTCGTGTTCGATTCCGGCGATCAGATGGTCCGAGCGTTGCGCCTCGGGAAAATTGTCGAGCCCGTCTTCGATCTTCAGCTCGTGTACTTCGTCGGCCTGATGGAACCGGCCCCAGCCGATGTTGAGGCGCGTGCGCGGCGTCATCTGCCAGCGCAGTCCGAAGCGCGGTTCCACCACCCAATCCGCCTCCAGCCCCGTGCTCACGATCGCCTGGCCGCGCACACCGAACTCGGAGGTGAGCGCGGGTGTGAGTTGCCATCGGTGTGCGACGAACAGGCTGCTGCGGCGGCGATGCGGGGTGAGATCGGCAGCGCGGTCGAAACCGGCAGCGATGCCGAACAACTGCTGTACCGCGGGCGCGAAGCGCGCGCTTGACGCATACGTATAGCGCGCCTGCTCCTGGGTGAATTCGCCGCCGGCCTCGAGGATGTGATGCTCGCGCCACTGCCATTGCACGAACGCACGCAGATCCCAGATAGTCGAGGTACGGCGATCCTGCACGCTGCCGCTCGCGATGCTGGCGCTGGCAACCGTTCCCTCGCGAAAGCTCTGAATGGCACTCTGACCGAACCAGACGCTGCCTGCGAGTGCCGGCGTGAAGTTGCGATCGGCGCGCAGCCAGAGATAGCGCAAGCGATCCTCGAATTCGGCCTGCTCGCCGCGATTGCGGTCGGCAAGCCGAAGCTCGTCGCGCGACCAGAGCACGTTGCCGGTGAGGCGCAGTGCGTCTGCGCTGCCGTGGCTCATCTTCAGGTAGGCATCCGTGTACCGCGGATCACCGGCGCTCGGAGCGAACGCGTGCAAGAGCGGTGACAGCGTGCCGACACGTGCCGACGCCACGTAGTCGAGCGAGCGCCACTGCCCGGCGGTGCGCCCCGATGCGTTGAAGAAATCGATGCCGAGGGAACGCTGCGGCAGCGCGAAGCCATCGATAGTGTGGAAATCGAACACGCCAGCCATGCGATTGCCGTAGCGCGCTGGATACCCGCCAGTGAAAACGTCCGCGCCACGCACGATGCCGGCGTCGAGCACGCTGAACAGACTCTGGTAGCCAGACAGGTGAAACGCGCGTCGCAACGGATAGCCGTCGAGCAGCATCAGCACCTCGCCCGTTTCGCCACCGCGCACGTTCGATTGCGCCGAGATGCTGTCGTTGGTGATGCCCGGCAGTCGGCCGAGCTCTCGCACGGGGTCCGAACCAATGCCCGGTTGCGAATCGAAATCGGCACGATCCAGCGCGAACAGTGAAGAGCCGACTTCGCCGATGCGGTAGCGGCTCGCGGCGACGATGACTTCGCGCAGTGCTTCGACTGCGCGTTCCGTGGGCACTGGCGACGCCGTTGCCACTGGCAGCGCGACCACCGCATATAATCCGGTTTGCAGCTTGTCGAGTGTCAGGCCGTGCGGAGTGAGGATTGCGCGTGCGGTCGCGAGCGAATCGCCGCGTTCCGGTTCCTGCTGCACGCGCAGCGAATCGGGCAGTAATTGTGAACTGAACACGAACTGCAGCTCGCTACGCGAGAGACTGCGCAGCACCTCGCTCACTTGCCGGCCGGCGTAGTTCGCGGGCGTCGCGGCGGAAGCGAACTGCGCAGCAGCAAAGAGCAGGGCGACTGCCATGCGCAGCAGGAGACTCATCCAGTCATTCTACGTCGATCGGCTGGTCAGCGCGGCTGGATGAGGAGCTCGCCGGTCGCGCCCGCCTGCTTGCTCGAGCGGAACGAAGTCGTGGCCAGGATTGCCTGCAGCGCCGCGTCCGGCGCCATGTCGAGCGCAGGACCATGCAGTATCGTGCCGCGCGCGTCGGCTTCGATCTGCGCGTTCGCGAAGTTCAGCGTGAGGCCGGCCTGGTACGCGAGTGCGCGCAGCACAACCACCAGGTCCCGCCCCTCGATGGACAGGCGTGGCGCAAGCTCGTCGGCCCAACGCCAGCCTTCGCCCGACGTCGCAAATGGCTCGCGCTGGATTGCCGCGTGCTGACTGGCATCGAAGCGAATCGCTGCGCGCTCCCCGCGCGCCAGCTGTTCGCTGATCGCGCCGGTCATCACCTTCACGAGACCGTCGCGCACACCCACCGTCACCAGGTCCTTCGACACTACAGTGACGAACTGCGTGCCCACATGTTCGATGCGCGCACCTGCGGCCTCGATCACCAGCGGGTCGCGCAGCTTCGCGGCACCAGCTGCTGCATGGCCGGTGTCGACATAGAGCCTGCCGCTCACCAATCGCAGTCGATCCGGCGCGAGCCACTCGAGCGTGCTGTTGCGATCCATGCGCAATGTCGTCGTGCCGCGCGGCAGCTGGACCAGCAGCGCACCGGCGTTCGCGCCCGTGTGCACGCGATTTCCGACTGCCACGAGCTCGGGATCACTGTCCGCGCTGGTCTCGACACCGTTACGATCGATGGCCAGCAACTCGCCACCGTGCGTGATGCGTGCCGCGATGATCTGTCCGGTTTTGGCTGGCGCCACCTGTTCACGTATGGCGAGGAACAACGTGCCCGCACCTACCACCGCCAGCACCGAGGCGGCGAGCGCGTACCAGCGTCGGTGTTTGCGCGCGGCGAGGGTTGCCTGCCATTCGCCATGTACATGGGCGCGCATCCGCACCAGCGCTTCGGGAGAAGGCTCGATCCGGCGACCCGCTGCCCGCAACAGGGAACCGACATGGTCTTTTTCGTCCGTCATGATCGATTCGCCTGGTCCTGGATCTGAAATGGCAGCAGATCGCCGAGCGATCCGCCATTGAGCGTCGTAAATGCGTCGCGGAACGCGGTGCGTGCGCGTGCCAGCAGCGATTGGGTCGCAATGCTGGTTTGCCCGAGGCGCTCTGCGATCTCGGCAACCGAATGACCGTCGATGTACTTCCACTCGAGCGCATAGCCGTAGTTCGCTGGAAGATGGTCCAGTGCGACCTGTACGAGCCGTACGAGCTCCACGCGTGAGTTCTGCTGCTCGGGCTGCAGGTGCAAGTCGGTTTCGATCGACTCGAGCGCGGCGGCTATCGAGGGATCGTCCTCGACGAAGACTTCCATCTGGTCCTGGCGACGGCGGCGACGCCAGTAGTCGGTGATCTCGTTGCGCGCGATCTGGCACAACCAGGTGAACAGGGCGGCTTCGCCGCGCCAGCTGTCAATGCGGCGCATCGCGCGGCCCAGCACTTCCTGGCACACCTCTTCGGCAGCGGACTCGTTGCGACGCAATCGCGGCAGCACGAAACGGTACAGGCGCGGGGAATAGTCCCGGAAAAACCGGTCGAAAGCTCGCTCGTCGCCGGCGCGCATGGCAGCAACCATTTCCTGGTCGAGCGTCATCTGGTTGTTCCCGTGGTTCCCGATGACATTGGACGTGACCTTGGCGAAAATCAATCGGGGCCGGCCGTTAGAACCGGTGCCTGGTTTCTATTGTGAGTTGCAGCTTTTTCACGGAACGATCGCCGTCGAGCGGATAGGCGAGATCGACATGCACCACATTGCCTTCGGCGGAGCGGTTGCCGCCCAGGCGCAGGCCCAGTCCGAAGTCCTCGAGTTTTCCCTGGGAACTTCCACCCCATGTGCCACCTGCATCGAAGAATGCGGCGGCCCCGACGTTGACCAGACGGAACGGGAACCAGTCGCTGAAGTAACGCTGCTCCGCAGTGAACAGCCAGCGTCCTTTGCCGTTCTGGTAGCGTAGTGGATACCCGCGCAGCCCGGTCTCGCCGCCCAGAAGGATCTGCTGGTCCGTGTCGAGTCGCGAGCCCACGTCGGCAGAGATCGTCATGAACGACAGGTGTTTCGGGGACTCGCGCAGGTACCAGCGAAGTTGCCCGCCAGTCTGCGTGCCTGCGAAGCCGCCGCGCTCGTAGCGGCCATCGGTATAGGCGTCGAGCAGCACTGTCTGGCGATCCGACAGCCGCATGCCTTTCGTCGCACTGCCCTGAAAGACGACTGCGTTGCGATCCGACCCCAGCGAGCTACTCGCGTAACCGACTTGCGTGCGCACGTGCCAGCCCAGGGAATAGTCCTCCGTCCGGTCGATCTGATCGCGATTGCGCTCCGTATGGAAATCATCTTGTAGCCACTCCGCAGCCACCCACGGATACGTGAGGCGGCGATCTGCGGGGGTGAGCAGCGTATTGGCCAGCGTGTCGAACGTATGTTCATCGCGGGTGATACCGAGACTCCAGCGGCGCGTCCAGCCGTCGCGCAAGCCATTCGAAGCGCCCCACCACGCCGTGGCGAGCTTGGCATGCGTTGCATATTGATCGGTGATTTCTCCGAGGTCGTAGCGCGAGTCGATGCGCTGGTCGTCGCTCAGCACGACACCGCCGGCGCGGCGTGTGTCGAGCGCGTAGAAGGGATGCTGCGCGGCAAGCTCCGTCAACCGGCCATCGCTGTTGTTGGCATACCTGCCCGCGACCTCCCACCAGGATGATCCGACATGCCGGTCGCGATACTGGATGAACTTCGAATCGCGATCGACGTTCGACTTGAAGCCGACGCCGAGCTGGGTGCCGAGCCCGAGCAGATTCAGTTCCTGCAGCTCGAATCCCGAGCTGTTCACGCCGCCCTTGCGACCGAAGGTGACGCTCGGGTTGAAGGTCCACACGTCCTGTGTCGTCACTTCGATGTCGACAATGCCGTCGTGGTATGCGACGGGCCGGATGTGCGCGTCGAGCAGATAGCGCGTCGTGCGCAGGATGCGCTCGGATTCTTCGAGCAAGCGCGAGTCGTAAACGTCGCCGGACTTGAACAGCAGCTGCTTCTCAACCGTATGCTCGCGCGTGCTGATGTGGGCACGATTGGCGAGGCGGAACAGCGAGGTGTTCTCCTCGGCGCGCGTCGTGTCGAACAGGTTGATGGCATCAAAGTCGATGCGACCGATCACGGCTTTGGTTTCCTGCAAAACCGCGTCCGATGGTAACCCAGCAGGTCGTTGTTCCTGCGTGGGCGTTGTCTGCGAGGTGATGCTCGGGAGTACCCGGGCGCCGAGCGGTGCGGCGCAAGCCAGCGCAGCCACGAGGCAGGTGTACGACATACTGATTCTCATGCAGGCACAGACGCAATTCCCGCACAAATCAATCACGGGACGGCCTCCGCTACATAATCCGTCGCGGCACTGCTACCGTGGGTGCATGAACCCGATTCCGTGGTGGGGCTATGCGTTGGGTTCCGCGCTGTTCGCGGGTCTGACCGCACTGTTCGGCAAGCTGGGTTTGGCGGCAGTGAATTCCAATTTCGCAACGTTGCTGCGCGTGCTCGTCATCGCACTGTTCACGGCGTGCGTGGTCAGCGTGCGGCGCGAGTGGGTACCGGTGGCGGGCATCGGAATGCGTAGCCTGTGGTTCCTGGTCCTTTCCGGGCTGGCGACTGGAATCTCGTGGCTGTGTTACTACCGCGCGCTGCAGCTTGCGCCAGCCTCACGCGTGGCGCCGCTGGACAAACTCAGCGTCGTCATCGCCGTGCTGCTCGGCGTGCTGATACTTGGTGAACCGATGAACGCGAAGCTTGCGCTCGGTGTCGCACTTATCGTGATCGGATCGCTGCTGGTGGCAGCGTCCTGAGATTCGTCACCCCGCATCGGGCGGCGCATCGCCCGCCGGTGCTTATGGATATCAGAAGTGCTTGTGGCATTGCTCGCAGGCTTCGGCGATCGCTCCGTCCGCATTGAGCAGATCATCGACGCTGCGCTTGTCCGCACTCGCCACCGTTGCAAGTGCGCTTTCCTGCATGTCGCGTGCGAACGCGGCAATAGTCGGACGGGTGGCATCGATTTCCTGCGCGCGCGCTCGGGCGTGTAGGCGCGAGGTCCCGGCGCATCGCGCCGTTTTTTCCCTGCATGGGTGCCCTTGAGCGTGTTCTTCGAGGACACCGCATTCCACAGGAATTTTCGGCGAAGGTTCGATCTGGCCTTGCATCAACTCGAGCAGGCCGGCTGCACGCTGAAGAAACTGGCCGGAGGCGGAGGCGGTGACAGGTGGGGGCGGAGCCTGCGGGGCGCAACCGCAGAGCAAGGCCACGAAAAGAACGCGATCGGTAACAGGCGACTAGTCATGCTCCGCATTTTCTCCGGCCGGCGCGGGCCCGCGTGACGTGTTTGGACTTGCAATGCCGAGGCACGGCCCAAGGGTGTGAGAACGAACTTTTGCTTTGCCACAGCGTCCAAAACAGATCATTCTTGTGCCGCTTGTACGGAGACCGCTCACTTGAAAAACTTGCGGAAACTGCTGGGGATGGCATGGCTGTTCGCCATGATTGGCACGCCGCTGGTAGCGGGCGCCGCCGAGGCGCCGGTCGTCATTCCCGCTCCGGTTGTGGACAGCCCCAAGGTCGCGGGCGCGACGCAGACCGCGGTGCTGGCAGGTGGCTGCTTCTGGGGTGTGCAGGGGGTTTTCCAGCATCTCAATGGCGTCAAACAGGTCCTGTCCGGCTATGCGGGCGGCGAGAGGAAAACCGCAAGCTACGAAGCCGTGAGCCGGGGTGCCACCGGTCACGCCGAAGCCGTCCAGATCGAGTACGACCCGAAGCTGGTCTCGTACGGCGAGATTCTGCAGGTGTTCTTCTCGGTCGCGCACGATCCGACGCAATTGAATCGGCAGGGTCCGGATCGCGGTACGCAGTACCGTTCCGCGATCTTCTATACCGACGCGCAGCAGCAGAAGGTTGCGCAGGCGTACATCGCGCAGCTCGACGGTGCGAAAGTATATCCGAAGGGTGTCGTCACCCGCGTCGATCCGCTGAAGGCGTTCTATACCGCCGAGAAGTACCATCAGGACTTCCTGCTCGACAATCCGACCGACCCGTACATCGTCATCAACGATCTGCCGAAGGTGCGCAACTTCCAGCGCCTGTTGCCGAAGCTGTATCAGACCAGGGCACTTGCAACCAACGGCTCACTACGCTGAGGCAATCATGATCAATCGCAGAACTTTGTCGCTATCGTTGCTCGGCACGGTCGGGGCGTTCGCGTTGCGAGTCGCACCTGCGGCAGAACCTGCGCAGGTCACGCTCGTCCTGTTCAACGAAGCTGGCGCGAGGCTCGGTCCGTCGAAAGTGAACAAGGTCGTGAAGAGCAACTCGGAATGGAAAGCGCTGCTGCCGCCCGAGTCCTTTGCCGTCGCGCGCAAGGCGGGCACCGAACGACCCTTCTCCAGCCCGTTGGACAAGGTGCACGACACCGGTTTGTTCCGCTGCATCTGCTGCGGCAACGCGCTGTTCAGTTCCGCCACGAAATTCGATTCCGGGACCGGCTGGCCGAGCTTCTGGGAGCCCATTGCGAAGGAGAACGTATCGACGCATGAGGACAAAACTCTGTTCATGACACGTACCGAAGTCCTGTGCGCGCAGTGCGATGCGCATCTCGGGCACGTCTTCGATGACGGTCCGAAGCCGACGGGGCTTCGCTATTGCATGAACGGTGTATCGCTGAAGTTCGTCAGGAAGGCCTGAAACCTCACCGGGTCGCCTTGAATTCCTGGAACGGGACTGTATCGCTGCGCCACTTTTCCGGGTCCTTCACCACGAGGGGGATGCTGGAGATAGGCGTGGCACGCATTGCGCGGCGCGATCAGCAAGGTCATCAGAGCATCGAGCCCGGGTGTGAAGGCGGGCGTCGCCCTGGGCATCGCCGGTACTGACACAAGGACTGGCCAGGCGGCGACAAGTTCCATATTGACCGTCTCATACCAGGTCGATCGTGACGCTCACAGGGCAGTGGTCGCTTCCCATGACATCGGCGTGGATCTGTGCTGCTTGCACCGATCTGCTCAGCTGCGAAGAAACCAGGAAGTAGTCGATTCGCCATCCGATATTGCGGGCCCGCGAGTTCGCGAAGTGGCTCCACCATGAGTAGTGGCCATTGCCCTGCGTGAACATTCGGAACGTGTCGACGAAGCCTGCGTCGATCATGTTCTGGAATCCCTTGCGCTCCTCGTCGGTGAAACCCTTCTTGCCACGATTGGGTTTCGGATTTGCGAGGTCGAGCTCGGTGTGCGCGACATTGAGATCGCCGCAGAAAATAACCGGTTTTTTCTTTTCGAGCAGTTGGCAGTAGGCGAGGAAGGCGGGGTCCCATTGATTGAGGCGCAACGGGATGCGACTGAGATCGTCCTTTGAGTTCGGCGTGTACACCGTCACGACATGGAATTTCTCGAACTCGGCCGCGATGACGCGACCCTCCGCTGCGCTGTCACGCTCCAGTTCGTCTGCGAATTTATAACGACTCGCGAATTCTTCCGGCAGCCCGTTGATCACTGCAATCGGCTTTTCCCTGGTGAAAATGGCCGTGCCCGAATAGCCTTTTTTCACCGCCGAGTTCCAGTATTCGTGATAACCGCTGACGTCGATCTCGACCTGGCCGCGCTCGGCCTTGGTTTCCTGGAGGCACAGGATGTGGGGTTGGTGCTCCGCAAGGAACGATTGCAACGTTCCTTTCTTCAATACCGCGCGAATGCCGTTGACGTTCCAGGAATAGATTTTCATCGGCGCGATGATAGACCAGCCGGTTTACTGTCAGTTGCCTACGTGGGTATCGGATGTGGCTGACATCTCAAGGCTCGAGCGCACGGCATCCTGAAGACTGCAAATCGCAAACGAGGTGCCTCATGAACCAGAAGAAGCGGCCGCGTGGCGGCATCGAAGGCAACAAGAATGCCAGCCCACGCACCCTGCCTCCCGATGCGCGGGTGAGTTATCACGGTGCAGCCGGCGAAGGCGGCGCGGAGTCGCAGGCTCTCGCCAGGCCGAAGCGGCAGAATGGGATGGCGGGGCGCAAGGCGCGCGCCTGATGGCGTCTCGCGTCGATATAGCCGTTAAGATGTAAAGTCGAGTAAAAGCAGCAACATCATTGATAATAAGAGTAAAAACAGACGCGAGTAAGGAGGTCAGCGCCTTTTTATAACGCGAAGCATGAATGAAACAACCCAGATCGACACTGGCGCTGGATTGGAAATGCCGAGGATGAAATTGCCGACGAATGCCAGGGAAAGCCCGCTCTTGCCGGCGATTATTTTGGCGAAGGTGCGTCTTGGCGAGGCGGTCAGCCGCGCCGCAAACCGTTCGACAGGGCGTACTTCACGATGTCGGCATTGGTCGACATGTGCATCTTCTCGAGGATGCGCGTGCGGTAGGTGCTCACCGTCTTCACGCTGAGTTCAAGCTCGGCTGCGATGTGGGTCGCCGTCTCACCTTCTGCGAGCTTGATGAAGATCTGGAATTCGCGTTGCGAAAGAATGTCGTGGCGCGGGGAGTTCACGTCGGAGTCCTTGGTCTCGATGAGTATGCCCGCCATCTCTGGGCTGACGTACTTGCTGCCGCGCGCGACGGTCCGGATGGCGCGCAGCAGGTCTGCCTCGTCGCTGCCTTTGCTGATGAAACCACGCGCACCAGCACGCAGCACATTCACACCGAACTGCGCTTCCTCATGCGAGGAGAGGATGAGCACCGGTATTTGCGGCTGTTGTGCCTGCAGCTTGTGCAGGACATCGAGTCCGGAACCTTCCGACAAAGACAAGTCAAGCAGCAGCACGTCGCACGCGAGTCCGCCTTCGATGGCCGCCAGCATGGGCGCGCCGGACGGAAAGTCACCCACCACTTTCATGTCGGATTGAGCCGCCAGCGACTCCGTGAGGCCACGGCGAACGAGCTCATGGTCGTCGACGATTACTACGCGCGTCATCATTGGTCGGCAATCCCTGGTTAAGCGAGCAACGGGGATAGTCTGAGCCTTCGGGCTCGCATTGCGCTACTTTTTGAAGCATCAGCAAGTCCTGCGCAAACTCAGGTAGCAATAGAGGAGGCTGGAATTGCGCCCCCGAGCAACTGTGCCGCCCAGGGACCCGCGAGAATGCAGGTGGATCGAGCACGCGAACCCCTCCCAGCGGGCGCGCGGACTTCATTTCAGCGTAACTCGCGCAGCCAGCAGTCTGGCGCGATCCGCGCTGGGTCCCACCAGCAATTCCACCTCACCCGGTTCGAAAACTGCCGTCAGGGTCGCGTCGAGAAGGCAAAGATCCTGCGCCGCAACCTGGAGCCGGACCGTGCAGGATGCGCCGGGTTTCAGGCGCGCTTTTGCGAAGCCGCGCAACTCGAGGACGGGGCGCGTCACGCTCGCAACACAGTCGTGCGTGAACAGGAACAGCGTTTCCTCGGCTGCGTGCGCGCCGTCGTTGCGAACCTCGACTTCCACCTCGATCGTCTGGTCGCGGGTGGCGATCTGCGGACTCACGCGAAGTCTGGAATATATGAACCGTCCGTAGGTCAGCCCATGCCCAAACGCATACAGCGGATCGTTCGCGACGTCCAGGTATTTGCTCGTGTAGTGATCCTTCGGATTCTCCGGACGACCTGTCGGACGCATGCCGAAGAAAAGAGGCGCCTGACCCAGCGCGCGCGGCCAGGTCATCGGCGTGCGTCCGACAGGCGACACCTTGCCCAGCAACACGTCCGCAATTGCGTTGCCGGCCTCACTACCAAGGAACCATGCGGCGAGCAGTGCATCGGCCTTTTCGGCGAGCGCTGCGACCAGCAGCGGGCGACCGGAGAACAGCACGACGATGACAGGAACTTTGCGCGCGTGTGCGCGTTCGAACACGGCATCGGAGAACTCGCGCTGCCCGGCCGGCAGTTCCGGAAACGCGCGACTCGCCGCTTCGCCGCTCATGTTGGCTGCCTCGCCGAGACACAGCACGATCAGATCGGCAGCGTCGCTGGCTTGCAGCGCCACGGCAATTCCGTCGCGCTTCGCATCGTTGATCCCCACGCCGGTCGCGCAGGTGATGCTCGCCCCTGGCAAGGCTGCTCGCAGACCGGCGAGTACCGTGACATGCCCGGCGACATCGCCAGCTGCCGACCAGCAGCCGCGCATTTCCTCCTGATTGTCCGCGAGCGGTCCGAGCACGGCGATACGCTGCGTCGTCACCGACAGCGGAAGCACGTCGCGTTCGTTGCGCAGCAGGACGATCGAACGCTGCGAAATCTCGCGTGCGAGAGCCCGACGCTCCAGCAGCGCCTGCGCCGTTTCGCGCGTGGTGCCGCGGCGATAGGGATCGTCGAATAGCCCCAGCTGCTCCTTCAGCCTGAGCACGCGGCGTACCGCCGTATCGATCTGCTGCATCGTGACGGTACCGCGCTGGAGCGCCACCGGCAATCCGCTGCGATAGCCATCGGCCATCATGTCGATGTCGACGCCAGCATTCAGCGCGAGCGCAGCGGCATCGGCGAGGTCCGCTGCGACGCCGTGCCTGATGAGCTCGCCGATCGCGTTGTAGTCGCTGACCACCACGCCGTCGAAGCCCAGCTCACCCCGCAGGTAGTCGCGCAGGAGCCCCGTGTGCGCCGTCATCGGAATGCCGGCGATATCGGTGAAGGAGGGCATGATGGAGGCCACGCCGGCGCGCACGGCAGCGATGAACGGCGGCAGGTGCACCTCGTGGAGCGTGCGCTCGGAGATATCCACTGCGGCGTACTCACGGCCCGCGTTGACGGGCGCATAGGCGACGAAATGCTTCGCGCACGCGGCCATCCCATCGGCTGCGGCGAGGTCAGTGCCCTGGAACCCGCGCACCTTCGCCTCGGCGATCTGCGAAGTGAGCCACGGATCCTCACCCGCCCCTTCGGCGGTGCGTCCCCAACGCAGGTCGCGCGACACGTCGAGCATGGGCGCAAAGGTCATCGCGAGACCATCCGCGGCACCTTCCTTCGCTGCCTCGCGCGCGCTGCGCTCCCACAACTGCGGATCGAACGCGGCTGCCTCGGCGAGGGGCAGAGGAAACAGCGTGCGATGGCCATGGATGATGTCGAGCCCGATCAGCAGGGGAATGCCGAGTCGCGACTTCTCCACGGCGAGCTTCTGCATCTCGTGCGTAGGGCCCGGTCCCACCATGTTGAGCAGATTGCCGAGCGTGCCGTTGGCGATGGATTCCGTGGAATCTCCCGCGATGACGGGACCAGTGACGGCGTAACTCGAGGCCGTCATGGTGAGCTGACCGAGCTTTTCCGGCAGCGTCATCTTCTGGATCAGTGTCTCGATTCTGCTCATTGGGTTCTTTGCAGCACCAACAGGAGCTACGATGATCGGTTAAGGAGGCTTCAATGGCCAGATCGAGCAAGACGGCCGCGGCCGCGACGCCGAAGCAGCTCGCCGGATTGCGCGACACCGCGCTGCTGGATGCAGTCCAGCGGCAGAGCTTCCAGTTTTTCTGGGATGGTGCGCACCCCGGCAGCGGGCTCGCTCCGGACCGCCGCGCGCGCAAGGCTGGCCCGGTCGATGACCTCGTCGCGAGCGGCGGCAGCGGCTTCGGTGTCATGGCGCTCATCGTTGCGACTGAGCGCAAGTGGGTGACGCGTGAGGAAGCCGTTGAGCGCCTGCTGCGCATGCTGGGCCTGCTGACCCGTGCACGCTGCTACCACGGTACGTTTCCGCATTTTCTCAGCGGCGATTCGGGCGACACGATCCCGTTCGGGCGCAAGGATGACGGCGGGGATCTCGTGGAAACCTCCCTGCTCATGCAAGGGTTGCTGTGCGCGCGGCAGTATTTCACCCGCAAGACGCCCGAGGAACAGGCGGTGCGGCACATGATCACGACGCTTTGGGAAGATGTGGAGTGGAACTGGTTCACCCAGGGAGGCCGTCCGCTGCTGTACTGGCACTGGAGTCCGTACAATGGCTGGGCCCTGGATCACGAGATCCATGGCTGGAATGAATGCCTCATAACTTACGTTCTGGCGGCGTCTTCGCCGCGCCATGCCATCGAGCCGCTCGCCTATCACCGCGGTTTTGCCGCGGGTCGGGGCTTTCTCAATGGCAAGTCCTACTACGATATCGCGTTGCCACTCGGTATGCCTTACGGCGGTCCGCTGTTCTTCGCACACTATTCATTCTGCGGGCTTGATCCTCGCGGTCTG
>JBDSRN010000019.1:0-4360 GCA_039929265.1 Steroidobacteraceae bacterium | reverse complement strand
GCCGCGTTCCTCGCGTGCAAGGGCGCGACAACGCACGGTCTGAAATTTGCACAGCAGGCGGTGACACAGGGCGCGCGCGCCGTACTGTGGGAGCCTGCGCCCGACATACAGCCGCCGCAGTTCAATTCGCAGATCTTCGTCGCAGCGGTGCCGGATCTCGGGGCGCGTGCCGGCGAGCTCGCGAACCGGTTCTTCGGCGAGCCTTCGCGACAGTTGCAGATCGCGGGGATCACCGGCACCAACGGCAAGACCACCACGGCAGTGCTGCTCGCGCAGGCGCTGCAGCACTGCGGCCGCAAGACTTTCTACATTGGCACGCTCGGCAGCGGCTTTCCCGGCGAGATCGCCGCGGGCACGCACACGACCCCAGATGCCGTCAGCATACAACGCGAGCTCGCGCAGGCGCGCGCACAGAAGGCTCGCTGCGTGAGCATGGAAGTGTCCTCACATGCGCTCGACCAGGAGCGCATTGCCGCCGTGCAGATGAATACGGCGGTGTTCACCAATCTCACGCGTGATCACCTTGACTATCACGGCGACATGCAGCGCTACGGCGCGGCGAAGGAGAAGCTGTTCGAGCGTCCGGACATCGCGATCTGCGTCGTGAACGTGGACGATGAGTTCGGCGCGGAGCTCGCGCAGCGTTGCAGCACCGCAGGCTCGCGACTGATCGTGGTTTCGCGCCGCACGGGCGTGAGTATCCAGGGCGCGGAGTTCCTGCGTGCCGAGGATCTGCGTCTGCATGGCGATGGCGTGCGCTTCCGTCTGCGCAGCAGCTGGGGCGAGGCCGAAGTCAGCGCGCCGCTGCTCGGCGAATTCAACATCGAGAACCTGTGCCTCGTGCTGGCGGTGCTGCTGGGCTGGAATGTGCCGCTGCAGAAGGCGGTGGATGCGCTGCGCCACTGCGTCGCGCCACCGGGACGGATGGAAGTGTTCGGCGGCAACGGCGAGCCGCTTGCGGTTGTCGACTATGCGCACACGCCAGATGCATTGCTCAAGGCGCTGAGCGTGCTGCGGGCGCATTGCACGGGCCGCCTGTGGTGTGTGTTCGGTTGCGGCGGCGATCGCGATCGCGGCAAGCGCAGCACGATGGGGCGCATCGCCGACGAGCTGTCCGACTTCATCGTGCTCACCGACGACAACCCGCGCGGCGAATCACCCGCAGCGATCCTGAACGAGATCAGCGGCGGCATCAGCGTGCATCGGCCCGTGATGATCCATGACCGCGCACATGCGATCGCGTACGCGCTCGGCAACGCACGCGCTGACGACGCCGTGCTGATCGCGGGCAAAGGACACGAGAACTATCAGATGAGCGGCGTGACGCGTCGCAGCTTCAGCGACCAGCGCGAAGTGCGCAGCGCGCTCGCGGCGCGGAGTGCGCGATGAAACGCCAGTTGCAAGAATTCGCACGGCTTGCCGGTGGCACGCTGCACGGCGGGGATCGCCCGTATACCCAGGTGAGCAGCGACACTCGGCAGATTGCCAGCGGTGACCTGTTCGTCGCGCTGCGTGGGCCGCGATTCGATGGCCACGAGTTCATGGGCGACGCGCTCAGCGCGGGTGCCGCGGGTGCATTGGTCGACCGGCAACAGCGCAGCGCGCTGCCGCAGATCGTGGTCGGCGACACGCAGGCCGCGTTGACCCGCGCGGCGTCGGGCTGGCGCGCGCAGTTCAGTCATCCGCTGATCGGCGTCGCCGGCAGCAACGGCAAGACCACGGTGAAGGAGATGCTCGCCGCGATCCTGTCGCAGGTCGGTAGCTGTCTCGCCACTCGCGGCAATCTCAACAATCACATCGGCGTGCCGCTCACCCTGCTGTCTCTGCAGGATTCACATCGTTTCGCCGTAATCGAAATCGGCGCGAATCGCTCCGGCGAGGTCGCCGCGCTTGCGGAGATTGCGCGACCGGACATCGGGCTCATCACCAATGCCGGCGCGGAACATCTCGAAGGCTTCGGCAGCCTCGATGGTGTGGCGCACGCCGAGGGCGAGATGGTTGCTGCGCTGTCTGCGGGCGGTTGCGCCATCATCAACATGGACGATTCGTACGCGGATCTGTGGCGCGGCATGACGCGTGCGCAGGTCGTCGGCTTCGGGTTGTCGGCCTCGGCGCAGTACCGGGCCGAGGACGTTCGCGTCGAGATTCACGAGCACGGCTTCCGCATGTGTTTCTTGCTGGTGGCGCCGGGTGGCCGGCAGCCGGTGGAGCTGCAACTGGGCGGTCGCCATAATGTGATCAACGCGCTTGCCGCCGCGGCTGCCGCGGTGAGCGCCGGTGCCTCGCTCGGCGATGTGGCCGCGGGGCTCGCGAGCATGCGCGCGGTACCGGGACGTCTGCAGTTGAAGCGCACGCGCCACGGCGCGCAGCTCATCGACGACTCCTACAACGCCAACCCCAGCTCGATGCGCGCGGGCATCGACGTGCTCGCGGACCTGCACAGCCGCAAGTGGCTGGTGCTCGGCGACATGGGCGAGCTCGGCGAGCATGCCCGCGTCAGTCACGCGCAGGTCGGACAGTACGCGCGCGAACACGGTATCGAACGCCTGTTCGCGACCGGCAAACTCGCGACGCTCGCCGTCGAGGGTTTCGGCGCCGGCGGCGAATGGTTTCCCGACACGGAGTCGCTGTCGCGCGCGCTCGATGCACAGCTCGGCCCGGACGTCTGTCTGCTCGTCAAGGGCTCGCGCTCCGCGCGGCTCGAGCGGGTGGTCGCGGCGCTCACAGGTAAACAGGAGGCATCGCACTGATGCTGTTCTGGCTCGCCAGGGAGTTTTCGGACGAGTACACGTTCCTGCGCGTGTTCTCGTATCTCACGCTGCGCGCGATCCTTGCAGTGATGTCCGCGCTCGCGATTTCGCTGCTTGTCGGCCCGTCGATGATCGCGAAGCTGTCGCGCTATCAGATCGGCCAGGTCGTGCGCGACGACGGCCCGAAGACGCACCTGCCGAAGGCCGGCACGCCGACGATGGGCGGCGCGCTCATAATCGTGGCCATCGCGATGGCTACACTGCTGTGGGCCGACCTGAGCAACCGCTACGTGTGGATCGTGCTCGGCGTGACCATCGCATTCGGCCTCATCGGCTTCTACGACGATTACCTCAAGCTCGTCGTCGGCAACTCCAGGGGTCTGGCTGCACACTACAAGTATTCCTGGCAGTCGCTGGCCGGCATTGCCGCCGCGGTCACACTCTATTACACCGCCGGCGCTCCGGCCGACACCACGCTGTTTCTGCCGTTCCTGAAAGAGTTCGCGCTTCCGCTGGGTGGTTTCGGCTTCATCGCGCTGACGTATCTGATGATCGTCGGCATGAGCAATGCGGTGAACCTCACCGACGGGCTCGACGGACTCGCGATCATGCCCGCGGCGATGGTAGCTGGCGCGCTGGGCGTGTTCGCCTATCTCAGCGGCAACGTGATCTTCGCGACGTATTTGGGCATCCCGGAGATCGCCAACGCGGGTGAAGTGCTGATCTTCTGCTCGGCGATCGTGGGGGCGGGCCTCGGCTTCCTGTGGTTCAACTCCTACCCCGCGCAGGTATTCATGGGCGACATCGGCGCGCTCGCGCTCGGCGCCGCGCTCGGCGTGATCGCCGTGATCGTACGCCAGGAGGTCGTCGTGCTCTTGATGGGTGGCGTGTTCGTCCTGGAGACCGCGTCGGTCATCCTGCAGGTGGCGTCGTTCAAGCTCACGGGCAAGCGCATTTTCCGCATGGCGCCGATCCACCACCACTTCGAGCTCAAGGGCTGGGCCGAGCCGAAAGTGATCGTGCGTTTCTGGATCATCAGCCTGCTGCTGGTACTCGCCGGCCTCGCCACGCTGAAGGTGCGTTGATGAGTGTACCGCGCGCAATCGTCGTGGGCCTCGGCAAGACCGGACTATCCGTCGTTCGTCACCTGCGCGCGCGAGGCTGGCATGTGAGTGGCACGGATTCGCGCGCAGCGCCACCCGAGCTGGAGGCGCTGCGCGCCATCGATCCCGACATGAATCTGCGTTGTGGCGGTTTCGCTGTCGAACTTCTCGAAGAAGCTGACTGTGTCGTTGTTTCGCCCGGTGTTCCTCTCACCGGGCATTTCTTCATGACTGCGCGCGCGCTCGGGCTCGAAATCGTCGGTGACGTCGAACTGTTTGCGCGAGCAGTAGCGGCGCCGGTGGCAGGAATCACCGGCACCAATGGCAAAAGCACTGTGACGACTCTCGTCGCGCGCATGGCGCAGCGCGCGGGACTGCGCGTGCGCGCGGGCGGCAATCTCGGTCCGCCGGCGCTCGACCTGCTGGTCGAACCGGCGGCGCAACTGTATGTGCTGGAGCTTTCCAGCTATCAGCTGGAGACCACGGATTCGCTGCAGCTCGCGGCGG
>JBDSRN010000018.1:0-10521 GCA_039929265.1 Steroidobacteraceae bacterium | reverse complement strand
ATTCGGCAGTGGCAGGCGTGGTGCTTTGTCTCGACACCGGTTGCCGCGAATTTCACGGCGCCGCACAGGCAGCGTCCGGCCAGTACGACCTCCGTCTTTTCGTCGGTCAGGATTTGGCTCCTCAAGGTGATTCGAGCAGCGATTCCCGCGGACCTCTCCACGGCGCGCTGTGCCGGCAAGGCGCGGGGGTGACACCGAGTCGCAGCTCCGACAGGCCGAGCTCCGTTTCGCGGTCGTAGCGTAGATCACCGACGATCCAGTCAGTGCCGGTTCGCGTAGCGAACGGGACGCGCGCGAACTGCAGGAGTTCGCGCATCTCACAGGATCGTAGCGCGACTTCCTGCAACACGGAGAGCGGTGCGTGGAATTCGCCGAGCCAGGCGACGGCCGGCGTGTCGGTTGCAGCAACCTCGTGCAGTGGCGCAGTGGTGTGGGTGGCTATCGTGAGGCGCGGACAGTGTTCTGCCTGCAGCACACCAGGAGCGATGGCGAGCATCGCGCGTCGCGCCCGATACTCGAATCCATCGAGCTGTGCGAACAGCACGTCCCAGCACAATGGATTCATGGGTGTGGGGGACAGAACAGTATCCAGCGTTCTCGCGCCCGCGAACTGAGCTGCGGCAAGGCCCGAAGCGCGATTCGAAGCAAGCACGCCGGCGAACACGAACATCATCGTCACTCCGGCCATGCTGCTCGTGCTCATCAGCGTCGCCGCCCGTGGAGTCACTGCGCGACCAGCGAACACGAGCCCGATCGTGATCAGTGCAATCGCAATGCTCCACCCCGTCTGCGTCGCATACATGAAGAACCCGATGACGACGGCAGCGAGCAGTGCCAGCAGCAACGCTCCTCTTGCGAACCATGTGCGCATCAGAAACAACAATGGTGCAGCGGCAACCCAGTAGAGCGGCTCGACGATGAACAGCGAATCGCCGTAGTACCAGCGGTTGTCGAAGGGCCAGAATGGATGCACGCCGTAGCTGTTCAAGGCATCCATGCCGAGATGCAGGCACACCGCGAACAGCGCAGTGGCGGCGAAGGTCAACCGGTCGTACCGCGAAGCCGGTAGCCGCTGGCGCTGCGCCCACCACATCGCTGCGAGATACAGCAACAGCGCCAGCCCGATGCAGCCGACGATCGTGTGCGTATAGCCGCGATGCTCCAGAAGGTAGTGCAAGGGGCTGCGGCCGAAGCCGTAACTCCACAGCAGGTCCACGTCGGGCAGATTGCTGCCTGCTGCGCCCAGCGTCACGAGCAGGTTGCGGCGGCTGACCTGCGGCGTACCGCCACTGTTGGCGGTGAGACAGCGCGATACGGCCTCCCCGATGGCCACGCCGATCAGGGTGTGCGTTAGGTTGTCCATCGAGCGTCACTAGCGTGTGATGCGATCACCGCCGAAGTAAGGCACCAGTGCTTGCGGCAACGCGATGGTTCCATCCTCGTTCTGCCCGTTCTCGAGAATCGCGACCAGCGCGCGACCCACCGCGACGCCCGAGCCGTTCAACGTATGCAGCGGCTCCGGCTTGCCCGTTTCGGGATTGCGCCAGCGTGCCTGCATGCGCCGCGCCTGGAATGCCTCGCAATTGCTGCACGAGGAGATCTCGCGATACTTGTCCTGCGCCGGCAGCCACACTTCCAGATCGTAGGTTCGCGACGCACCGAAGCCGATATCGCCCGCGCACAGCGCGACGACGCGATACGGCAACTCAAGAGCCTGCAACACGGCTTCGGCATGGGAGGTGAGCTGCTCGAGCGCCTCGTTCGAATCCGCGGGTTTCACAATGTGCACGAGCTCGACCTTGTCGAACTGGTGCTGACGGATCATGCCGCGCGTGTCCTTGCCGTACGAGCCGGCCTCGGAACGGAAGCACGGCGTGTGCGCAACGTAGCGCAGCGGCAGGTTCACCGCTTCGACAATCTGATCGCGTACGAGGTTGGTCACGGGCACTTCGGCAGTGGGGATGAGATACAGACCATGACCCGCCCCGCCCTCCGGCGCCCGCAGCGCGAACAGGTCCTGCTCGAACTTTGGCAGCTGTCCCGTACCGGTGAGCGTCGCCGCGGATACGAGGTACGGCACGTACACCTCGGTGTAGCCGTGCTGACGCGTGTGCAGATCGAGCATCAACTGCGCGAGCGCGCGATGCAGACGTGCGAGCTGACCCCTCATCACGACGAAGCGTGCGCCTGCGACGCGCCCGCCGGCTTCGAAGTCGAGCCCACCGAGCGCCTCACCGAGTTCGACATGATCGCGTGGCTTGAATGCGAACGCGCGCGGCGTTCCCCAGCGGCGGACTTCCACATTGCTGCTCTCGTCGCGCCCATCTGGCACCACCTCCTGCAGCAGATTCGGCAACCCCAGCTGCCACTGATCAAGCTCTGCCTGCACTCTATTCAAGCCGCTCTCCGCCGTGGCGAGCTGCGCGCCGAGTTGCTCGCTCGCCGCGAGCAGCGGAGCGATGTCCTCACCCTTCGCCTTTGCCTGCCCGACCGACTTCGCCTTGGCGTTGCGTTCCGCGCGCAGGCGATCGGCTTCGATCTGCAGAGCCTTGCGCCGCTCATCGAGCGCGCGCAGCGCGACCACATCGAGCTTGAACCCGCGACGCGCGAGGTTCGTGGCAACGGCTTCGGGATCACTGCGCAAGAGTTTCGGGTCGATCACGTTTTGCTGTCCGGTTTGTCTGATGACACTGTGCCGCCCCGCAGTCGCGCCATCGCCTCGGCAATGCGGATCTCGAAGCCACGCGACACCGGCGCATAATACTTGCGGTCGGGCATTTCATCAGGCAGATATCGCTCACCGGGCACGAAGGCGCCGGGTTCGTCGTGCGCGTAGCGATAGCCAACTCCATGCCCCAGTTGCTTCATCAGCTTCGTCGGCGCATTGCGAAAGCGCGCCGGCACGTCGAGCGTGCCGTACTTTTCCACATCCGCCATGGCGGCGTGATAGGCGGCGTAGACCGCATTGCTCTTCGGTGCGGCGGCGAGATACACCACCGCGCACGCGATCGCCAGATCGCCTTCCGGGCTGCCGAGTCGCTCGTAGGTCTGCCATGCGTCGAGCGTCATTGGCCAGGCACGCGGATCCGCGAGCCCGATGTCCTCCACCGCCATACGCACCACTCGACGCGCGAGATACAGGGGATCGCAGCCGCCATCGAGCATGCGCACCAGCCAGTACAACGCCGCATCCGGATCGCTGCCTCGCACCGCCTTGTGCAGCGCCGAGATCTGGTCGTAGAACTGATCCCCACCCTTGTCGAAACGACGCCGACCACCGGAAGCCACCTCGACCGCCTGCGTCTGCGTGATGACGAGCTTGCCTTCGCGCAGCTGCGCCAGATCCGATGCGATCTCCAGCATGTTGAGCCCACGTCGTGCGTCACCGTCCGCGCCCTGCGCGAGCAGCTCCAGTGCATCGGCGTCGATACTGATGCTTCGGGCACCGAGTCCACGCTCGCTGTCGGCAAGCGCGCTCGCGAGCAGCGTCCTGAGATCCTCGAGCGCGAGTGACTTGAGCACGTACACGCGTGCCCGAGACTGCAACGCGCTCACCACTTCGAATGAAGGATTCTCGGTGGTCGCGCCGATGAACGCGAGCGTGCCGTCTTCCACGTACGGCAGAAAAGTATCCTGCTGCGCCTTGTTGAAGCGATGCACTTCATCCAGGAACAGCACGGTGGCGTGACCCGCAGCGCGCGCCGCCTTCGCCTGCTCCACCGCGGCGCGGATATCTTTGACACCCACCATCACAGCCGAGAGCGCGATGAACTGCGCATCCACCGATGCAGCGAGCAAACGCCCCAGCGTGGTCTTGCCCGTCCCGGGCGGCCCCCAGAAGATCATCGAATGCGGTCGCCGGCTGTCGATGGCCTGGCGCAATGGCTTGCCCGGCGCGAGCAGATGCCGCTGGCCAACGAATTCATCCAGCGTGCGCGGCCGCATGCGATCCGCAAGCGGCCGCTGTGGATCCAGGCTCATCTGGCGCGGCGCGCCGCGATGCGTTTGTCGATCAGGCTCGCCCAGCTGCCCAGGGGTGTCCACGCAAGCGCAAGACCGCCGGCCATACCAATGCAGTCGGCAACGAGATCCCTGATATCGGACTGGCGCCCGAGTCCCATGGCGCCCTGCGCGATTTCGATGGCTGCGCCGAAGGCGACAAGCGCAAGGGCAAGGTAGAAGAAATCACGATGCGCGATCACGCTGCCAAACCAGAAGGCGAGCACCGCAAACGCGATGACATGCTCGACCTTGTCGGAAATCGCGACCGTCGGCAGTTTCTGCGCGGGCAACAGGCTGGCGATGGTGATCAGCGCGGCAAGCACCACGCCGGCAATGAACCACGATCGCCCGTAGCGCAAGCCCGGCGCCGCAATGCTCACTGTGTCTTGACCGGCGTGCCGATGACGTCCACGCCCGGAGGCGTCGCGAAGGTCAGCGCCGCCGGATCGACAGGACCGTTGCGCACGGCACCTTCGAACAGCAGCGTGGCCGTCTGCCCGAGTTTGTCCTCGAGCACCATGCGCTTCAGGTCCGTGCCCTTGAAGCCGAGCTGGGCGAAGCGGAAGTCCGCTTCAGCCTTGCGCGGAACGACACGCACCCAGGACAGACCGTCGCGTTCGCCGGCCTCACTCACGGCGAAAGCATCGCGTATGTTGCCGGCGCCGGACAACAGCATCGCGGGCGTCTGCGAGAGCGCTGCATCCATGGGCTTCACGGTGACCTGCTGCAGATCGCGATCGAGGAACCAAAGATTGCGCCCGTCGGCGACCAGCAACTGACCCGAATCGGCGGCGTCGTCCGGAGCGAGTTCCCAGCGAAATTTACCGGGGCGCTGCAGGAGCAGCGAGCCACGCCCCGCACCCACCTTCTTGTTGCGTGCATCGACGATCGACTCGGTGAACGTCGCGCGCCAGCTCGTGAGCCCGTCCAGGTAACGATCGAGCGCGGTGACGGTGTCCGCAGCACGCAGCGACGGCGCCACGGCACAGACCAGTACGGCGGCCGCGATCTTCAGGAGGGCGCGCATCAGTTGCTCGCAGGTGGCGGCGCAAGCACCTCGCGAGCGCCATTGGACTGCAACGGACCGACTATCCCCGCCGCCTCCATCGCCTCGAGCAGACGTGCAGCGCGGTTGTAGCCGATCTTCAGTCGACGTTGAACATATGAGATGGATGGCTTGCGTTCCTGGGTCACGATCTTGACGGCCTCGTCATACAGCGCATCCTGTTCGGCATCGCCACCGCCCGTGAGTTCCTCTTCGCCGGAGATTCCGGGGATGGGCTGCGACGGACCGGACAGCACTTCCTCGATGTAGTCTGGTGGCGCGGATGTCTTGAGGGCGTTCACCACACGATGCACTTCGGCATCTGACACGAACGCGCCATGCACGCGCGTCGGGATCGAAGTCCCGGGCGGCAGGAACAGCATGTCGCCATGACCGAGCAGCGCCTCGGCACCCATCTGGTCAAGGATGGTGCGCGAATCCACCTTGGCGGAAACCTGGAACGCGATACGCGTTGGAATGTTCGCCTTGATGAGCCCGGTGATCACGTCCACCGACGGACGCTGCGTCGCGAGGATCAGGTGGATGCCAGAGGCGCGCGCCTTCTGCGCCAGACGCGCGATCAGCTCTTCCACCTTCTTGCCGACGATCATCATGAGATCGGCGAGCTCGTCGATGATCACGACGATGTACGGCAGCGGGGTGAGATCCTGGATCGTGCGTTGGTCGTAGGTCGGATCGTTCGACGCACGCATCATCGCGACCGGATCCTTGATCGGCTTGCCGGCGTCGCTTGCGTCCTTAACCTTGCGGTTGAAACCGGTGATGTTGCGCACGCCGAGCGCCGCCATCAGCTGGTAGCGACGTTCCATCTCGGCCACACACCAGCGCAGCGCATTCGCGGCCTGCTTCATGTCGGTGACGACCGGCGCGAGCAGATGCGGAATGCCCTCGTACACCGAGAGCTCCAGCATCTTCGGATCGATCATGATGAGGCGCACGTGCTCGGCGGTGCTCTTGTAGAGCAGCGACAGCACCATGGCATTGATGCCGACCGACTTGCCCGAGCCCGTGGTGCCGGCGATGAGCAGGTGCGGCATCTTTTGCAGGTCCGCGACCATCGGCTGCCCGCCGATATCCTTGCCCAGCGCGATCGCAAGTGGCGAGGCAACCTCGTCATAAGCCCTGGACTTGATGATCTCGCCCAGCGTGACGACTTCGCGCTTCTGGTTCGGGATCTCGAGACCCATGACGGATTTTCCGGGAATGACTTCGACGACGCGCACTGACACCGCGGACAACGAGCGCGCCAGATCCTTCGACAGCGCGGTGATCTGGCTCACTTTCACGCCAGCGGCTGGCCGCATCTCGAAGCGGGTAATCACCGGACCGGGATGCACGGCCACGACCTCGACGTCCACGCCGAAATCTTTCAGCTTCAATTCCACGAGCCGTGACATCGCCTCCAGCGCCTCGGGGGCAAACGAGGCCTCATAAACCTGCGGATCATCCAGCAGATTCAGCGGTGGCAGCGCTTTGGAATGTGGCGCTTCGAACATCCTGCCCTGACGCTCCTTCTCCGCGCGCTCGCTCTTCGGCGCAGCCTTCGGAGGCGGCTCGATGATCGGGGCCGATCGCGACGCAACCTTATTCTGCCCGACACGCACTGCTTCCTTGCGAGCCTGTTTGCGCTCGCGGCCCTCCGCGGCGTCGCGCGCGGTCGACATGCGAGCCTTGATGATCGATACGCCGTTCCAGGCGAAATGACCGACGCGATCCATCACGAACAGCCACGACACATGAAAAGCCAGCGCGACGCCGGCCATCCAAAGAGCGATCAGCAACAGCGTTGCGCCGAGCAACTGCAGACCACCTGCGAGCCCGTCACCCACAAGACTGCCGACGACGCCACCGGCACTCTGGCGCAGCACGCCCGGTGACCAATGCAGACTGGCGAGCCCGCAGCTCGTGACAAGCACCAGCACGAAACCTGCGACACGCACAGCGGTGTTCGCACGGGTGCTGGCCTCGGTCTTGTCGCGACGCCGGTACAGACCCCAGCAGGCGGTGCCGAGCATCAGCGGAAACAGGAACGAAGGTTTCCCGAACAGGAAGAAAAGCACATCGGCGAGCCACGCACCGATGGGGCCGATACTGTTGTGCACGCCGGTGGCGGAACTGCCGGTGAACGAAAACCCGGGGTCCTCGGCAGTGTACGTAGCGAGCGCGACGAGCAGCACTACCGCGAGCACGGCGATGAGGATGGCCGCACTCTCCTTCAGACCACGCGCGACCGCAGCGGTGAATCGCGAGTGGCCCTGGGCAGATGCGGCGCTTTGAGCCAAGTTCGAGCTCTCTCTTAAATTAAAATTGCAAGCTTATGATTATATAAGCCTTGTAATCGTCGGAACAAGACTCAAGTAAGGAGAGCAGCGCGTGGGCACAATACGCGGTCTTGTCGCGCGGTTAAGGAAAAGTATACATGACGAGTTCTCGACACAGCCCGCTCATCATCCTGGGATCCGGGCCGGCCGGTTACAGCGCAGCGGTGTATGCCGCGCGTGCGAATCGCAAGCCGCTGCTCATCACCGGAGTCGAGCAAGGCGGCCAGCTCATGACCACCACCGATGTCGACAACTGGCCCGGTGACGTCGCAGGCCTGCAGGGTCCGGCGCTCATGGAGCGAATGCATAAGCACGCTGAACGGTTCAACACCGAGATCCTCAACGATTACATCCACAGCGTCGACCTCAATGTGCGGCCGCTGCGCCTGCACGGCGACAAGGGCGAGTACCGCTGCGACGCGCTCATCATCGCCACCGGCGCCACCGCGCGTTACCTGGGCCTGCCCTCAGAAACCGAGTATCGAGGCAAAGGCGTATCCGCCTGTGCGACCTGCGATGGCTTCTTTTTCCGCAAGCAGCACGTCGCCGTGGTCGGTGGCGGCAACACGGCCGTCGAAGAGGCGCTGTACCTTTCGAATATCGCCGAGCACGTCACGCTCGTGCACCGGCGCGGCAAGCTGCGCTGCGAAAAGATCCTGGAGCAGCGGCTTCTCGAGCGCTCGGCGGTGGGCAAGATCAGCCTGCTGTGGAATCACACGGTGGACGAAGTTCTCGGTGATGCGAGCGGCGTGAACGGGCTGCGCGTGATCTCCTCCGATGGCAAATCACAGGACCTGCCCGTCACCGGCGTGTTCATCGCGATCGGACACACGCCAAACACTGACATTTTCCGCGACCAGCTCGACATGCGTAACGGCTACATCACCGTAAAGAGCGGTATCGATGGCGGCGCCACGGCCACCAGCGTCCCCGGTGTCTTCGCAGCCGGCGACGTTTCGGATCACGTCTATCGACAGGCCATCACTTCGGCTGGCTCAGGCTGCATGGCTGCCCTGGATGCGGACAAATATCTCGAGACGCTGGAAGCTGGCGCGCATTAGGAATGCAGCGCCGCCGGCTCAGCAGCATCGACGAGGTTGGGGCGGCGCAATGGAATGCGCTGGATACGAGTGGCTCGCCCTTCACGCGCCATGAGTTCCTCGCCGCGCTCGAGCGCACCGGCTGCGTGGGCGGGCGCACCGGCTGGGATCCTGCGCATCTCCTGCTCAGCGACGACGCCGGAATCGCCGCCGCCATTCCGCTGTATCGCAAGCAGCACTCGTGGGGCGAGTTCGTGTTCGATTTCGGCTGGGCACAGGCGTACACGCGCCACGGCCACGACTACTATCCGAAGCTCCTCGCCGCTATTCCGTTCACGCCCGCGACCGGTGCGCGCCTGCTGGTGCGCGCCGATCTGGATCGCAGCGAGCTCGCCGGGCAATTGATCGCGGCGCTGCAGAGCGACGTGCTCGAGCAAGGTCTCTCCTCCGCGCACGTCCTGTTCATGACCGATGCGGAGCGCGACGCGCTCGAGCAAGCCGGCTGGCTGCTGCGGCGTGACTGCCAATTCCATTGGCACAACCGCGGCTACAGCGATTTCGATGCCTACCTCGCGAGCTTCACCGCCGAGAAACGCAAGAAGGCGAAGCGGGAGCGCCGGCGCATCCAGGAAGCCGGCATCGAATTCCTCACGCTCATGGGGCCGGAGCTCACACCAGGCCAGCTCGACGTCGTCTATGCATTCCATGCCACCACGTTCGCGCGACACGGTCACGAGCCGTACCTGTCGCGCGAGTTCTTCACGCAGATCGCCGCGACGCTCGGTGATGCCCTTATGGTGAAGCTGGCGATGTACGGCACGACACCGGTCGCCGCGTCGGTGTTCTTTCGCTCGCGCGACACGCTCTTTGGTCGCTACTGGGGCGCAAGCGCCGAATACCACAGCCTGCATTTTGAGGCCTGCTATCACCAGGGCATCGAGTTCTGCATCGAACACGGCATTGCACGCTTCGAGCCGGGCACGCAGGGTGAGCACAAGGTGAGCCGGGGCTTCGAACCCACGCTCACCTGGTCCGCCCACTATCTCGCCGATCCACGCTTCCGCGACGCCGTGCAAGGTTTTCTCGAGCGTGAAGCCCCGGCGGTCGATGCCTACGCGGCCCAGATCGATCGGCACACGCCCTTTCGCAGATGAGGCCGGACAAATGAAGCAGATCACGTGGCTCTCGGCGCTCGATCCGCCCGAGCGATTCCCCGCTGCGGATCAGGCGCTCGACGAACCCGCCGGTCTGCTCGCTGCCGGTGGCGACCTGAGCACCGAACGTCTCATTGCCGCGTATGCCCGCGGCATCTTTCCCTGGTATTCACCGGGACAGCCCGTGCTTTGGTGGACACCCGATCCGCGTGAAGTCCTGTATCCCGGCGAATTCCGCCTGGCACGCAGCCTCGCGCGCACGATCCGCCGCGGCGCGCTCACCACGACTATGGATCAGGCCTTCGATGCTGTGATCGAAGCATGCTCCGGACCACGACGCGGGTTGCCGGGCACGTGGATAACACCAGAGATGCGTGCGGCATACGAGCGATTGCATCGGCTCGGTCACGCGCACAGCTTCGAGACCTGGGCTGACGGTGAGCTCGTTGGCGGCCTGTACGGCGTGCGCAGCGGCACGGTGTTCTGCGGCGAATCCATGTTCAGCCGGCGAGCGGATGCCTCGAAAGTGGCTCTTGCCCGTCTGGTTCAGGAATGCGCGCCGCTCGGCATCGAACTCATCGACTGCCAGCTCAATTCGCAACACCTGCGCAGCCTCGGCAGTCGTGCGATCCCCCGCTTGGAGTTCCTCGAGCAGCTGCGCAAATGAGCCCACCAGCGCTGCTGCAAACTGACCCCGCAATCAGCCGGTCAATTGGTCCGAGGCATGCCAGTGCAAGCGAAACAGTGAGCAGGCCTGAACCCGGAATCCGGGCCGAACCGTGGATCGAGCGCATGCGTAGCCCCCCTGCCTGACTGTTCTCAGCCACCGCGGGGGCCCCGTTGCGCTGAAGATGTGCAAGGGGCGGCGCGAAGTCAACCTCAGGCCGCGCGCATTGCTTGCGCAGACCCTTTAATGCAGAATCCGCGCCCTTCCATTC
>JBDSRN010000017.1:0-7296 GCA_039929265.1 Steroidobacteraceae bacterium | reverse complement strand
ATGAAGCAATGCAGCGCTCGCTCCAGGGTGCGACGCCCACATACGCAAGTCCGGAGCGCCTCACCGGCGGTGCCCCGACCATCCGCGACGACATTTTCAGTTTCTCCTGTCTGGCGTACGAACTGTTGAGCGGAACCCATCCGTTCGATCGTCGGCCCGCGAACGTCGCACGTGACAACGACAGTCAGCCTGCACGTATTCCCGGCTTGTCGCAGCGCCAGTGGCGCGCATTGAAGCGCGGTCTGTCCTGGCAGCGTCAGGACCGGCAGGGCGATCTGCGCGAGCTGCTGCGCGATCTGGATCCATCGGCGGATAGTCGCAAGTGTTCGATCAACCTTACGCAGCTGCGCGCGTCGATCGCACCCCGACAGAGTCGCGTTGCCGGACTCATGATGGTCCTGGTTGGCGCACTCGCGTTTGCGATGGCGCATTTGATCCGCGCGGAGGCACCGCTGCGCATGATTCCTGACGCCGTGCAGCCCTGGGTCGGCGGGATTCTGAGTTGGCTCGCTCAGGTGCTGCCGGGCGTCAAATGAACGCGGTGCGGGACGCGCCTCTACTGCCGCACTGAGGATGCAAGGATGCGCCCGCCGTGCTCGCTGCGCATGGCGTGAGTCGTGCGCACCATCTCGGTGCTCTCACAGTGGGGAGTAGAGGCGATGTGGCTCGGGACGGGCGCAGCTTGGCGCGTCGATCGTGTGGTGGATGCAAACAGCACGCACATTGCGTCCCCGGAGATCCTGCAGGGTTCGATCGACGTGGCGTTGTGAGGAGGCATGTCACGCGGCGAACTGCAGCGGCAGTTCGTGTGTGTTCTTCACTTCATCGATGATGATGCGGGAGATCACCTGGCGGATGCCGGGCACCTTGGCAAGTACATTGCGCATCAGCTGATCGTAGCTGCGGATGTCGCGTGTGGCGACGAGGAGGAAATAGTCCGCATCGCCCATCACCACGAAGCACTGCAGGATCTCCGGATGCGACGACGCAACCTGCTTGAATGCCGGTCTCACGGACTTGGTGTTATCGGCAAGCTTTATCTCCACAAGCACCAGCACGCCGAGATTGAGTTGCTCCCGGTCGGCAATTGCGACGCGGCCGCGGATGACACCGGCCGTCTCCATCAGGCTGATGCGCCGCCAGCATGGCGACTGGCTCAAGCCGCAGCGTTCGGCGATGGTTGCAGTGGGTACAGTTGCATCGTTCTGAAGAATTTGCAGGATGGACACGTCTTTTTTGTCGAGTTTCATGGATAGATATTCCGTTTTTCTCCATGAAATTGGAATAGCATTCCAACTTTTCAAGTCAATAAGGCCGTCTTTGCATAGGAATGTGATGACGGACATCCTAAAATCCTGATATGTCTGCCAAAACTTCCGCCCCGCTGGTCTCGTTCGAGTTTTTCCCGCCCGGCAATGCCGAGATGGAGCAGACCTTGTGGAATTCCGTCCTGCGGCTCGCGCCGCTGCGTCCGCGCTTCGCCTCGGTCACCTATGGTGCCGATGGCTCGACTCGCGAACGCACGCACAACGTTGTGAACCGCATTCGTCGCGAGACCTCGCTGACGGGCGCGCCGCATCTCACCTGCGTGGGTGCCCCACGAGGCGAGATCCTGGACATTGCGCGCGCCTACTGGGATCAGGGCATCCGTCACATCGTGGCGCTGCGCGGCGATCCGGCTGCGGGTGCCACCACCTACACGCCACATCCCGATGGCTTCGCCTACGCCTCGGACCTGGTCGAAGGCCTGCGTTCGATCGCCGACTTCGACATCTCCGTTGCCGCGTATCCGGAGAAGCATCCGGAAGCTCAAGACGCGCAGGTAGATCTCGACAATCTCAAGCGCAAGATGGACGCGGGTGCGACGCGTGCGATCACCCAGTTCTTCTTCGACAGCAACAAGTACCTGCGCTTCCGCGATGCCTGCGTCGCCGCGGGCATCACTGCCAGCATCGTGCCGGGGATATTGCCGATCACGAAGTTCCCCCAGATCACGCGCTTCGCCGCGCGCTGTGGCGCGAGCATTCCCGACTGGCTCGCGCATCGCTACGATGGCCTTGAAAATGACGCCGAGACACGTCAGCTCATCTCCGCCGCGGTGACGATCGACCAGGTGCGCTATCTGCAACGCGAGGGTGTGCAGGAATTCCATTTCTACACGTTGAACCGCGCCGAGCTGACCTACGCAATCTGTCATTCACTCGGCGTGCGGTCCGGTACGACGGCATGAGCACGCGCACCGATCGGATCGCAGCTTTCCGTGAGCTGCTGAAGCAGCGCATTGTCGTGCTGGATGGTGCGATGGGCACCATGATCCAGACGCACAAGCTGCAGGAAGCCGACTATCGCGGCGTGCGGTACAAGGACTGGAAAAGCGATCTCAGGGGCTGCAACGATCTGCTGACGATCACGAAGCCCGAAGTCATCGCGAGCATACATCGCAGTTTCCTGGACGTCGGCGTCGACGTCATCGCCACCAACACCTTCAACTCCAATCATCCGTCCCTCGGCGACTACGGGCTCGAAGAGCTGGTGAGCGAGCTGAACCTCGAGGCGGCGAAGCTCGCGCGCGGGGTGGCCGACGAAGTCGAGGCAGCGACTGGCAAGCTGCGCCTGGTCGCGGGCGCGCTCGGCCCGACCAACCGTACCGCGTCGCTGTCGCCGAACGTCAACGATCCGGCGTTCCGCAACATCACATTCGACATGCTGGTCGATACGTACAGTCTGTCAGTGCGCGCGCTGATCGAAGGCGGCGTGGACATGCTGCTGGTCGAAACGATATTCGACGTGCTCAATGCAAAGGCCGCGATCTTCGCGATCCGCAACGTGCTCGACGAGCTCGAGCTGGATCTGCCCGTGATCATCTCCGGCACGATCACCGACGCATCGGGTCGCACGCTCTCGGGGCAGACGGTCGAGGCGTTCTGGAATTCGGTGCGGCACGCGAAACCCGATGTCATCAGTCTCAACTGCGCGCTCGGCGCGAAGCAGTTGCGCCCGTACGTCGAAGAGCTCGCGCGTATCGCTGACGTGAGCGTATGCGCCTATCCGAACGCCGGTCTGCCCAATGCCTTCGGCGAATACGATGAGACGCCGGAGGAGACCGCTGCGATTCTTGCGGAGTTCGCGGAGCGCGGATTCCTGAACATGGTGGGCGGCTGCTGCGGCACGACACCCGAGCACATTGACGCGATCGCCAGGGCGGTCGGCAAGCATGCGCCGCGCAAGGTCCCGGTCATTCCCGTGCGCATGAAGCTCTCGGGTCTGGAGCCGATGAATCTCACCGAGCAGATTCCGTTCGTCAACATCGGTGAGCGCACCAACGTCACTGGTTCTGCGAAGTTCCGCAAGCTGATCGAGGCGAACGACTACAACGCTGCGCTCGACGTCGCGCGCCAGCAGGTCGTCAGTGGCGCTCAGATCATCGACGTGAACATGGATGAGGGCATGCTCGATTCGGAAGCCGCAATGACGCGGTTCCTGAACCTGATCGCCACCGAACCGGATATCTCGCGTGTGCCGGTGATGGTCGACTCGTCCAAGTGGACAGTGATCGAGGCCGGACTCAAGTGCCTGCAGGGCAAGGGTGTCGTCAACTCGATCAGCATAAAGGAGGGCGTCGACAAGTTCAAGAAAGAGGCTCGGCTGGTGCGCCTGTACGGCGCAGCCGTGGTCGTGATGGCGTTCGACGAACTGGGTCAGGCCGATACCCTCAAGCGCAAGGTCGAGATCTGCGAGCGCTCGTACCGGATCCTCGTGGACGAGGTGGGTTTTCCGCCCGAAGACATCATTTTCGATCCGAACATCTTTGCGATCGCCACCGGCATCGAGGAGCACAACAACTACGCGGTGGAATTCATTGCCGCCACCGCCGAAATCCGCAAACGCTGCCCGCATGCGCACATCAGCGGCGGCGTGAGTAACGTTTCGTTTTCGTTCCGCGGCAATGACCGCGTGCGCGAGGCGATGCACGCCGTGTTTCTGTACCACGCGATCAAGAACGGCATGGACTTCGGCATCGTCAATGCCGGCCAGCTCGCGATCTACGACGACATTCCGGCGGATCTGCGCGAGCCGGTCGAAGACGTGGTGCTCAACCGCCATCCCGACGCGACCGAGCGACTGCTCGACGTCGCGGCGAAGTACAAGGGTGGCGACACCGCGCGCAAAGCCGAAGAGCTCGAATGGCGCACGTGGCCGGTGGCGAAGCGACTCGAGCACGCGCTGGTGAAGGGACTGGACGAGTTCGTCGTCGAGGACACCGAGGCGGCCCGGCACGAATTCCCGCAACCCATCATGGTGATCGAAGGGCCGCTGATGGACGGCATGAACGTCGTCGGCGACCTGTTCGGCGCCGGCAAGATGTTCCTGCCGCAGGTGGTCAAATCCGCGCGCGTGATGAAGAAGGCCGTGGCCTACCTGCTGCCGTTCATCGAGGCGAGCAAGACCAAGGCGAGCCGCCCCAACGGCCGCATTGTCATGGCGACCGTGAAAGGCGACGTGCACGACATCGGCAAGAACATCGTGGGCGTGGTGCTCCAGTGCAATAACTTCGAGGTCATCGACCTGGGCGTGATGGTCTCGTGCGCGAAGATCCTGGAAACCGCGAAGGAGAAGGGCGCCAATCTGATCGGCGTGTCGGGCCTCATTACCCAGTCGCTCGACGAAATGGTTTACGTCGCGAGCGAGATGCAGCGCCTGGGCTTCACCATGCCGCTGTTGATCGGTGGCGCCACTACGTCTCCGGCGCACACGGCCGTCAAGATCGATCCGGCCTACAAGGGCCCGGTGATCTACGTGAAGGACGCTTCGCGCGCAGTTGGCGTGTGCCAGCAGCTGCTGGAAGGCGAGGGGCGCGAAGCCTACGTTCAGCGTGCGAAATCCGAGAACGCGCTGCGCCGCGATCAGCATTCACGCAAGAAGATCAAGGCGCCGCAGCTGTCGTTGCTGCAGGCGCGTGCCGATCGTCCGAAGATCGACTGGGCCGCGTACGAGCCGCCGGTGCCCCGGTTCCTGGGTACGCGCGTCATCGACAAGATGCCCATGCGCGAGCTGGTGCCGTACATCGACTGGATGCCGTTCTTCAACGCCTGGGAATTCTCCGGCAAGTTTCCCGACATCCTCACCGATCCGGTGCGCGGCGCCGCCGCGAGCGCGCTGTACGATGATGCACGCAAGCTCATGAACCGCGCACTCGCCGAGAACTGGCTGACCCCCAGAGGCGTTGTTGGTTTCTTCCCCGCGAATTCCGTGAACGAGAGCATCGAGGTGTACACGGACGTCGATCGCAAGCAAGTCGCGTTCCGGCTGCATCATCTGCGTCAGCAGAAGGAGAAGTCGGAGGGGCTTGCGCATCTGTGCCTGTCCGACTACGTCGCACCGCGCGAGTCGGGCAAGATCGATTACATCGGCGGTTTCGCGGTCACGGCAGGGATCGGCATCGAAGAGCCCGTGCGCCGCTTCGAACAGGATAACGACGACTATTCAGCAATCATGCTGAAGGCGATCGCCGACCGCTTTGCCGAAGCCTTCGCCGAGGCGCTGCACTTGCGCGTGCGGCGTGAGTACTGGGGCTATTCACCCGACGAGCGCCTCACCAACGAGGATCTGATCGCGGAGAAATACCAGGGCATCCGGCCGGCGCCGGGTTATCCCGCCTGCCCCGACCACACCGAGAAGTGGACGTTGTGGGAGATGCTCGACGCCGAGGCGAAGACGGGCATTGTGCTGACCGAGTCGCTTGCGATGTACCCCACTTCGTCGGTGAGTGGCTGGTATTTCTCGCATCCCGATTCGCGCTATTTTGCGCTCGGCACGATCGGCAAGGACCAGGTGGTCGACTACGCGCAACGCAAGGGCATGGATCTGGCTACCGCGGAGCGCTGGCTCTCGCCCAGTCTCGGATACACGCCCGGCTAGCTTCGCAGTGCGACAGGTCCAGGAAAAGGCCGCCGGCCCCCGCGTGCAACACGCGGTTGCGGTGTGCAGCGGCTCAAATGCGGGTTATGCGAAGCGCTGGATCAGCGCTGTCCGTCACGGCGCAACGCGCACGCCTGACGCACGGTCAACGCTCGCAGTTGACGCCGCCTCGTCGCAATAGGACAGTTGCGGCATGGATCAAAAAATAATCGACCTCTATAACGAGTACATCCACTCGGCCCTGCCCCGTCGCGAATTCATGGCGCGACTGGTGCGCCTGGCAGGCGGTGTTGCGGCGGCATCGGCGGTCCTGCCGCTGATCGAGCCCAACTACGCGCACAGCCGGCAGGTGGACCCGACCGACAACCGGCTGGTCACGGGATACCTCAGCTACAAGAGCCCCGGCGGGGAGGTCCGTTCCTACTACGCGCGACCGAGGGACAACAACAGGATGCCGGCGATACTCGTGATCCACGAGAACCGCGGATTGAACGAGCACATCGAGGATGTCGCGCGCCGCGCTGCAGTTGCGGGCTATTTCGCACTGGCGCCGGATGGCCTCAGTGCCGCGGGTGGGGCGCCGCAGGATCAGGAAGCGGCGCGTGACCTGTTCGCCAAGACCGACAGGGTGCGCATCGCGAGCGACATCGTCGCGGGTGTCCCCTTCCTCGCGACGCACCAGCAGGTCAACGGCAAGATCGGCACGGTGGGTTTCTGCTACGGCGGCGGCATGGCGCTGCGTTGCGCAGTGGATGCCGCGGGTGTTGGCGCCGCGGTGTCGTTCTATGGCGCGGCGCTTCCTGCGGATGATGTGGCCAAACTCAAGGCGCCGGTGATGCTGCAGTACGCCGGCACGGACGAGCGCATCAACGCGATGATTCCCGAGTTTACGAAAGCGCTCGACGCGCAGAAGGTTCCCTACAGCGTGAACATGTATCCGGGCACGCAGCACGGCTTTCACAACGATTCGAGCGGGGCGCGCTACGACGAGGCCGCCGCGAAACTCGCTTGGCGCCGCACGATCGGATTCTTCGACAGCTATCTGAAAGTCTAGCGGTCGCTGAGATCCCAGAACAGGGCGTCGAATCCTATGCGTATGCCGGGCTCGGCTTTCCAGCCGAGCTCGCGCTCCCAGCGCACCATCGGCCCGATGTTCCAGTACAGCCAGCGTGCACGCGTCGCCTGCTTGAAGAACACGCTCGCCTCGTAGGTCTCGGCGCGCACGGCGTCGTCACCCGATGCCAACAGCTGCAGGCCGAAACCGCGCGCCAGATCGCGACCACGCACGATCGAACCGTAGCGACCGAACCGTATGATCTCGTCCGCGCGCGCGACCAGCAGTGTCTGGGTCCATGCGGTCGCATCCATGTCCTTGCG
>JBDSRN010000016.1:0-3791 GCA_039929265.1 Steroidobacteraceae bacterium | reverse complement strand
GCAGCAGCAGATCATCCTCACCAGCGATCGCTATCCGAAGGAGATCGCGGGCCTCGAGGAACGCCTGAAGTCGCGCTTCGGCTGGGGACTCACGGTCGCGATCGAGCCGCCGGAACTGGAAACCTGCGTCGCCATCCTCATGAGCAAGGCGCAGCTCGCCAACACTGCCTTGCCCGAGGAAGTCGCGTTCTTCATCGCCAAGCGCATCCGCTCTAACGTGCGCGAGCTGGAGGGCGCATTACGCCGCGTAATCGCCAACTCGCGCTTCACCGGCAAGCCGATAACGCTGGAATTCACGAAGGATGCGCTAAAGGACCTGCTCACGCTGCAGGCGCGACTCGTCACCATCGAAAACATCCAGAAGACAGTTGCCGAGTACTACAAAGTGCGCGTGGCCGACCTGCTGTCCAAGCGCCGCAGCCGATCCATCGCACGCCCGCGCCAGGTCGCGATGATGCTCGCGAAGGAACTGACCAATCACAGTTATCCGGAAATCGGCGACGCGTTCGGCGGCCGCGATCACACGACCGTGCTGCACGCCTGCAAGCGCATCAAGGAACTACAGAACACCGAGCAACGTGTGCGCGAGGACTACTCCAATCTACTGCGGACGCTCACCGGTTAAAGAGGGCCGGATAACTCTGGGGACAAGCCTGCTCGTTTCCTGTGGATGAATGTGGGGATAGAGTTATGCACATTCGCTCCACAGTTTCGCGGCCTCCAATACCTGGATTGCCCACACAGTACGAGGATGTTCAAGCTACTGAATAGGCAGCGCCGGAATGACTTATCCTCTACGAACGCGCCCTCTATAACAGCTACTACTGTCTCTTAAGATCAACGAGACTTTCCGAATTAGAGATTCCAGGAACACGCCATGAAACTTTCCGCGAGCCGCGAACAGATACTCGAACCGCTGCAGAGCGTGATCGGTGTCGTTGAACGCAAGCAGACCATGCCGATACTCGCGAACGTGCTGCTTTCAGCCGGTGGCAAGGATAAAAGTGCGGGACTTTCTTTCACCGGCACGGATCTCGAAGTCGAGCTCGTGGCCGCGGGCGAAGCGAGCGTGCAGCAGCCAGGCGAGATCACGATTCCGGGACGCAAGCTGCTGGATATTTTTCGCGCGTTGCCCGAGAAGACCAACGTCACGCTGAGCCTCGACGGTGACAAGGTTTCGATTCGCGCGGGTCGCAGCCGGTTTTCGTTGTCGAGCCTGCCGGCCACCGAGTTTCCGGTGGTGGAGGAGATCAACGCGCAGCAGTCGCTGTCGATTGGCCAGGCCGATATGCGTCGCCTCATCGACAAAACGCATTTTTCGATGGCGCAGCAGGATGTCCGTTACTACCTCAACGGCACGCTCCTCGAGACCGACGGCAAGACGTTACGCGCTGTGGCCACAGATGGTCACCGGCTCGCCATCTGCGAAGCCGTGCTTACGGCCAGCGTCAAGAACGCGCAGCAGGTGATCGTTCCGCGCAAAGGAATCCTCGAGTTACAGCGCATTCTTGGCTCTGAGGGCGACCTGAAGCTTGCGATCGGAACCAACCACATTCGCGCCACGATCGGCGACATTCGGTTCACTTCGAAGCTAATTGATGGCAAATTCCCGGAATATAGTCGAGTGATTCCCGCCAACCCGGGACGCATTATCACCTCGGACCGGGAGCAGTTAAGAGCTTCACTGCAGCGCACGGCGATCCTGTCCAACGAGAAGTACCGTGGTGTGCGGCTGTCCGTGAAGGAAAACCTCCTGACCATTCAAGCGCATAACCCGGAACAGGAAGAGGCTGAGGACCAGGTCGAGGTGTCGTACAAGGGCGAGGAAATGGAGATCGGCTTCAACGTCAACTATCTCCTCGACGCCCTGACCGCAGTGGAGGACGAACAGGTAGAGATCGGCCTGATCGATTCCAACAGCAGTTGCCTGATCCGCTCGCCAAAGGTCGAGGCGGTCAAGTACGTCGTCATGCCGATGCGGCTGTAGCGACGGGCGGCGGCATGACCCTCGCGGCGCTCCGGGTCGACGATCTGCGTATCGTCCAGGGAGCGCAACTCGCCTTTGCCCCGGGGCTCAATCTCATCAGCGGTGCCAACGGCTCGGGTAAAACCTCTTTGCTCGAGGCTATTTTCCTGCTGGGTCGCGGCCGTTCCTTTCGCACCCGGCACACCGAGAGGTTGATCCGCCATGGGGCGGAGCAATTGCTCGTGTTCGGCGAGACCGCTGCACCTGATCACAAGCTGGGCCTGGCATACAGTCGAGAGGGCGGCGCCACCGCCCGCATCGATGGGCGAACCCCGCAATCGTTGGCCGAGTTGCCGGCGTATTTCTTCGTTGAAGCGATCGACCCCGAGATCCATCGCCTGGTGTCCGGCGCGCCGGCAGACAGGCGGCGATGGCTGGATTGGGGTGTGTTCCACGTGGAACCTGGTTTCCTGGACCACTGGATCCGGTATGGGCGGGCGCTGAAGCAGCGCAATGCCGCACTTAAATCAGGGATGGATCCGCGTCCCTGGAGTGGGGAGTTGGTCTTGAATGGGGAGCGTATCGCCTCCCAGCGCCAAGGCTGGCTGGACGGCCTGCTGCCTGTGTGGGAGACAACCGTTGAGCAGCTTTCTGGTTTGCCCGTGCAGTTGACGGGCCATCGTGGTTGGGCGCAGCAGCATGCCAGTCTGAGCGACGCACTGGACGAGGCGGCCGAGCGCGACCGACAGCGAGGTACCACCACCGTCGGGCCGCACCGCGCGGATATCAGCCTGCGACTGGGCGGAGAACTGGCGCGCGAAGTGCTGTCGCGCGGACAGCAGAAGCTGGTGGCTTCGGCCATGGTCATCGCCCTGTTGCGGCGCCTGCGCGAACTCGGCGAGGGATCTGCGACCCTGTTGCTAGACGATCCTGCGGCCGAACTGGACAGCGAACGACTCGGCAATTTTGTCTCGCTGGTGCGGAGCCTGGAGGGGCAACTGGTGGTAACGACGCTGCAGGCGTCAAGCGAAATTTTTGGCAAGCCAGACCAGTTGTTCCACGTGGAACGGGGAGGCGTCAAGAGTGCATAAAAGGTATACTTTCCAGTTCGCAAAACGGATTTGGGCATGACCGAAAACGACGTCTACGATTCCAGTAAAATCAAGGTCTTGAAGGGTCTTGACGCGGTGCGGAAACGACCTGGAATGTACATCGGTGACACCGATGACGGCAGCGGTCTGCACCATATGGTCTTCGAGGTGGTCGACAACGCCATCGATGAGGCTCTGGCGGGCCATTGTGACAAGGTACTGGTGACCATCCACGCCGACGAATCGGTCACCGTCAGCGACAATGGCCGCGGCATTCCGGTCGACATCATGCCCGATGAGGGGCGTTCGGCAGCCGAGGTCATCATGACCGTGCTGCATGCCGGCGGTAAGTTCGATGACAGCTCGTACAAGGTATCCGGCGGTCTACACGGCGTCGGCGTGTCGGTCGTCAATGCGCTGTCGGATGTGCTGATGCTCAGCATCGCGCGAGAAGGGCAGCTGTATCGCCAGGAATATCGATTGGGCGAGCCACAGGCTCCGCTGGCCAAGGTCGGCAGTGCCGGCGAAGGCCACGAGCGTGGCACGGTCATCCGCTTCAAACCCTCCGCGCAAATCTTCACCAATATCCAGTTCAACTACGACACGCTGGCCAAGCGCCTGCGCGAACTTTCCTTCCTGAACTCCGGCGTGCGCATCGAGCTTATCGACGAGCGCGAAGGCAAGAACGACGTGTTCCAGCATGAGGGCGGCCTGCAGGCCTTCGTGAAGTACCT
>JBDSRN010000015.1:0-4443 GCA_039929265.1 Steroidobacteraceae bacterium | reverse complement strand
ATTTCATCGTGCATGTCGACAGCGACCGCGAGAACAACTTCCCGCTCGTCAACGGAACACCGATCGGCGCGCAGGCTCGCAAGCTCGCGGACAACGATGTGATTCAGCTCGCCGGTGTGAAGATGGGTTTCTTCGAAACCTAGTCGCAAGGCGCACGGCAGGCTGGGCGGAATGCGCAGAGCCGTGACGCAAGCAGGCGCACACCTTTCAGTTCTCAGGGCGTACCCACTACCTCGCAGCTGCCTCTGTCTTGCGCCGGACCGACACGGGTCCCCGGTGCTGCTGCTCATAGAGACGTTCACGCGCAACTGCAATGCGGCGCTGTGCCAATTCGTTGAACGCGGGCGATAGCGAAGCGGATTTGTCGTAGTAGCGCAATGCACGCTCGTAGTCGCTGAGACGCATCGCCTCGTCGCCCAGTCGTTCGTAGGCCGCTGGCTGCGACAATGCTTCGAGATACGACGACAGTCCGCTGGCGAAATCTCCGGAACGTGCCAGCAGGTCGCCCAGTATCAGGCGTGCTGGTGCGTTGTCGGTGAGGCCAAGGGACGACTTTGCGTCACGTATCCCTTCGGATGTTGCGCCGCTCTGAAGATATAGTTCTGCGCTGTATGCGAACAGCTCGGCAGACTCACGCTGCTGTCGCAGTGCCGCGTCGAAGTGCACACGGGCCAGCCCGAGGTCGCGTCGCCGTTGGGCCGCCAGTCCAAGTCCCATAACCGCGCGCCAACGCAGCGGTTCGATGCGCAGCGCAGTGGTGAACTCGTTCGCCGCACGCTCGTGATCGCCGGTGCGCAGGACGACAAAGCCGAGCCTTTCGTGTGCGCCGGCATTGTGGGGAGCCAGTTTCAAGGCCGCCTCGAAAGCGCGTTGCGCAGGCTCGAACTCTTTTCTCACTTCGTGGATGGCTGCCGATCTCAGCAGAGGCAGCTCGCTACGCGGATCGCGCTGAGCCGCGATACCGTAGAAATAGATCGCACGCTCGAGGTCGCCAGTCTTCCATGCCAGATCGGCGCTGGACATGCTCGTATGGAAGTCATCTGCATTGACGGAGGTGGGAGTGGCTCCCAGATCCTCAGGACCGCCAGGCGCACTTGCGCACGCCGTCAGGCCGAGATATGCCGACAGCAACAGCATGGTGTTGCGATTCATACGGACGTGCGGGCGCATTCGGGGTCCTTCAGTCGTTAAGGGTGATTTTCAGAGAACCGCCATCAGCTTGATGATCGCCGGAGCGGCAGCGACCACAAAGAAGCCCGGAAACATACAGAGGATCAGCGGGAAAATGAGTTTGGTTCCCATTTTCGCAGCCTGCTCCTCCGCGCGCTGCGTCCGCTGGTCGCGAAATTCATCCGAGTAGATCCGCAGCGTATCGGCAACGCTGGTGCCGAATCGTAGCGTCTGAACCAGCAGGCTCACGAGACCGCGGATATCTGCCAGCCCGGTTCGCTCGGAAAGATTGCGCAATGCCGTTTCCCGATCCACCCCGGCACGAATCTGTACGTTTACCAAGGCGAGTTCAGTCGCCAGTTCCGGATGACTGAAGCGCAGTTCGCCCGCAACCCGTTCAATAGCGGCGGCCAGACCCAGTCCGGATTCCACGCAAATCACCAACAGGTCCAGCGCGTCCGGAAAGCCGTTGCTCAATCTGCGCTGTCGCTTCGCCACGCGCCGCTCGAGCAACTTGTTTGGCAGCACCATTCCAATGAACAGAGCAATGCCCGCGGCAAACCAGACCTGCCGGGAAGAAAGTTGCGGCAGGAATCGCGCGCCAACCAGCCACAGACTGGGCAGTGCCAGGCCCAGCACTCCCTTGATGCCGTAAAAGGTGGTGGCCGCCGCCTGCGAACGAAATCCGGCGCGATGCAACAGCAGTTCGAGCCGGCTGCGCTCCTTACCCGATCCCGAGCCCATGAAACGCCCCAACGGGCCGAGCACGTCCACGAGACGGCGCCCAGTGCCTGAAGTTGCGCCTGCCACCTCCGCCTCGATCCCGGCCAGGCGACGCCGTAGCGGATAACGCCAGTAGCCGATGAACGATGCGACACCCAGGGCGAACAGGATCGTCGCGCCAAAGACCAATGCGATCGCGACACCCCACATCAAAGAGCTGGAACCAAGCAGTGTCATTGATCGCTCCATACGTTGCTTTACCTCAGAACTCGATGCGAATGATCTTCCGCATCCACAAGATACCCACAAGCATCAGGGATATGGCGACCAGCAGGATCTTCTGCCCGAACGGACTCTCGAACAGCACGTCAAGGTAGTCCGGCGAAACGATGCTGATGATCACGCCAAGCACGACGGGCACCATGCTTAGCACCCAGGCCGACATGCGTCCTTCGGCCGACAAGGTAAGCACACGGCGCTGGAAGCGATAGCGGCCGCGAATCACCGATGAGATCTGCTCTAACACCTCCGCCAGGTTGCCACCCGTCTCGCGCTGCAGGAGCACCGCCGTCACAAAGCCCATCAGCGCAACGCTCGGGACACGAAACAGCATCCCCATCAGCGCGCGACGCGGATCGTTGCCGTAGTTCAGGTCCGCTGCGACCGTGCGGAACTCGTCGCCGATCTGACCCTCCATGTCCTCGCCAACGAGCTTTATCGCCGTAGACAAGGGCTGGCCGGCGCGCAGCGCACGCTTGATGAGATCGATCGCATCCGGGAGACTCTTCTCGAACTGGTCCATGCGGTTCTTGCGCTGCAGGGTCAGCCGTACGACTGGAGCGGCAAGCCCCGCACCCGAAGCGAACAGCGCAAGGAGTGGCTGTCGCAGCATGGCGAGGGCCACCACTCCCGCAATCGCTCCCAGTGCAAGGGACAACAATGCGATGCGCCATGCCGGGGTGCTACCGCCTGCCTGTTGGATGAGCTGTCGAAGCCGCGCCATGCCCGGCAACTCTTCGAGCGCTCGCTGGAACGGGCTGAGGTCGTCAAGGTAGTGCTGCCGCAGGAGTGACACGAAGCTGCCCTCACCAGCCTCGGATTCGATCTCAGCCAGCCTGCGCTTCAGCAGTTTGCGCGTCTGCGCGCCTTCCCCGAAAGTCGGGACCACGAGACCCTGCACCAGCAGGAACACCGCCAGGAATACCAGCAAGATGAAGGTGATCAGCATGCCGCTCATAAGGCCCTCAGCGTCCGCGTCCGTCGGCTTGGAATGTACTCACCGGCAGCTCGATACCGCGCGAGACGAGCTCCTTGAAGAATGCCGGAACGATGCCGGTGGCTCGCAACTGCCCCAGCACATTTCCATTTGCATCGATGCCCGCGCGTACGAAGCTGAATATCTCCGACATCGTGATCACCTCGCCCTCCATGCCATTTATCTCCTGCACGCTCGTAACCCGGCGCTTGCCATCTTCATGGCGCGCTGTTTGAACGACTATGTGAATTGCGGAGGCGATCTGCGTGCGCAATGCCTTCATCGGAAAAGCGATACCGGTCATAGACACCATGGTCTCCACGCGGGTCAACGCGTCACGCGGCGTGTTGGCATGAACGGTCGTCAACGAACCATCGTGGCCAGTGTTCATCGCCTGGAGCATGTCCAGCGCTTCGGCTCCGCGCACCTCGCCGACCACGATGCGGTCGGGCCGCATGCGCAGGCTGTTGCGTACAAGGTCCCGCTGGCTCACCTCACCGCGACCTTCGATGTTCGGCGGGCGTGTCTCGAGCCTAACAATGTGCGGCTGGCGCAGTTGCAGCTCGGCAGAGTCCTCGATTGTCACGATGCGTTCGTCGGATGGAATGAAGCTCGACATGATGTTGAGGAGCGTAGTCTTGCCCGCGCCGGTGCCGCCGGAAATGAGTACGTTCATGCGCAGCCGCACGAGAGCGCGCAGCGTCTGCGCAACGGCATCGGTCAGCGTCCCCAGGCGGATCAGATCGTCGACCGTCAGTACCTCGACCCCGAAGCGACGTATCGACAGCGTTGCCCCGTCCAGGGCGAGCGGCGGAATGATGACGTTCACCCGCGACCCGTCCTGCAGGCGCGCGTCGCACATGGGTGAGGACTCATCGACCCGGCGGCCGACCGCCGAGACTATCCGATCGATGATGTTCATCAGATGAGCGTTGTCGTGAAACCGGATCTGGGTGAGCTCCAGCTTGCCGCGGCGTTCGATGTAGACCTTGTGTGGTCCATTCACCAGGATGTCGGCTATCGACGGATCCGCGAGCAATGGCTCGAGCGGTCCATGACCGAGCACCTCGTCTTCGATCTGCCGGACGATGAGCTGGCGTTGCGCCAGGCTGAGGGGGGCGGACTCTTCCACGAGGAGCCGGGTCGTCGTGTCGCGAATCTGCTCCCGGGCCTGCGCCTCTTCGACAGAGGCGATCAGTGACAAGTCCAGGATCGTCAACAAGCGGGTGAAAATGCGTTGCTTCCACTCCATTTCGACCGTATTGAGTGCACGGTTGCGCTCTTCATTTCCGAAC
>JBDSRN010000014.1:0-9210 GCA_039929265.1 Steroidobacteraceae bacterium | reverse complement strand
TGGGGCACCGGCACGCCGCGAGTTCCTGTACGTGGATGTTCTCGACAACGCCTGTGTGCACCTGATGAGCCGGCATTCGTCCGGCGAGCCGGTCAACGTCGGCTGGGGCAAGGACATCTCGATCGCCGAGGCGGCCGCGATTGTTGCAGCCATCATAGGATTCGAGCCGGATGGCACGCCGCGCGAGCTGCTCGATGTCGCGCCTCACCCGGCAGGGCTGGACTGCGGAGGTCACGCTGGACGCCGGCATCCGCGCGACCTACGGCTGGCACTTCGGGAATCTCGGCCACCTGCGCGACTGGAATGCCCGCTGGGGCCTGCTGCTAGAATCCGCTCGATGCAAGTCCCGCTGCTCGACCTCAAACCCCAGTACCAGGCGCTCAAGGCGGACATCGACGCGGCCATCGCGAAGGTCTGCGACAGCCAATACTTTATCCTCGGTCCCGCCGTGCGCGAGCTCGAAGCCGCGGTGGCAAAGTATTCGCATTGCGCGCATGGCATCGGCATGTCGTCCGGTACGGACGCGCTGCTCGTGGCGCTCATGGCGCTCGACATCGGACCAGGCGATGAAGTCATCGCCCCGGCGTACACGTTTTTCGCCACGGCGGGCACCATCGCGCGCCTGCACGCGCGACCTGTGTTCTGCGACATCGAGCCTGCGTCGTTCAACATCTCGCCCTGCGCGGTGCAGAAGTTCATCGACGAACAGTGCGAACTGCGCGACGGCGTGCTGACAAACACGCGCACCCAGGGGAGGGTGAAGGCGCTGATGCCCGTGCATCTGTACGGCCAGCTCGCCGACATGCCCGCACTCGGCGCGATCGCAAAAAAATACAACCTGCGAATCATCGAAGACGCCGCGCAGGCGATCGGCGCGGCGGATGCGACGGGCAGGCGCGCCGGCAGTTTTGGCGACATCGGTTGTCTGTCGTTCTTCCCCACGAAGAACCTGGGTGCATTCGGTGATGCGGGCATGTGCGTCACCAATGATACGGCGCTCGCCGAGCGGCTCGACATCCTGCGCGTCCACGGCGGCAAGCCAAAGTATTACCACGCCTTCATCGGCGGCAATTTTCGCCTCGACGAAATCCAGGCCGCAGTGCTGGCGGTCAAGCTGCCGCATCTCGACGTGTGGAGCGATGCCCGCCAGCACAACGCGGCCATCTACGATTCGGCATTCGCGACGGCGGGTCTTGGCGCGAAGTTGATCACGCCCCCGGCGCGGCCCGGACATCGCCACATCTACAACCAGTACGTGATTCGTGTGGAGCAACGCGATGCACTGCGGGCGCATCTGAAAACCGCCGGAGTCGGCACCGAGATCTACTATCCGCTGTCACTGCATCAGCAGGAGTGCTTTGCGTATCTGGGTTATCGCGCGGGCAGCCTGCCCGAGTCCGAGCTTGCCGCCGCAACGACGATTGCGTTGCCCATCTATCCGGAACTGACAGAAGCGCAGTTGCGCTACGTGGTGGACTCCATCTCATCCTTCTATCGCGCATGACCGCGACGCAGTTCAGCGCCGGAACGGATACGCCGGTCTGGCCTCAGCTGGAGACGCATGCGCGACGTCTGTGCGCGCTGTCTTTGCGTGCGCTGGCCGCGGCCGACGCATCGCGTTTCGCGGGTACCAGCGCAACCACTGCCGGGATCGTGCTGGATTACTCGCGGCAGCGGCTCGATGGCGACGTGCTGCGCTCGCTCGAGGCGCTGGCCGACGCGACCCACCTTCGCGAGCGTATCGCAGCGATGTACCGCGGTGATCACATCAACCAGACCGAGAACCGCGCCGTACTGCACACGGCGCTGCGGCGTCCACGCGGGGCGAGCCTCCTGGTAGGGGGCCGCGACCTGATGGCCGAAGTGCTTGCCGAGCGTGAGCGAATGCTCGACTTCGCCACTGCCGTGCGTGAGGGCAAGCTGCTCGGCAGCGCGGGTCAGCCGTTCAGCCTCGTGGTCAACATTGGCATCGGCGGCTCGGACCTGGGGCCCGCTATGGCTGTGCAGGCATTGCGTAACTACACGGCCGGCGCACCGCGTTGCGCATTCGTGTCCAACGTCGACGGGTGCCACCTCGCCGATGTCCTCGAGCACGCGGACCCGGCACGCACCCTGTTCATCATCTGCTCCAAGACCTTCACCACACTCGAGACGCTGAGCAATGCGCGGGTCGCGCGCGCGTGGCTCAAAGGCGGCCTGAGTGAAGCGGCGGTGCCGGCGCATTTCGCAGCGGTGTCGGTGAACCGCGCCGCGATGGACGAGTTCCGCGTGCACCCGGACTACCGCTTCGCGATGTGGGACTGGGTCGGAGGCCGCTATTCGATCTGGTCCTCCATCGGTGTGTCGCTGGCCATCGCAATCGGTCGAGGAGCGTTCGAATCGTTCCTCGCCGGCGCGCATGCGATCGACACTCATTTCGCGCTGGCACCCTGGCGCGCGAACCTGCCCGCTCTGCTGGGTCTAATCGGCGTGTGGAACGTCAATTTCCTGAATCTGCCGAGCCACGCGGTGCTGCCGTACGACGAACGTCTCGCGCGCTTCCCGGCCTACCTGCAGCAGCTCGAGATGGAGAGCAATGGCAAGTCGGTGCGCATGGACGCAACGCCGGTCGGAGTCGCGACGGGCGCCGTGGTCTGGGGCGCGCCCGGCAACAATGCGCAGCATTCCTTCTTCCAGCTGCTGCACCAAGGCACCCCGCGCGCAGCGCTGGATTTCCTGCTGCCGGCCAGATCCTCTTGCGGCAGTCAGGCTCAGCAGGACCTGGCCATCGCAAATTGTCTGGCGCAGGCCGAGGCGTTCGCCTATGGTCAGCCCGCCGCGAATCCGCACAGGGTGCACGAAGGCAACCGGCCGGCGAGCCTGCTGTTGTTCGAGCAGCTCGATCCCGCGACTCTGGGCAAACTCATCGCGCTGTACGAGCACAAGGTGTTCACGCAGAGCGTCGTGTGGGGCGTGAATGCCTTCGATCAATGGGGAGTCGAGTTGGGCAAGAACTTATGCGAGGCGATCACGCCGCTGGTGAGCGGCACGCAGCATGCGGACTCCGCGTCATTGCAGGGGACACTCGACATCATTCGCCCCTGGCGCGCAGTAAAGTGAAATCACTCGTTGGCGGCATGCTCGCGCTCATGGCAGCGGGCGCGGTCTACGCGCAGGGCGCGTGGCTGCCATCGGGCGACAACCGTCTGCGCAATGACGTGACGCTGCTCGCGGATGAGGGCGTCATCCGCGTGCCGGTGAGCAGCTGGCCCATCCCGATCGACGACATCGCCCGCGCACTTGCCCGCGTGGATGTGGAATCGATCAAGGAGCCGGGCCTGCAGAACGCATTGCTGCGAGTGCAGTCACGCGTGCTGGACGTCGCGGTGCATCAGAGCGGTGTGCGGGATGTGACACTCACCGCCGGTCGTCCGGGTCTGCTGCGGAGCTACGAAGAGCTGGGCCGTGAAGAGGCCGAGGCACGGATTCGCACCGGTGCCAGCACGGGCCAGTGGTCGACCAATCTCGCACTCACCGTCGTCAGCTCACCAGCCGATGGCAAGCGCATTCGTTTCGACGGCTCCGACCTCACGCTGCGCGCGGGCAACTGGCTCATAAGCGCGAACAGCTTCGATCGCTGGTACGGACCGGGGCGTGACGGCAGCCTCATCCTGTCCGGCAACGCGCGACCCATGATCGGTGTGTCAATCGACCGAGCCCTTTCCATCCCGTTCCCGATTCCACTGCTGCACTGGCTCGGTCCGTGGCGATTCCAGGCGTATGCCGCGACCATGGAGGGGCACCGCCCCGACGTGGACCGCCCCGTGTTCATGGCGATGCGCGCGACCTTCAAACCCCTGCAGATCCTTGAGTTGGGTCTCTCGCGCTCTATGCAGTTCTGTGGCAAGGATCGCCCGTGCGATGTGGAGACATTCGGTCGGGTGCTGCTCGGCCAGGACAACGCCGGAATCCGCGGTCTTGCGTCCGAGAACGAGCCTGGCAACCAGATGGCGGGGTTCGACGCGCGCCTGGTCTCGCCGTTCAGCTCGCTCCCGTTCGCCCTGTTTGCGCAACTCATCGGTGAGGACAGCTCCAGCACGACGATCCCGGAAAAGTACCTGGCGATCTTCGGCCTGGAGGGCTGGGGCATGCTCGACGGCGGCAGCGTGCTACGCGCACGCATCGAGTATTCGGATACGACCTGCTCGTACGGCAACAACGCCTATCCCGACTGTGCGTACGACCAGGGCATTTTCTTCGCCGGGTACCGCTTTCGTGGTCGCGGCATCGGGCACACCACCGACTCCGATTCGGAGATGTTCGCGGCGGGACTCGGCTGGACGCTGCCGGGCGGCGACGAGCTGCGGCTTGACGCGCGGCGCGCACATCTCGATCGCTTCGGCGCTCCGGACGAAAACCACAGCATCGTCGCGGGTTTCAACAGGTATTATTCGCTCGAAGCCGCCTGGCGGACCAGGGTGATGGGCGAAGAGGTGGCACTGAAACTCGGCGCAGAACGGATCGAGCCCAATGGGGCAGCGTCGCGCAACCGCGCTTACGGATTCCTGTCCTGGCAGCGTCGGCTCTAACTCCTCTCTCAAGCAGTACTTCCATTACAATTTCAACCATGCGACCCGCTCCGCACTCCGTCACTGTGGGTATTTTTGCCGCGATTCTGGCCGTGCTCCTCGCCTCCGCGTTGCCTGCGTACGGACAGGCGCTCGATCCGCTCGATGCACTGCGTAACATGACGCCCGCGCAGCAGGATGCCCTGCGGCGGGCCGCGGGCGGCGCAGGCGGAGTCGGCGCGCTCGCTGGCGGTGATGGCGGGCTCGGCGATATTGCCGAGGCCCGGGCCAATGAAGCAGCCGCCGAGGCGATGGAAGCGCAACGCCTGCGCAGCCAGGTCACGGGCGAAGAAGAGCCGCTGATCCCGGTGATGAAGCCCGAGGACACCATCCTCGTGCAGCTCGCGCTGCCGCCCACCCCCGAGCAGAATCGCGCCCTGCAGCAGCAGAGTCAGACGCCGCAAGCACAGACCTCCGGCCAGAACGGACAACAGGACGATCAGCAGGGCAATTCGCAGCGTCGCCAGGTCGACCAGGAAGAGCTTGCAGCCGACGAGCGCGCCAAGCTGCGCTCTCTCGCCGACCTCATCCATTCCCGGAATCCGTACCGTCTTGATCGCAATGCGTCGCTGGAGCTGCCGGGTTTCGCCGCGATCCGACTGGGCGGTCTTACCGAAGTGCAGGCCATGCAGCGGTTGGCCGCGGAGCCCGCATTACTCAAGTTCCAGGTGCTCATCACGCGCCTGCCGCTCGCCCGCGCCGGTGTCGACAACCTGAAACGCTTCGGCTACGACCTGTTCGAGTCTGCGCCGTCCACGTTCTCGCCGCTCACGGATGTGCCCGTGCCGGCCGATTACGTGGTGGGTCCCGGCGACGAGCTGACCGTGCAAATGTACGGTGGTCAGAGCCGCACCTTGCGCCTGACGGTGACGCGCGAAGGGCGCATCAACTTTCCCGACATCGGACCGATCGATGTGGCGGGGCAGAGCTTCAACGCAGTGCGATCCAACATCGAGGCGCGGGTCGAGCGCCAGATAATCGGCATGCACGCGAGCGTCTCGCTCGGCACGATCCGCTCGATCCGCGTGTTCGTGCTGGGCGAAGCGCGCCAGCCCGGCTCGTATACCGTGAGTGGTCTGGCGACGGTGACTACCGCCCTGTTCGCATCCGGCGGCGTGAAACCTATCGGCTCCCTGCGCAGCATCCAGTTGAAGCGCCAGGGCAAGGTACTGCGAACCCTGGACCTGTACGACCTGCTGATCCACGGCGATACGAGCGACGATGCGAAGCTGATGCCCGGCGATGCGATCTTCATCCCACCCGTAGGGTCGACGGTGTCGGTGGACGGCGAAGTGAAGCGTCCGGCCATCTACGAGCTCAAGGGTGAATCCACGGCGGTCGATGCAATTGCGATGGCCGGTGGGCCCACGCCCGAGGCTGATATGGGACGGGCAAGTCTCACGCGGCTGGATGACCAGCGCCGTCGCGTGGTCGAGCGCGTTGACCTGACGCCGGGCTCGCTCGGCGGGCGGATCGGCAATGGCGACGTGCTCACGATCGCGCGACTGCGTCCGACGCTCGATTCGGGCGTCACGCTGCAGGGTTTCGTGTTTCGCCCCGGCAACTTCGCTTGGCGTCAGGGCCTGCGCCTGTCGGAGATCGTGGGCTCGGTGGACGAGCTCAAGCCCGGCGCCGACCAGAACTACCTGCTGATACGGCGCGAAATGCCGCCGGATCGTCGCATCACCACGGTTTCGGCGGATCTCAATGCCGCGCTCGCGGCACCCGGGAGCGCCGCCGACATCGTGCTGATGCCCCGCGACCGCATCACGGTGTTCGACCTTGAACCTGGTCGTGAACGCATCGTGAAGCCGATTCTGGAAGAGATTCGCATGCAGTCGGCCCTCGACCGGCCCACGGCTGTGGTGCGTGTCGAAGGCAAGGTGAAGGCGCCCGGCGAATATCCGCTGGAAGAAGGCATGCGGGTGAGCGACCTGCTGCGCGCGGGCGGCAATCTGCAGGCCGCTGCGTATGGCGGTAAGGCCGAACTCGCGCGCTACAGGGTGTCGGAGGGCGAGAGCCGTCGCACCGAGCTGATGGAGATCAATCTCGCGGCCGTGCTGAGTGGCGACGCCTCGGCGAACGTGCCTCTGCAGCCCTTCGACTACCTTCTGATCAAGGAAACTCCCGACTGGACCGATCAGGAGGCCATCAAGCTCGAAGGCGAGGTGCGTTTCCCGGGCACGTATCCGATCCGTCGTGGCGAGACTATGCGCTCGGTGCTACTGCGCGCGGGCGGGCTCACGGATCTCGCCTTTCCGCGCGGCAGCGTGTTCACGCGCAAGGAACTCAAGGAGCGCGAGCAGCAGCAGCTCGACATGCTCGCGGAACGCCTGCAGTCGGACCTCGGCTCGCTCGCGCTGCAGGCCGCGGCGGCAAATCAGAACGGCGCCGGCGCGGCGCTGTCCGCGGGTCAGTCGCTGCTCGCACAGCTGCAGGGTTCGAAAGCGGTGGGCCGACTCGTCATCGATCTGCCGGCGGTCATGGGGACCGAACCCGGTTCCATGCGCGATGTCGTCATGAAGGACGGGGATCGCCTGATCGTGCCGAAGCAGAAGCAGGAAGTGACAGTGATCGGCGAAGTGCAGAGCGTCACGTCGCATTTCTACCGATCCGAGCTCTCGCGTGACGACTACGTGCAGCTCAGCGGTGGCCTGACTCGCAAGGGCGACAAGGGCAAGACCTACGTTGTGCGCGCTGATGGCAGCGTGGTGGCTAACGAGCGCTCGCTGTTCCGTCGACAGTTCGATGTCGCGATCCAGCCGGGCGACACGATCGTCGTACCGCTGAACACCGAGCGAATCCCGAGACTGCCGTTCTGGCAGGCGGTGACGCAGATCATCTACAACCTGGCAGTGTCTGTGGCCGCCATCAATTCCTTCTGATGACGCAGAACCTCGGCAAGGCGCTGGACGAGGACCAGTCGGATGACCTGGACCTCGCGACGCTGTGGCACGTGGCATGGCGTTCGCGCTACATCATCATCGTTGCGACCATCCTCGGTGCGGGCATCGCGATCGCGCTGGCGTTCATTGCGACTCCGCACTACATTGCGGAGATCACGATCTCCGAGGTGCGTGACACTCGCATGGGCGGGTCGAGTTCCGTGTCTTCATCGGAGCTGGGCGGATTGGCGAGCCTCGCCGGCGTTGCCCTGGGTGGTGGAGCCGATCCGACGCGTGAGGCGAGGGCATTGCTCAACTCGCGACGGCTGCTCGAGGAGTTCATCACGCGCAACAATCTGTTGCCGGTGCTGTTCCAGAACAGCGACCTGCCGCCGTCGATGTGGTTTGGGATCAAGTACTTCAAGGATCATGTCATCAACATCCGTGAAGACACGCGCAAGGGTCTGTACACGATCGAGATCGAATGGACGGATGCGCAGGTTGCCGCGGACTGGGCGAACGGGCTGGCGGCGCTGCTGAACGAAATGATCCGCAAGAAAGCTCAGGCGGAGTCGCAGCGCAACGTTGACTACCTCAACAAGCAGATCGCGCAGACCAACGTGCTCGAGTTGCAGCGCGTGATGTACAAGCTGATCGAGACTGAGACCAAGACCCTGATGCTCGCCAACGGTCGCGCGGACTATGCGTACTCGGTGCTGGATCGGGCCGTACCGCCGGAGCTGCGTTCCAGCCCGAAGCGCACGCTGATGGCAATCGGCGGTACCGCCATCGGTTTCTTCCTCGGCATCGTCGGCGCGTTCCTCTATGAGGTTTCCGGAAAGCGGCGTCGTTCCGCGGCGACAGGTGCCTGAAGACGCGGAATTGACGGCTGTCACGTGGAATCGTCTAATACGCCGCAGCGCAGACTCGGCCCGGCGGCGCCAAGAACGCCTCAAATGCGCCACAATCCTTACAGCCTGACTTGAGCAGGGGATCATGAAACTTTTGAACGACCTTAACGTCCGAATCTTCGCGGACGGCGCCGACTTGTCGGGCATCCTGCAGATGGCGCGCAATCCGGCGATCAAGGGGTTCACGACCAACCCCACGCTCATGCGCAACGCCGGAATCAGCGACTACAAGGGTTTCGCGCTTGAGTTGCTGCGCCAGGTTCCCGATCGTCCGATCTCCCTGGAGGTTTTCTCGGACGACCTCGGGGAGATGGAAGACCAGGCACTGGAGATCGCGTCCTGGGGCAAGAACGTCAATGTGAAAGTGCCAGTCACCAACACCCGGGGTGAGTCCTGCGCACCGCTGATCGGTCGACTCTCCGCCAGCGGAGTGTTCGTCAACGTCACCGCGCTGATGACGCTCGAGCAGGTCGATAGCGTGCTCGGGGCGCTGCAGGGTGATGCACCCGCGTTCATTTCCGTGTTCGCCGGACGCATCGCCGACACCGGCATCGATCCGATGCCGATCATGATCGAAGCGGCGCGCCGTTCGCGCGCGCGTGCGCAAACGCAGATCATCTGGGCGAGCCCGCGCGAACTGCTGAACGTGTTCCAGGCGGATGAAGCGGGTGTGCAGGTCATCACGGTGGCCAACGACATCCTCAAAAAGCTCGCCGTCGTCGGCAAGGATCTTGAGCAGTACTCACTCGAGACCGTGAAGATGTTTCGCGATGACGCGGTGAAGGCCGGTTTCGCGATCGCGACTGC
>JBDSRN010000013.1:0-22812 GCA_039929265.1 Steroidobacteraceae bacterium | reverse complement strand
GTTCCTTGTCAGCTGCCTCGCCGTCATCACCTGGATGTTCCGGACGGGGTATCGGCTCAAGAACTGACCAGCGTCGCATCCAGGCTGATCTTCGCCCTTAAGAGCTTCGACACGGGACAGCCTGCCTTTGCGGCCGCGGCCAGCTCGTCGAACTTCGCCTTGTCGATGCCAGGCACCTTGGCTTTCAGGGTGAGCGCGCTCGAGGTGATCTCGAAACCGTCACCGATCTTCTCGAGCGTCACGGCCGCATGCGTATCGAGCTCGGCCGGCGGGAAGCCCGCCGTCGTCAGCATGAGCGACAGCGCCATCGAAAAGCAGCCCGCGTGCGCGGCGCCAATGAGCTCTTCCGGATTTGTGCCCGGACCATCTTCGAAACGCGCCTTGAATCCATAGGGCGCTTCCTTGAGCACACCGGTTTCGGTGGAGATCGTGCCACCGCCGTCCTTGATGCCGCCCTTCCACACCGCCCATGCTTTCTTGATCATTTGCTGCTCCTCGTTTGCGACGGGCGATCATAGCGCGATCACTTCTCCACCCGTACCGCCAGGTCAGCGAGCCGCGAACTGTGCTCCAGGTGGCCCGCGCGATCGCTGGGCAACGAAATCTCGAACCGCAGGCGGCGATTCTCCGTCACGAAGTTGATCATGGCGCGAGGTACCCGAGCAGTCGATCCCACTGCGCGAGACGCGCCAGCACGAACACCGTACCGAGCGTCTCGCTGCCCTGCTTGATCGGTAGCACAGCAGCAGATCCTGGCCGCGAAACTCGTAGCGATCCTGGGTCAGTAGCGGCAGGAACAGGTAATCATCGAAGCCCGGCGCGCGAGACGTCGCGAACAGCTGGTCTTCGGGTGTGTAGATTGCCGCAATCTGAACACGACGGCATGAGCGCAGCGCCGAAAGGTTTTCGCTGGCGGCCCCCCGATCTTCAAAGGCCAGCGCTGATGCGGTCCTCTTCGCGATGATCTCGGACTGCGCGAGCATGTCGTCGCGCAATATGCGGCGATAGGTATCTTGTGTCGAACGGACTGGAGTCGAGCCGGCATGCCGGGGCGATACCCGCAGTGAAGGAGGAGACCAGCCCTTGGGCTGATCAAGCGTCGCGGAGCAAGCTCACCGAAAGAAGACACAGGGAGAGAAAGTATTCTTCGCCAACCAATCAATCATTCGAAGCTGACAGACTCGAACAATTGCTTAAGCTTGTTGTTTTTATTTAAAACCGATTCTTGTTGTTAGTCGACCGTTCCAAGTCTTTACTCTGCAGCCTGTGTCTTCTTCCGGTGAGCCTCGACTCGTGCGCCAGATTCGTTAGAGGATCCAACGATGTCTGTGAATGGCGACATCCTACTCATGTACACCTTCCGCTGACAAGCCTTCGTTTTCGATAGCAATTTTCACGCCTGAAAAGGGCGGTTTGCATCTGAAACCGGCTCGTTCCGGGCTATTGTGAAACGACTGTTAGGTGTTTTTAGAACGTTTTCAGATAGATAAGTGTGTTTTACAGAATCCATTGAAGTGACGATTTTTACCTACACCGCAAGCACGGTCACGAAGCGACCCCCCCGAGCAGCGGAACGAAAGCGACCGGCCCGAGATTTTCTTTTGTGATGCCCTGCTCACGACGAGTCATGCGCATGAGCTGCTGGTGACCTTCCGGTCCAACGGGCACGATGAGCCTTCCGCCGATCGCGAGCTGCGCCAGCAACACCTCGGGAATGGTCAGCGGCGCGGCTGCCGCGATGATTGCGTCGAATGGCGCCTGTGTTGGCCAGCCTTTGCTGCCATCGCCGTGCTTGAAGCGCACGTTGCGCACGCCAAGCTCCTTCATGCGCAAGCGCGCGCGCTTCAACAGCGGTTCGATGCGCTCGATCGAGAAGATTTTTTCCACCAGCGGCGAAAGTACTACGGTCTGATATCCACAGCCCGTCCCGATCTCGAGCACATTCTTCACAGGACCGCTCTGCAGGAGTGACTCGGTCATTCGTGCGACGATGTATGGCTGCGAAATGGTCTGGCCGAAGCCGATCGGCAACGCGGTGTCTTCATACGCGCGACTGGCCAACGCCTCGTCGACGAAGATATGTCGCGGCACGTTGCGCACGCGATCAAGCACGCGCGGATCGGTGATGCCGGCGTCGCGCAGGCGCTGCACGAGACGGTCGCGCGTACGCGCCGAGGTCATGCCGATGCCTGAATGACTGATGCTCATGCGAGAGGTTTCAACCAATTCCTGACCATGTCGAGTGACGAGTGCTTGGTGAGATCGGTCTGCAGCGGCGTGATCGATACATACCCGTGCTCTATCGCGTGGAAGTCGGTGCCCTCCCCCGCATCCTGGCCCGCACCGGACGGACCAATCCAGTACATACGATGTCCCTTGCGGTCGGCGATGGGGATGATGGGCTCGGCGCGATGCCGGAAGCCCAGGCGTGTCACCTGCATCCCGCGCAGCCTGTCGTAGGGCACATCCGGCACATTCACATTCAACGTGAAGCCACGCTCCAGCGGCGACTCGAGCAGTCGCGCCACCAGATGCTTCGCGACGCGCGCCGCGGTCGCGAAGTTGCACGTGACGGCGCCAGGAGCTTCGGGCGTCGCCTGTGCGCTCAACTGGATGCACAGCGAGATGGCAATGGTCGGCAGCCCGAGGAAGCGGCCTTCGATGGCGGCCGCGACCGTGCCCGAATACAGCACATCGTCGCCAAGGTTGGGGCCATCGTTGATCCCGGAAACAACCATGTCAAATTCGAAATCGAACAGGCCGGACACCGCCAGGTGCACGCAGTCGGTCGGCGTACCGTTGACGTAATGCACGCCCGGCTGCGCTTCCGACACGCGCAAAGGCATGTCGAGCGTAAGCGAGTTGCTGGCGCCACTGCGATTGCGGTCTGGAGCGACCACGGTGACGGCGGCAAGCTCGCGCAAGCATTCGTACAGACGCACGATGCCTTCGGCACGATAGCCGTCGTCGTTACTGACGAGGATCTTCACTTATTGAGACCGGGAACTTCCCCGAAGATTCAAGCGCGCAAATATACTCAAAAGCACGCGCTCACGCGCGCTGACGGAGTGTGGATGGCTGGAGCCGACAAACCGGACCCGGAAGAGCGGGCGCTGTTTCGCGCGGCGGTCAAGGACGTGCGTCCGCTGCGGGCCGACCGCGTCACGCGCAAGACGGAGCCTCCGCGCCCCCGCTCGCCGGCGGCGCGGGCGCGATTCGCGCGTGCGGAGCGCGAAGCAGTCCTCGCCGAGAGCCTTCAGCCTCCACAACGCGATGCGGAACTGGAGACCGGCGACGAGCTCAGTTACCGCCGTTCGGGCGTGCAGGACGCCGTGCTGCGCAAACTGCGCCGCGGCCAGTACCGGATCGATGGACAGATCGACCTGCACGGACTCACGGCGAGTGAGGGCGAGGCGGCGTTGCGTGCCTACCTCCTGCAGGCGCTCGCGCGCGATGCCGCGTGCGTGCGCATCGTGCACGGCAAGGGGCTGCGCTCGGGCAATCGCGGCCCGGTACTGAAGAACATGGTGAATCGGCTGCTACCGCGCCTCGATGCGGTCGTGGCGTTCGCGGGCGCGCGCCAGGTGGACGGCGGCTCTGGTGCGACGCTGGTGTTGCTCAGCCGGAAGGGTTGAGCGGGGGCTGCTCGTCGAGCAGCACGGTCACCATGGCGGCAAGCCCTTCCGCACGCCCGATGAAGCCGAGGTGCTCGGTGGTCGTCGCCTTGAGGTTGACGCGCTCGTCGGCGATGCCAAGGGCGCTCGCGATGCTGCGACGGATCTCGTGCCGGTGTTGAGCGATGCGTGGGGCTTGCGCCAGCAGCGTCGCATCCGCGTTCACCACGCTGAACCCGCGCCGCTGCAGCATCTCCATCACCGCGGTGACAAAACGTGTGCTGGCGACGCCCTTCCAGCGGGGATCCGAATCGGGAAAGTGTTCGCCGATGTCGCCCAGCCCGGCGGCACCGAGCAGCGCATCGCACAGGGCATGCAGGATCACATCGCCATCGGAGTGTGCGACGACGCCGCGTGTGTGCGCAATGCGCACTCCGCCAAGAATGATGGAGTCACCCGGCCCGAAAGCATGTGCGTCGAAACCGCTGCCGATTCTCATGATTTGCCCGCCTCTCTGCGCTGGAGGATTGCCGCGGCCAGCGCGAGGTCTCCTGGTGAAGTGATCTTCAGATTGTCCGGGGCCCCGGGCACGAGCTGCGCTCGCCCGCCCCCCACCAAGGCCCACTCCTCGACCGCTTGGGTCTCATCGGTCGGAAGGCTGCCACGCGCGATTGCCGCATCGAGTGCCTCGCGCAGGATGCCTATCCGGAACATCTGTGGAGTCAGGGCGCGCCACAGCGCCTTGCGGTCCACCGTGCCCGCCACGCCACCCTGCCCGTCATCGAGTTTGATCGTGTCAGCGACCGGCACCGCCAGCAGTCCGCCGAGCGGATGCGCAGCCAGCGCACCCAACAGGTGATCGAGTTCCGCCCGCGACAGGCATGGTCGGGCAGCGTCGTGCACCAGTACCCAGTCCGCGTCGGTCAGCGAATGGGTGTTGAGGACTTCCACTGCGTTGCGGACCGAGTGACAACGTTGCTCCCCGCCTGCCACGGTTATCAGCGGCGCGCCGCCACGAGCCTGTAAAGCACTCGCGATGGGTGGCCAGTATTCGTCACTACCCGCGACCGCGACGACGAGGAGCACACAGCGCGGATCGTCGAGGAATGGCTGCAGCGACCACTCGATGACGCTGCGACCCTCGAGCTGTGCGTACTGCTTGGGCACAGCGGCAGCAAAACGCGCGCCGCTGCCTGCAGCCGGCATGACGAGCGCATAGCGCAAGGCGTCAACGCTCGTTCAACGCTGCGCGGTACGGGTGGGACTGCCCGCCGCTGCCGGCGCCGATTGCCGCTTGGGCTGCGCTTCGGGCACGACCTGATAGAAAGTTTCGTTGCCGGCGATCATGCCGAGCTCGCTGCGCGCGCGCTCTTCCAGTGCGTTGAAGCCCTGCTTGAGATCGCGCACCTCCGCGCCGAGCTGATGATTGCGCTCGGTGAGCTGCGCATTCTCGCCGGTCTGGATCTCCACGGCGGCGCGCAGGCGCATTAGCTCACGGACGCCGTCTTCGGACATCCACAGGCGATACTGCAGCGCGAGAACCGCGAAACCCAATGCGATGGCGAGCCACTTCATGCAGAGCCACTCCTTGCCCGAAGACTAACAGACCCGCTCGCGCGCTTTAAGCCTTGCTCCTGCAATGCGTCAGGCGATCTTCACGGGGAATGCATCGCGGCCGGCGTACTTCACCTTGCCGCCGAGCTCCGCTTCGATGCGCAGCAGCTGGTTGTACTTGGCGACGCGATCCGAACGCGACATCGAGCCCGTCTTGATCTGCGTCGCGGAAGTCGCGACGGCAATATCCGCGATGGTGCTGTCCTCGGTCTCCCCGGAACGATGCGAGACGATCGAGGAATACTTCGCTTCGGTCGCCATCTCGATGGCCGCGAGGGTTTCGGAGAGCGTGCCGATCTGGTTGGGCTTGATGAGGATGGAATTCGCGATCTTCTTCGCGATGCCTTCGGCGAGGATCTTCGTGTTGGTGACGAACAGATCGTCGCCCACGAGCTGCACCTTGCCGCCGAGCTCTTCCGACAGGATCGCCCAGCCGTCCCAGTCGCCCTCGCTCATGCCGTCCTCGATCGTGATGATCGGGTACCTGGCCACCAGATCGCCCAGATACTTCGAGAACTCGGCGGAGGTGAAGCTGCGTCCCTCTCCCTGGAGTTCGTACTTGCCGTTCTTGAAGAACTCGGAGCTCGCGACGTCGAGCCCGAGATATACATCCTTGCCCGCCTTGTAACCGGCCTTGTCGATCGCTTGCAGGATGATCTCGAGCGTCTCGGCGTTGGTGTTGATGTTGGGCGCGAAGCCGCCCTCATCGCCCACAGAGGTCGCGAGACCGCGATCGTGCAGCAGCTTCTTGAGCGTGTGGAAAATCTCGGCACCATAGCGCAACGCCTCGGACAGGCTCGGCGCGCCCACCGGCAAGATCATGAACTCCTGTATATCGAGGCTGTTGTCGGCATGCGCGCCGCCATTGATGATGTTCATCATCGGCACGGGCATCGCCGGCTCGACGGGGCTCGCGTTGAGTCCGGCGATGTGCCGGAACAGCGATTGCTTCGAATCGCGCGCGGCGGCATGCGCGCCGGCGAGCGAAATCGCGAGCAGCGCATTCGCGCCGAGCTTGCTTTTGGTATCGGTGCCGTCGAGCTCGATCATCTTGCGATCGAGTCCCGCCTGATCCCGCGCGTCGAGGTTCAGCACCGCGTTGCGCAGCGGTCCGTTCACGTTCGCGACTGCCTTCTGCACGCCCTTTCCCAGATAGCGTCGCTTGTCACCATCGCGCAGCTCGACCGCTTCGCGCGTCCCGGTCGACGCACCCGAGGGCACAGCGGCACGACCGACGGCACCGCCCTCGAGCTCGACCTCGGCTTCGACCGTGGGATTACCGCGCGAATCGATGATTTCGCGGCCGCGGACCTGGACGATACGACTCATGGCAGTGATTCCTCGAACGGCTTCGATTTGATGATTCTGTCGAGATCCTTGAGCGTCGCGAGCAGGGACTCCATACGCGCGAGCGGCCAGGCATTCGGGCCATCCGACAGCGCCATGTCCGGATCGGGATGGGTTTCCATGAACACCCCAGCGATGCCTGCTGCGACCGCTGCACGTGCCAGCACCGGGACGAACTCGCGCTGCCCGCCCGATGCCGAGCCCTTGCCGCCCGGCAGCTGCACCGAGTGCGTGGCGTCGAACACGACGGGACAGCCTGTAGCGCGCAGCACCGGCAGCGCGCGCATGTCGGAGATGAGATTGTTGTAGCCGAACGAGAACCCGCGCTCGCACACCAGGATTGACTCATTGCCGGTGGAGCGGGCCTTGTCGACCACGTTCTGCATCTCCCACGGCGACAGGAACTGACCCTTCTTGATGTTCACCGGCTTGCCAGCCGAGCACACGTTGAGGATGAAGTTCGTCTGACGACACAGGAAGGCGGGTGTCTGCAGAACGTCCACGACGGAGGCAACTTCGGCGAACGGCGTGTCCTCGTGCACGTCAGTGAGGACGGGCAGGCCGAACTTCGCGCGCACGCCTTCCAGGATTTTCAGACCGCCTTCCAGGCCGGGACCGCGGAAACTCTTGCTGGAGGAACGGTTCGCCTTGTCGAACGACGCCTTGAAGATCAGCGGAATGCCGAGCCGCTGCGTGATCTCGCGCAGCGAGCCTGCGACTTCCTCGACCAGCGTCTGACTCTCTATCACGCACGGACCGGCAATCAGGAACAACGGCCGATCGTTGCCGACAGCGTGGCCAGCGAGCTTCATGCTCCGGAGACGGCCGGCAGCTGCGCGCTGCGTCTGGCGCACGCCGCGCGGACGAACCCGGTGAACAGGGGATGACCGTCACGCGGGTTCGAAGTGAACTCGGGATGGAACTGCGTCGCGACGAACCAGGGATGGCCGGAAATCTCGATAATCTCCACAAGGCCATCGGGCGAGAAGCCCGAGAAGCGCAACCCTGCCTGCCGATAGCGATCCAGGTAGCGGTTGTTGAACTCGAAGCGATGCCGATGCCGTTCACTGATCGTGTCGCGGCCGTAGAGCTCACGCGCGATGGTATTCGCCCCGAGCTGCACGGGCTGCGCACCGAGGCGCATCGTTGCGCCTTTTTCGGAGGTCTCGTCGCGCTGCTGCGCGCCCTTCTCGTCCTGCCATTCGGTGATCAGGGCGATCACCGGATGCGGCGTGTCACGGTTGAACTCGGTGCTGTTGGCACCTTCGAGCCCGATCATGTGCCGGCCATACTCAATGATCGCCAGCTGCATACCGAGACAGATGCCCAGATACGGGATGCGTCGCTCGCGCGCGAACCTCACCGCCATTATTTTGCCTTCGATGCCGCGCTCGCCGAAGCCGCCCGGCACCAGGATCGCATCCATGCCCTGGAGACGGCCGGTACCTTCGCGCTCGATGTCGGTGGACTCGATGTAGTGCACGTTCACGCGCGTGCGCGACTTCAGGCCACCGTGCGTGAGCGCCTCGTTGAGGGAGATGTACGAATCGCGGATCTGAACGTACTTGCCAACCATCGCGATGTCGACCGTACTCTCGGGATTCATCTTCGCGTTCACGACCTGGCGCCATTCGGCGAGGTCGGTGGGCTGCGCCTGGAGACGCAGCTTGTCGATGATGATTTCGTCGAGCTTCTGCTCGTGCAGCAGCAAAGGAATCTTGTAGATGTCGTCCGCATCGACGGCGGAGATGACCGCGCGCTCCTCCACATTGGTGAACAGGGCGATCTTGCGGCGCTGCTCGTCCGGCAGCGAATCCTTGCAACGGCACAGCAGCACGTCGGGCTGAATGCCGATCGAGCGAAGTTCCTTCACCGAATGCTGAGTGGGCTTGGTCTTGATCTCGCCCGCGCCACCGACTACCGGAACGAGTGTCAGATGCATGTACGCGACTGCGTTGCGACCGAGTTCGACGCCCATCTGGCGGATGGCTTCGAGAAATGGCAGAGACTCGATGTCGCCAACGGTGCCGCCGATCTCCACCATGCAGACATCGGCATCGCCGGCGCCCAGCTTGATGCTGCGCTTGATCTCGTCGGTTATGTGCGGGATTACCTGCACCGTCGCGCCAAGATAATCGCCTCGGCGCTCTTTGGCGATCACCCGTTCGTAGATGCGCCCGGTGGTGAAATTGCTGTGCCGGCCGGTGGTCGTGCGCACGAAGCGCTCGTAGTGGCCCAGGTCCAGGTCGGTCTCGGTGCCATCGGTGGTGACGAACACCTCACCGTGCTGAAACGGGCTCATGGTCCCCGGATCCACGTTGATGTATGGATCCAGCTTCACCATCGAGATCTTGAGCCCGCGCGCCTCGAGAATGGCGGCGAGAGATGCGGCGGCTATGCCTTTCCCCAAAGAGGAAACGACGCCACCAGTGACGAATACGAATCGTGTCATCGGGAAATCACCGCCGCTGGAGAGTGGGCGCCGCGTGCTGGCGGCAGTATCACGACGGGACGGCAGGTTAGCAAATCCGGGCCGCTCGCTCAATTCGAGCATGACACCGACGGCGACTCTGGACTTGCGAACAAGCGCGCTACAGCACTGGCTTCCAGAGCAGGCGTGCACGTCGCGCACTCGCCGCGCCGGCGCGCAGCACCGGATGCAGCCAGCGATCGGCCACGGCGAGCAGTTGCGCGCCGTGATACACCAGCGGCAGAGCGCCCCGCTCGCTTGGCGCGACGCGCACCGCCTGCAGGATCTTCTTCAGCGCGCCGGACTCGTTGCCGGAGCGTGCGAGGACGCGCAGTTGCGATGGCAGGGCGTCGAGGTCGAGTGTACCGTGTGCATCGGCCTGCAACTCGAGCACTCCGTGCGCCAGCACGACGCGACGCTGTCTCGCGGGTCGCCAAGTCCGTGGCTTGGGAGCATCAGGTGGCGCAACCGGGTCGAGGCGCAGGTGGCCCTGTTCACGCCGCAGCACCACGTTGCCCCAGCGCAGTTGAGGATTGGCATCGCGTCTCGCCGCCAGCATTGGACCTGCGATCTCCTGCAGACGGCGCGTAGCAGGAGACTCCACACCTTGCTGCACGATCCAGAAACGCAGCGCGTTGATCCTGCGGCCGGGCTCGAGGGCGCGCAGTGCCTGCACCTCCAGTGCCGCGCCGTCCGCGGCGCGGCCGACATCGCGCCTCGCGATCCCATCCAGCAACCGCTGCGCCTCGGCGGCATGACGCGCGCTGCGTGCCACGGCAGCTGCAGCGGCTGGCCAGCGCTCGCGCACGACCGGCAGAACGCGCAGGCGCAGGAAATTGCGATCGAAACCCGTGTCGAGGTTGCTGGGATCCTCGATCCACTGAAGTTTCATGTCCTGCGCCCATTGCAGCAATGCCGCACGCGGGCGTTCGAGCAGCGGCCGCAGCAGCATGCCGCTGCCGAACGGCGCCACCGCCGGCATCGCGGCGAGGCCAGCGACTCCCGCGCCGCGCAGCAGCTGCAGCAGGACGGTCTCCAGCTGATCATCGAGATGCTGCGCGGTCAGCAGGATCTCGCCGCTCTGCAGCGATCGTCCGAGCAGACCATAGCGCGCCGTGCGCGCCTGCGCCTCCAGCGACTCTCCACGCTGTTTGCACACCTTCACGCGCAGCACTTCAATCGGTACGCCGAGTGCGCGGGCGAAGCGTCTGCAGTGCGCACTCCAATGCGGCGACAGCTCATGCAGCCCGTGCTCCACGTGCACCGCGCGCAACTCGAACCCCACGCGTCGCCGATTGACATGATGGGCAGCGGCAAGCGCCGCCAGCAGAACGGTGGAATCCAGACCGCCACTGAAGGCCACGCAATAGCGCGGCACCGCCACCTCCGGCAGCAACGACTTCAGTTGCGAGGTCAGCCAGCGCGGATCAAACGCGTGGCGCGAGGACACGAGTGGACCGCTCAGGCCGACTCTTCATTGAACACGCCGAAACCTGACAGGCGCTGATTGCGCAGCTCGCGCAGCTCGTCGGGCGAATGCTGTTGCAGGATCGTGAGATGACGCAGCAGCGCACTCTTCAGCACTTCGCTCATCGCCACATGATTGCGATGTGCGCCGCCCAGCGGTTCGCGCAGCACTTCATCTACGAGCCCGAGCTTGTCGAGCCGCTCAGCGGTGAGGCACATGGCGTCGGCTGCAGCCTCCTTCTTGTCGGCGCTCTTCCAGAGGATCGAAGCGCAACCTTCCGGCGAGATGACGGCGTAGGTCGAGTACTGCAGCATGAGCAGCCGGTCGCAGACCGCTATCGCGAGCGCGCCACCCGAACCACCCTCGCCAATGACGACGCTGATGATCGGCACGCGCAGCACCGACATCTCGAACAGGTTGCGCGCGATCGCCTCACTCTGGCCGCGCTCCTCGGAGCTCACACCGGGATAAGCACCCGGCGTGTCGACAAAAGTGATGATGGGTAGAGCGAAGCGCTCGGCCATGCGCATCAGTCGCAGGGCCTTGCGATACCCTTCTGGCTTGGGCATCCCGTAGTTGCGACGCACACGTTCCTTGGTGTCGCGCCCCTTCTGGTGCCCGATGATCATGACCGGCTGACTTTCCAGACGCGCCAGACCGCCCACGATGGCGAGGTCGTCGCCATACATCCGGTCGCCGTGAAGCTCCTGGAAGTCGCTGCATATCATGTTGATGTAATCGAGCGTGTACGGGCGCTGAGGATGGCGCGCGAGCTGCGTAATCTGCCAGGGCGTGAGACTCGAGAAGATCGTCGTCGTGAGCTGACGGCTCTTGGACTGCAGGCGCGCGATCTCGTCCTGGATGTTGACCTCGGAATCCGACGTCACATGGCCCAGTTCTTCGATCTTCGCCTCCAGTTCGGCGATGGGCTGTTCGAAATCCAGAAAATTGACGGTCATTCGGTGCTATCCCCAGAAGTTGATCGCAGGTTACGGAGCGCCGCCGCGGCACGCAACCGCCCCCAGACGGTCCTGAGCAATTCAGCCCACCGCAGAGGAGCTGAGGGCCCCGGGCACGCCGTAGACGAGCTGCAGCGACTCCCGGCCCACCAACTGCTCCAGCTGTTCGAGTAGCTGCGCCGTGGGCCGTACGCGCCATTCACTCGGCAGACTCCACAGCCCCCGACCGACGGCGTTCTGATAGTGCACGCGCACTTCGCATTCACCCGGCCGCCACGGAGCGAGCACCTCGGCCAGCCTGCCCACCAGCTTGTCGGCCTGGTTGGGCTCGGCCTGCGCGCCCGACAGATTGATGAGCAGCCTTCGTGCCTGCTGCTCGCGCACACCGTCGAGCGCCAGGATCTTCTTGCCGGCGAGCCGCCAGGCATTGCTGAACTCGTCGAAGCGCAGGTTGCCCTCCACGAGCACGAGCGCATCCTTGGCGATCAAGTCGCGGTACTGGTTGAAGGTCTCTTCGTGCAGGGTGACCTCCATCCGTCCGGTGCGGTCGTCGAGCGTGAAGCTGCTGCGATTCTTGCTGCGTCGGATGTCGACGATGAGACCTGCGATCCTCGCAACGCGCCCGCCGAAATAACTGCGACCCGACTCTCCCGACGATGGCGCGCGTTCGCTGCCGAGGTCACCGAGCCGGGCGCTTACGAGTCGCGGCAAATCCTTCTCAAAGCGCGCGATGGGATGACCGGAAAGATACACGCCGAGGGTCTCACGTTCACCCGCGAGCCGCAGCGCTTCGGTCCACTCGGGCTGCAGCGAGGCGTCCTCGCGGGGAGTCGCTGCGCTCGCAGGCGAGAAACCGAAGATATCGCTCTGCCCGGCCGCGCTGGCGCGCGAGTTCTGCTCGCCCGCCTGGATCGCCGCGGCGAGCCGGTGCATGAGCGTGGCGCGATTCACGCCGAGCGAGTCGAGACTGCCCGAGCGGATCAACGCCTCGAGCGTACGACGGTTCACGCGTTGCAGGTCAAGGCGCCGGCACAGATCCTCGATGCTCGCGAAGCTGCCATGCTCGCTGCGCTCGGCAACCAGCGATTCCACCGCCGCCTGGCCCACTCCCTTGATGGCACCGAGGCCGTAGCGGATGGTGCGATCGTCTGCCACTGCGTATTCGTACACAGACGAGTTGACATCCGGCGGCAGGATCACCAGCTCCAGGTTCGCACACTCGTCGATGAGCGTGACAATCTTGTCGGTGTGGTCCATGTCCGACGACAGCACAGCCGCCATGAACGCCGCGGGATAGTGCGACTTCAGCCACCCTGTCTGGTACGACAGCAACGCATATGCCGCGGAGTGCGACTTGTTGAAGCCGTAGCCCGCGAACTTCTCCATCAGATCGAAGATATGCGCGGCGATGTTCTCCTTCACGCCGCGCGCGACCGAGCCGGCGACGAAGATCGAGCGCTGCTTTGCCATCTCCTCGGGCTTCTTCTTGCCCATCGCGCGACGCAGAAGATCGGCGCCGCCGAGCGTGTAGCCCGCCAGCACCTGCGCGATCTGCATCACCTGCTCCTGGTACAGGATCACGCCGTAGGTGGGCGCGAGGACGCCCTTGAGATCCGGATGCAGGTAGTCGACGGGGGTGCCGTCGGTGGAATGCTTGCGACTGATGAAGTCCCCAACCATGCCGGACTCGAGCGGACCGGGGCGGAACAAAGCGACGAGCGCGACCACGTCCTCGAAACGATCGGGCTTCAGGCGGCGGATGAGATCCTTCATGCCGCGCGACTCGAGCTGGAACACGGCCGTGGTACGGCCGGACTTCATCAGGTCGTAGGTCGGCGCGTCGTCCATTGGCAGCGCGGTGATGTTCAGCGGCGCTTCGCTCGTGAGTGCCCGGATACCATTGATGATCTTCAGTGCGCGCTCGATGATCGTCAGTGTGCGCAGCCCGAGGAAGTCAAACTTGACGAGGCCCGCGGCCTCGACGTCGTCCTTGTCGAACTGCGTCACCACGCTGGTGCTGTTCGCTTCACGGAACAGCGGAGTGAAATCCGTGAGTACCGACGGCGCGATGACGACACCGCCCGCATGTGTGCCGGCATTGCGCGTGAGCCCTTCTAGCGAACGCGCGAGATCGATGAGGTTGTGCACCTCCTCGTCCGACTCGTACAGGCGCTTGAGCTCGACTTCCTTCGTGAGCGCGTCGTCGAGCGTGATACCGAGCTCGAACGGAATCAGCTTGGCGATGCGATCGACGAACCCGTACGGATGACCGAGCACGCGGCCCACGTCACGCACGACAGCCTTCGCCGCCATCGTGCCGTAAGTGATGATCTGCGAGACGCGCTCACGACCGTATTTCTCGGCGACGTACGCGATCACGCGGTCGCGACCTTCCATGCAGAAGTCGACGTCAAAGTCCGGCATCGACACGCGCTCGGGGTTGAGAAACCGCTCGAACAGCAGATCGTGCTCGATCGGATCGAGATCGGTGATCGCGAGCACGTACGCGACCAGCGAGCCGGCGCCGGAACCGCGACCCGGACCTACTGGAACGCCGTTCGCGCGCGACCAGCGGATGAAATCCGCGACGATGAGGAAGTAGCCGGCGAAGCCCATCGAGCAGATGACGTCGAGCTCGCGCCGCAGACGCTGCTCGTACACCGGGACTGCCTGCGCGGGCGGGCGCGCGGCGAGCCGCTGCGCCAGCCCGAGCGCGGCGAGTTCGCGGATGTGATCCTCAGCCGTCGCGCCGACGGGCACCGGGAACTGCGGCAGCCGCATCTCGCCGAGTTTGAGCGACAGGCTGCAGCGGCGCGCGATCTCCACGCTGTTGTGCACCGCCTCGGGCAGATCGGCGAACAGCACCCGCATCTCTTCGGGCGTGCGCAGATACTGCTCGCGCGTGTAGCGGCGCGTGCGTGCTGGATCCGCCAGGAGCATGCCGTCCTGGATGCACACGCGCGCCTCGTGCGACTCGAAATCATTTGCCGCGAGAAAGCGCACGTCATTGGTGGCGACGACGGGCAGAGCGAGCTTGCCGGCCAGACTCACGGCGGCCTCGATGTAGCGCTGTTCGCCAGGATGACCGAGGCGTTGCAACTCCACGTACAGGCGATCGCCGAACAATTCCTGCCACGTGCGCAGCAATCGCGAAGCCTCCGCGAGCTTGCCGGACAAAAGCTGACGTCCGAAATCGCTGTCACCCCCACCGACCACGCAGATGAGCCCGGCGAGGCTGTGCGAGTCGAGCCAGTCGCGCTCGATCAGGGGCGAGCCACGCGACTGACCTTCGAGGAACCCGCGGCTGACGAGCCGCGCGAGGTTGCGGTAGCCGACATCGTTCTGGCACAGCAACGTGATGCGCGTCGGTGCGTCGCGCTCGCCCGGCTCGCGCAGCTTGAGATCCACGCCGATGATCGGTTGCACGCCGGCGGACAATGCGGCGCGATAGAACTTCACCATCGCGAACAGGTTGGCTGCGTCGCTCAGCGCGACCGCAGGCATGCCTGCTGCGGCGACGGCTTGCATGAGCTCGGCAACGCGCACCACCGAATCCACCAGCGAGAATTCTGTGTGCAGGCGCAGGTGTACGAAGGTGCCTGCAGTGCTCATGACAGCAATCGCTCGCGTACGGGCGCAAACGAGCGTCGGTGCAACACGCTCGGCCCGAGCGCGGCGAGCACCGCGAGATGCCGCGCGGTGCCGTAGCCCTTGTGCTGGGCAAATTCGAAACCGGGATAGCAAGCGTCGAGCCTGCACATCAGGGCATCGCGCACGGTCTTCGCGAGTATCGACGCGGCGCTGATCGCCGGCACCTTGTGATCGCCATCGACGATGGCCTCGCACGACAGGCCGAGATCATCCAGGCGCGGCGCACGATCGCCGTCGACGAGCGCGTGTTGCGGGCGGATCGCCAGGCCGAGCAGCGCGCGGCGCATTGCGAGCAGGCTCGCCTCCAGGATGTTGATGCAGTCGATCTCGTCGCAATCTGCCCATGCTACGGCGAACGCCACGGAGCGCTGGCGAATCAGGATCGCAAGGCGCGTGCGCTGCTCATGAGTCAGTTGCTTGGAATCACGCAGCCCACGGATGGGTCGCGCGGGATCGAGGATCACCGCAGCGGCGACTACCGGTCCGGCGAGCGGACCGCGGCCCGCCTCGTCCACGCCCGCAACCCAGCGGCTCAACGCAAACCCTTCTGCGCGAGCTCGAGCACGGCACGTGCCGCAAGCGCCGCGCCACCCCGGCGCAATTGATCGTGCACGCGGGTGAATTCCGCCTCCATTGCCGGGCGGCCCGCGCGGTCGTCAAGCTGAGTACTCAGCGCGCGTGCAAGTTCGAGCGGTTTCACCTGCTCCTGCAGGAACTCCGGCACCAGCGGAGTCGTGGTGAGCAGGTTCGGTTGTGAGAAGTAGCGCACCTTGACCAGTCCCAGTTGCCTCAGCACGAAGGCAGTCACGGAGTTCATGCGATAGGCCGCGACCATGGGTCGCTTGCTGAGCAAAGTTTCGAGCGTCGCGGTTCCGGAAGCAACTAGTACGACGTCAGCCGCCGCGAGCGCGAGCGGCGCCTGTCCATCGAGCAGGCGCACGACCACGCCCGCTCCGCGCAGCGTACGCTCGAACACGTCGCGCACGGCCGGCGATGCCATCGGCGCAATGAACTCCAGTTTCGGATCCGCCCGCAACTTGCTGAGATCGCTCGCTGCCCGGGCGAACGGCGGGCCCAGCAGCTTCACCTCACTGAGGCGACTGCCGGGCAGAATAGCGACCACGCAAGCATCAGTGGCCAACCCCAGCGCGGCGCGCGCGGCGGCGCGATCAGTGTGCAGCGGGTAACTGTCTGCGAGCGGATGGCCAACGAACACGGCTCGTAGTGCGTGCTTCTCGTAGAATTGCGCCTCGAACGGCAGCAGGCACAACACCAGATCCACCGACTGGCCGATACTGCGCACGCGGCCCTGGCGCCAAGCCCACACCTGCGGGCTCACATACTGCACAGTGGGAATACCGGCGCGCTTGAGCTGGCGCGCGAGACCAAGGTTGAACTCCGGCGCATCGATGCCGACGAACACGTCCGGACGCAGCGCGCTGAGTTTGCGACGCAGTCCAAAGCGCAGCCGCAGAAGTCGCGGCAGGTGCGCCAGCACTTCGGCGAGCCCCATCACCGCCAGTTCTTCGGAAGGCGCGATAACTTCGCAGCCCGCGGCGCGCATCCGTGGCCCGGCGACACCGACGAAGCGGGCCAGAGGCGCAAGCTCGCGCAGCGCCTCGATGAGTGCCGCGCCGAGCAGGTCGCCAGAAGCCTCCCCGGCCACCAGCGCGATGCAGGGGGCAGCGGATTCGCGCGCCATGCGATTCAGCGCACGATGCTGCGCGTGGAGCTGGTGATGAAATCCACGAACAACTGCAGCTCCGGCTTGCCCCGCGCCAATTCCTGCAGGCGCGCCGCCGCGTCGGCAAGCTTCAGATCGCTGCGATACAGCACGCGGTAGGCGTTGCGGATGCCACGAATCTGCTCTTCGCTGAAACCGCGACGCTTGAGCCCTTCGGAATTCACCGAGTGCGGCTCCGCGGGGCGCCCCTCGACGAGCACGTACGGGGGAACATCGCGCGTCACCGCCGTGTTATTCGCAATGAACGCATGCGGGCCGACCTTGCAGAACTGGTGCACACCGGCGTAGGCGCTGCAGATCACCCAGTCGCCGAGTTCGACGTGACCACCGAGCATCGTGAGGTTGGACAGCACGATGTTGTCGCCCAGCGTGCAGTCGTGGCCGACGTGCGTGTACGCGAGCAGCATGTTGTCGTTGCCCACGCGCGTGACGGTATTGCCCGTGACAGTGCCGCGATTGACGGTGCAGTACTCGCGAAACACATTGCGATCGCCGATCTCGAGCCGCGTAGGCTCACCCTTGTACTTCTTGTCCTGTGGCGCATCACCCAGCGATGCAAACTGGAACACTCTGTTGTGTGAGCCCATCGACATGGGACCGTTCAGTACGGCGTGCGGCGCGATCCAGCAACCGGGACCGATCGTGACTTCGGGACCGATGATCGCGTACGCGCCGACGCTGACATCGGCGGCGAGCTCTGCCTTGGGTGAGATGACTGCCCTTGGGTCGATAGACGACATGCGAGCCTCAGACCGCCGGCACCGGGACCGACTTCTCGGTCTCAGGTGCGATCATCATTTCCGCATTCGCCACCTCATCCTCTCCGACCAGCGCCGAGGTCGAGAGCTTCCAGATACCCCTGAGATTGCGCTCCACGCGCGCCGTGAGGATCAACTGATCGCCAGGCTCCACAGGTCGACGGAATCGCGCCTTGTCGATGCCCACGAAATAGAACTTGGTGCTCTCGTCCGGCACCGTACCGATTGTGGAGAACGTCAGGATGCCAGCGGTTTGCGCAAGCGCCTCGATGATCATCACGCCGGGCATCACCGGACGGTGCGGGAAATGCCCGGGGAAAAACGGTTCGTTGTACGTGACGTTCTTCAGCGCGCGGATCGACTTGCCCGGTATGCACTCGAGCACCCGATCCACCAGGAGGAACGGGAACCGATGCGGCAGTCGCCGCAGGATCTCATTGATGTTCATCTGCATCGGGTCAGCCATGCTCTTCGTCTTCCTGTGTGTTCTGTACGCCAGCGGCTCTTTCGACTCGTGTCAGACGCGTCGCCATCGAATCGATACGCTTCAGCCGCGCGACGATGCGGCGCCAGCTGCGCGCCTCCTCGACTGGTATGACGCTCGAATACAGCCCGGGCTTGTCCAGCGAGCGCGTGATCATGCCGAAACCGGTGATGACGATGTCATCGCCAAGGGTGATGTGTCCTGCGATACCGGTACCGCCACCGATCATGCAACGCTTGCCGATGGTGGTGCTACCGGAGATGCCGGTGCACGCCGCAATCGCCGTGTGCGCGCCTATGCGCACGTTGTGGCCAACCTGGATCTGGTTGTCGAGTTTTACGCCCGCCTCGATGACGGTGTCGCCCAATGCGCCGCGATCGATGGTGGTGTTGGCACCGATCTCCACGTCTTCGGCTACAAGCACCGTACCGAGCTGCGGGACCTTGACCCAGCCCGTGGCATCGCGCGCATATCCGAAGCCATCGCCGCCGATCACGGCACCGGGCTGAACGATGACGCGGGCGCCCAGCTGCACTGCTCGACCGAGCACCACGCGGGCGGCGAGTGTGACGTCATCCGCCAGCACCGCCCCTGCGCCCAGCACGCAGTGCGGGCCGATGCTGCAGCGCGCACCAATGCGTACACCGCTGCCGATGCTCGCGAAGGGGCCGATGTGCGCACTGGCATCCACCTGCGCATCCGCAGCAACCCACGCTGTGGAGTCCACACCCGGTGCTTCGCGGGGCTCGGGATGCAGCTCGGTTGCGATGCGCGCGAAAGTAGCATGCGGATTGCTGCTGATCAGCGCAGCGACGCTGCATTCGCCCGCGAGCTTGCGATCCAGTATGACGGCGGATGCCTTGGTCGCGCGCAGCTGATCACGATACTGCGCGCTGGCGACGAAACAGATGTTGCCAGCACCCGCCGCTTCCAGCGTTGCAGCTGCGAGGATTTGCACATCAGGATCGCCGCGCAGCTCGCAGCCATAGCGGACCGCGAGCTCACCTAGCGATGCGGACACCTGGGGTGCCGTGCGGAGCGCGACCTACTTGGCCGCGGGAGTCGCCGGTTTCGGCGCCGCGCGCACGGGCTTTGACTGCAACGCAGACAGAATTGCCGGCGTGATGTCGAGCGAGTTGGCGAAGTAGATGACGCCATCAGCGAGCACGAGGTCGAAGGTCTGCGCCTTGGCGTACACCTGCACTTCCTCGATCAGCACTCGCTGCAAACGCGACATCTCTTCGTTGCGGCGAGCGTTGAAGTCGTCCTGCACTTCCTGCTGCTTGCGCGCGAGCTCGCGGTAACCATCACGCAGTTCCTTCTCGGAGCGGGTGCGCTGGTCCTCGGACATCGTGGCCGCATCCTTCTGCAGCTTGTCCTCTTTGCTCTTCAGCGACACCTGCGTGCCCTGCAGCTCTTTTTCACGTGGGGCAAATTCGGCGCGGATCGCGTCGAGGGCAGTCTTCGCCTGCGGCGAGTCCTGCATGAGCTTGCCATAATTGACCACACCGACTTTCAGATCGGCAGCCATTGCGGAGGACATGAGCCCTGCCGCAACGAGCATTGCGGGCACGAAAATTTTCACGATACGGTTCACGCTGACTCTTCCTCTCTCAGAATGCCTGTCCAACAGAAAACTGGAACTGTTCCTTCTCGTCTGCGTACAGCAGATCTGGCGTGCCGTCGCTGGCATTGAGGGGCAATGCGTAGCTGAACCGGAACAAGCCGAGGGGAGCCAGCCATTGCACCGCAACTCCCGCGGAACGGCGCAAATTATCATATTTGAACCGGTAGGTTACAGGCGTGAGCCCGTCCTTGCCGTAGAACCGTACGTCGTCATTGGTCTGGAACACGTTGCCAATGTCGTAAAAAAGGCTCACCCGGGCGCTGGTCTGGAATTTCTGGGGCATCGGGATGATCAATTCGGCCCTGGCGACCGTCAGGAGGTTGCCGCCATACGGGTTCTCGAAGTTGTCCTTGGGGCCCAGGCGGCTCTCGCGGTAGCCACGGACCGTGTCCGGTCCGCCGGCGTAGAACTGGCGATATGGGGGCAGTCCGGTCGTGTCTCCGAAGCCGTCGCCATAGGCCGCCTGCGCATACAGCTGGGCGGTGAAACGCCGCCAGATCGGGACGTACTGCAGGTACTCGTAGCTCGCGATGTAGTACTCGACCGCACTGCCCGGCACCGTGGAGGACAAGGACAGCGAATGGCGTGTGCCGCGGTCGGCGAACAGGCCGCGGTTGCGTGTATCGATCGACCAGCCGGCCTGCACTTCCACGCTGTTGAATTTGCTACCGTAGAACTCGAAAATGTCGCCGAAATCCGTGATGGCGCTGCGCAAATACGGCTTGCCGTTCTGCTGCACCCATTGCTGAGCCTGCAGCGCGCTTCCAGAGGAGGTCGTGAGCAGCTCCGCGCGCTGCAATGTCGCGCCGAAGTTCACCGCCTGGAACTCGGTGATCGGATAGCCGTACTGCAGGCCGGCGGCCAGCGTCTTGGACGAGAAGTCAGACGATGCCGAGACGAACTGCGTAACGTCGCTGTAGCGCAGCGTGATCGTTCGCGACAGGTTGTCGACCGAGCGATACGGGTCGGTGTGCGAGAAGCTGTACACCTTGCTGTACCGACCGGTGTTGAGCTCCACCGCGATGCGTTTGCCGGTGCCCATGAAATTGCTGTCGGCATAGCTGCCGTTCAGGATGAACGACGAGGACTCCGAATAGCCGATGCCGCCGGAGAGCTGCGCGCTTGGGCCTTCCTTGATCGTGTACTCGACATCCACCAGATCCTCGGCGCCGTCGACCTTCTCCTTCTCGAACTCCACCTTCTCAATGTAGGTGAGTCGCTGCAGGCGCTGCTTGGAGCGCTCAAGCGCGATGTTGGACAACCAAGAGCCCTCCAGCTGTCGCATTTCACGGCGCAGCACCTCGTCATTGGTGCGATTGATGCCCGCGAAATTGATGTGCCGCACGTAGACGCGCTTGCCGGGCTCCACGAGGAAGGTGATGGCGACTTCCTTCTTGCCATCATCCGGCTTCGGCACCGGATCGACCTTCGCGAACGCATAGCCATCTTCACCGAGGCGGTTCTGGATCAGCTCCTGCGTCGTGGCGATCAGCTTCTGCGAATAGACCTGCCCGGGCTGCACGAGCAGGAATTTCTTCAGCTCGGCTTCGGGAACGATCGTATTGCCGGCGAGCTTCACTTCGCCGATCTTGTAGACATCGCCTTCCAGCACGCTGACGGTGACGAACATGTCGTCCTTTTCCGGCGCTATGGCGACCTGCGCGGACTCGATCTGCATGTTCGCGTAGCCGCGATCCTGGTAGTAGGAGCGCAGCTTCTCGAGATCACCCTGCAGCGATTCGCGCGAGTAGCGATCGTTCTGCTTGTACCAGGATGACCAGCCGGGCGTTTTCAGCTCGAAGGTTTCGAGGATGTCCTTTTCGTTGAACCTGGTATTGCCGACGATCGCGATCTGGCGAATCTTCGCGCGCGCGCCTTCCTTGATTTCGATCTTGATGCGCACGCGGTTGTCGGTCTGATCCTCGACCGTCGTGTCGATGCGCACGCCGTACTTGCCGCGGCTGTAGTACTGATCGGTGAGGTATTGCTCGGTGTCTTCGAGCACAGAGCGATCGAACGTCTTGCCCGCGGACAGGCCCACGTTGCGCAACGACTTGGTGAGCTCCTCGGTCTTGATGTCCTTGTTGCCCTTCACCTCGAAGCTTTCGATCGACGGGCGCTCACGCACGCCGATGACGAGCGTGCTGCCGTCGCGCCGCAGTTCCACGTCGCGGAAGAAGCCGGTGGCGTACAACGCCTTGAGCGCTTCGCGCACGCGCGCGGGACCCAGGTCGTCGCCGATGTTCACAGGCAAGTAGTTGTACACCGTGCCTTCGGAGACGCGCTGCAACCCTTCAATGCGGATGTCGCCTACGGTGAAGCGTGCGTCATCGATCGTCTGTGCGACGCCGAGCCGTGTGAATCCAACGAGAATGAGCGATGCATAGATCGCGCGCAGCTGCATGTGTTGATCGGCCTTTGAGGAAAACTTCAGCCGAACTGTCGCGCGATGTCGTTGAACAACGCGACGCCCATGAGTAGCACTAGCAGCACGATGCCAACCTGCTGCCCCAGCGCCTGAACGCGCTCGGACAACGGACCGCCCTTGGCCCACTCGAGAAGCTGATACACGATCTGACCGCCATCGAGGATCGGGATCGGCAGCAGATTCAGGAACCCGAGGCTGAGGCTGATCAGCACCAGGAAACTGACGAAGGAAGCGACGCCCGCTACCGCAGAATCACCCGCGAATTCGGCGATGGCGAGCGGACCGCTGAGATTCTTGAGGGATACCTGGCCGGTGAGCATGCGACCGAAGATCTTCGCCTGCAGCGCGGTCATGTTCCACGCCTCCGCGCTTGCATGACCCAGCGCAGCGAACAGACCCAGTGAGGTGTGCTTGAGCATGTGCTCGGGATACGCGCCACCGCCCGGTAATTGCACGCGGATCACGCCCTGACGGGTACCGGTCGCCGATTCGCCAGCGGGCTCGGCAGCCTCGACCTCGACGCGCGTCGTACGCTCTGCCCCGGCGCGCCTGTACTGCAGCAGGACGCTTTCGCCGGCACGCGTTTCGATATGCGACTTCAACTCGCGCACGTCAGAGATCTTCGCTCCGTTGACCGAGAGGATCTCG
>JBDSRN010000012.1:0-7138 GCA_039929265.1 Steroidobacteraceae bacterium | reverse complement strand
ATCGAATTCATCCATACCGCCACGCTGCTGCATGACGACGTGGTCGATCACTCCTCCAAGCGCCGCGGTCGCGACACCGCCAATGAAGTGTTCGGCAACGAGGCCAGCGTGCTGGTCGGGGACTTTGTGTACTCGCGCGCCTTCCAGATGATGGCCGCCACCGGTTCGCAGCGCGTGATGGAGATCATGGCGGATGCTACCAACGTGATCGCCGAGGGCGAAGTGCTGCAGCTCATGAACGCGGGGGATCCGGACACGACCGAGGAACGCTATCTCGAAGTGGTCCATCGCAAGACCGCGCGACTGTTCGAGTCCGGCGGGCAGGTTGCGGCCGTGCTCGCCGGCGCACCGGCCGCGCAGCAGGATGCACTGGCTTGCTACGGTCGCCATCTCGGAACCGCGTTCCAGCTCGTCGACGACGTGCTCGACTATCGTTCCGACCCCGCGACGCGGGGCAAGAATCTCGGCGAGGATCTTGCCGAAGGCAAACCCACGCTGCCGCTGATCCATGCGCTGCGTCGGTCGCGCGAGGCGCAGGCTGCCGCCATCCGCAAGGCGATCGAAGTCGGCTCACCCGGCGACACGCAGCTCATTCTCACTGCCATTGATGCGACCGGCGGCATCGAATACACGATGGACCGCGCGCGCGCCGAGACCTATGCCGCGCTGTCGGCACTCGAACTGCTGCCCGACAGCCCGTGGCGCAAGTCGCTTGCAGCGCTTGCGCGCTTCGCGGTGGAAAGAAACTACTGAGTGCGGGTTAGTGAGAGGGAGTAACGATGGACGACGCACGCAAACAGGCTGTTGGGCTGCGACTCAGCGCGACGGACCTGAAAAAAACAAGGCGACTCGCACAGCGCCTCGGAACGGCATTCCGCGGATGATCAACCAGCTGTGCGATCGCTCCCCGGTGATCGACCCGGCGCTGATGATGCTGGTGGTGGAAGGCCGTCGCGCGGGCGGGCTGCTGCCGAACAACGAAGTCGTGGAGCCAACGCGGCTGCACAGCACGAAGAGCTGACTTTCATGCACGTCGCGGTGATGACCGATGCCGCGTATGTAATGCCATTGGGGACGATGCTCACGTCGCTGTGCCAGCGGCTCGACCCCGCAATCACGCTCTGCGTGCACGTGCTCGGCGACCGGCTCACCTCTGCGCATTGGTTGCAGCTCGAGGCCTGTGTCGCGCACGGCAACGTCAGCCTGCATCGACTGGATCTGGATGGAGCCGGGGCGCTCGGCCCGGAGTTCCGCACCCGCGCATACGAGCATCTCTCGCTGGTGACCTTCCTGCGCCTGCTGCTGCCGGACTTGCTGCCGCAGCTCGAGCGCGTGCTGTACCTGGATTGCGATCTGATCGTGTGCGCCGACGTGCACGAACTGTGGCAAGAGCCACTGCAAGGCGCTTGCTTCGGCGCCGCGATCGAGCGCGATGCCCGTGGCACCCCGATTCCCATGGCCTCGCAGCTGCGCGATGCCCGCAGCCTGGGCGTTTCCGAGGTCGCACCCCTGTTCAACATGGGCGTGATGCTGATCGATCTGGCAGCGTGGCGGCGTACGCGGCTGGCGGAGCGCGCGTTCGCGTATCTGCGGGCCGCCGGCCCCTATGTACTCTGGTACGACCAGGACGCGCTGAACGTCTGTGCACAGGGCAACGTACTCACGCTGGCGCCGCGCTGGAATTCGCAGCCGGCGCTCGCGTTGCTGATGCCCGCATCACAGCGCGGCTGCATCCACTACCTCACGGCGCGCAAGCCGTGGAACTGGGACTACGACCAGCCGCTGCGCGAGCCGTTCTTCGCCGCGATCGATGCCGGCCCCTTGCGCGGGTGGCGCCCCGCACGTCCCCGGTTCGGCCATTTGAAAGCGCTGTGGCGACGCCTGCGCAAGGCAGGCGCGAAGCGCGTCCATGCATTGCGGCGTCTGGCGCAAGTCACGCTGGCGCGGCGCGCCACCCCTGGCACGCGCGACGGCGAAACGCGCATCATCACCACCGCCGGCACCTGGCGCGTGCTGCTGCGGGCCGGTGAGGTGCTGTGCGACGTCGACGGACGCCGCGTCGAGCCTGCCGCGGCAATTGCGCGCTGCGAAGCCGATGCGCACGATGCGATCGAGGCGCAGCGGGACGATGCGGACGTGATCGCGCTGGAAGGCTGGGCAGCGTGTGACGCGCGCACCGGAGCCTTGTTCCTCGGTCGCGCGCGAGTCTTGCCGCCGGTGAGCGCGAGCGCAGCGCCGAGGTTCGTCTCGCGCATCGTCATCGTGCGCGACCAGCCCGGTATCCGCCTCGACGCCGCGCAACACGTGATCGCCGGCGCACGCGTCGCGCCGGGCAGGCTGCGACTCACGCCAGGGTCTTGAGACGATCGGCGAGGCGGATCGCCAGCGCGGCGATGGAGAAGGTGGGATTGGCGAAGCCCCCGGTCGTGAACACCGAGCTGCCTCCGACATGCAGGTTGTCGATGCCGTGCACGCGACAGTGCGCATCCACGACGCCGTGCGCCGGATCCTCGTGCATGCGCGTCGTGCCCATGTGGTGCTTGCCGCCCAGCATGCCCGCCGGCCAGCCATCGGCATCAAGGGCGCCGTGCATCACCAGTCGCCCGAGGCCGCGCGACGGCAGTTCCTCGCCCAGCACCTGCAACAGTCGCTGGTAGCCGCGCAGATCGGAATCCGCCATGCGCCAGTCCACGCGCACGCGCGGTATGCCATGCCGGTCACGCTGCGTGCCCAGCGTGACGCGACTGTCGCGCATCGGTGTGCCCTCGAGCGCGATGCGTAACGCGAGCACCGGGTCCGCCCGGCGCAGTGCGCGCAGGCGACCCCATGCGGCGCGCAGCGCATTGGGTGCGTCGCGCAGCAGCGCGGCGCAGTCCTCGCCGATGCGATCATTGGGGTGCTCGCGATGCTGCAGTACCTCGACGAGGTGATTGAGCGCAACGCCGCCCGGCGCCGTATAGGGAAATTGCGCCTTGTGACGCGGACGCCGCACGAGATACAGCGCTGCTGCGTTGAGACCTTCCGCGCGGCGCAACGCCGGGCTGAGCGTCAGCGCTGCGTGAAAGAGCTGCTCGCTGCCGGTCTGCTCGTAGCCCTCGATCACATAGGGTGCGAACCCCGGCGCATCCGACTCAAGGTAACCCGGAAACACGTACGGGTGATCCATGAAGTAGCGCCCCACCAGGTCGTGCGCATTGCCGAGCCCGCGCGGATGTCCCGGCGCGCATGCGAGCAGCAGACGCGCGTTCTCGATGCCGCCGCAGGCCAGCACCACGTGACGCGCGCGCACCCGGTGCGCACCGCGCGTCGTGCCGGCCAGATCCAGGTGCGTGACGTGCCCGCCCGCGGCATCCGTGTGCAGCGCAACTAGCGTCGCGTTCGTCAGCACCTGCACGTTCGGCGCCGCATCGAGCGCGGCTCGATGTACGAGTCCCAGGTCGGTGGGATGACTGAACTGGTAGATGCAGGTTCGCAGCCGTTCGCTCTGCAGGGCGAGCGCGGCGCTGTTCGCGCCGAGCCAGCTCGCGGGGGCGAAGTCGGCACGCGGAATCTGGCAGAAGCGATGCGCGCGTTCGTACCAGGAACGCATGTCTGCACCAGTGACCGGCCAGCGCTCGAAGTCCTCGTCATCGAGCGGACGACACTGCCCGCCCCAGCGCGTGGTGGATCCACCGAAGCGGCGGAAGCGCGAGAAAATCGTCGAGTGACTGCGGCGCCCCACGTTCTCGCCCAGGTACTGGAATTGGCTGCGATGCCGATGGCCAAGATCCCCGCCCTCCACCAGCAGCACATGCAGTGACGTACCCGCTAGCTGCGTCGCAATCGCGAGGCCGGCCGCCCCGGTACCGATGATGGCAATGTCCGCGACGAGCTCGCCGTCGGGCAGCCCGCAGGCATCCACCGGACTCATGCCACTGGCGTTTCCGCGCGACGCAGGCTGTGACCGCAGAATTGTTCGGGAATCGGCATACCCAGTACATCCAGCGCAGTTGGCGCAAGATCCAGCGTGGTGCCGTGGATCGCGAGCTCGCCCGCCTCGAGACCGGGACCCGCGGCGATCAGAAAACCTTCGCGATGATGAGAGCCCGAGCGCCCCAGCGGATGGCGCCCCGGCGTCGGCCAGTCCAACGCGCCGAACTCGTCGGATACCACGCGACGATGCGTGTGCGCCGCGACCTCGTGCCACTTGACGATGAGGTCCGGCAGATGGCGACGGCGCGGCTCGTCATTGAATAGCGCGTGCGCGAAACCGATCTCTCGTACCAGCGGTTCGCCCGTGTCGGCGTCGCGAAAGCTCCGCAGGCCCGCGGCGACGCGTTCGCACAGTGCCGGGTAATCCGCGGGCGACACCACGCCCTCACGCTCGCGTCCCTGCAGGTTGATGCGGATGTAGCCGTCGAGATCGCAGAACACGACGAACGCCTGCGTGCGCGACCAGTCCTGCGCATGCGGGCTCGTGCGCCAGTACAACGTCAGCCAGTCCTGGAGGCGCTGCGGCAGACGCTTCTTCACGCGCGCGCGCCATTCGTCGGGGACCATCACGCGCAGACGCGCGGCCAGACCGCGCGCGTGGATGCGCGTGTCCGCATCCACCGGGCGCGCCGCAAGCACGCGCGTCAGCAGCGTGGAGAGCAGACTCGTGCAGTCGTTGTTCGCGCCCATGCCGTGCAACGCGTAGACCATGACCGCGGCGTCCTCATGCGCGCCGAGGATGCGACCCAGCGCCGAGTCGCACGCCGCGTAGACCCCTCGCAGCGCAACGTCGAACTCCGCGAGCTGCGCCGCCGTCGCGCTGCCTTTGAGGATCGAGCGATCCCACAGCATGTGACCGCCACGATGCGTGGAAGAGAACGCGATCATGCCCAGTCGCCACGGGTGACGTTCGAGCAGGCGGGCCGCGAGTTCGCCGACCCGCCGCGCCGTCTCGACGCATTGATCGCGGACCTCCAGGCATTCGGCGGCGCTGAGCTGATGCGAGGCCTCATCATCGAACGGGGCGACACCGAACTCGCGGCGCACCTCCTCGAGCAATGCTGGAGGCGTCGAGCCCGGTCCCTGGAGCAACTCATGGGTCGCCCAGCCCGAGACCTCCACGCCGCCATACTCGCCCGGGGCGTAGCACAGCGGTATGTCGAGGGCGATGACGTCGCAGCCGGCGCGCGGCAGTTCGCGCCAGAACGGCTCGAGCGGCAGCCAGTCGGGGGCGGGACGCTGCGCGTTCATCAGCTCCGGGCGCCACACGAGATAGTGGTACATGCCGACGCTCTCGGGCGGACGGCTCGTGTAGAAGCACGGCCAGGGCGCGCCGACGAGCCAGTGCGCCGTGGACGTGAGCGTCGTGAGGCTGCCCCGCGCGAGCAATCGCCCCATCACCGGAAGATGCCCTTCGGCAATCCAGGCACGCACGAGCGTGAGTTCCGCGGCATCGAGGCCGATCATCAACAGTCGCGAAGATGACTTCACTTATTCCTGGATACGTGGCAGAGAAGGCAGCAGGGATGCAGGTAGGATGGCATCGCCGTGCCCGACAAACCAGCTTCATCCGCGCCATCGCTGCGCATCGCCATGCTCGCCGCATGTCCTCTGCCCGCACCACGTGGCACGCCGGTGCGCATTCAGCGTATCGCGGAGCATCTGGGTCAGCGCGGCCACGACGTGCATGTGTTCACTTACGGTCTGGAGAATCCCCAGCCGATCGCGAACGTCACCGTGCATCGAACTCCACGCGTGTGGGGCTATCGCGGCGACACCCCGGGACCGAACGGCACGAAGCTGCTGCTGCTCGATCCGCTACTGGCGCGACTGTTCGCGCAGTGCGCGCGACGCATGCACTTCGATGTCATTCACGCGCATCACGCCGAAGGTCTGCTCGTCTGCCTGCCGGGCCGACGCCACGCGCGCGCGCCGGTGATCTACGACGTGCACACCTTGCTCGGCGCCGAGCTGCCGTTCTACTCCTCGCTGCTGCCACGCTGGCTGCGAGCACGAGCCGGGACGCTGCTCGATCATGCGTTGCCGCGCACGGCGGACCGCGTAATCGCAGTGTCCGAGGAAATTCGCAACACCCTGGACAATGGCGCGCGCCGGCACCGCCCTCCCGCAGCCGTGATTCCCAACGGCGTGGAGTCCGAGTTCCTCGCGAAGGGCGAGCGAGCCCAGCGAGCACACGACGGCGAGGCACCTACGTTGGTGTATGCCGGCAATCTCGCCGCGTTCCAGGGCATCGACCCGCTGCTGCGCATGTTCGCGTGCGCCCGCGCCGAACTGCCTGCGCTGCGACTGCGACTGCTGACGCACTCCGACTTCAGTCCCTACCTGCGGCTCGCCCGCGAACTGCGTGTGCACGAGGCGATCGACGTCGAGGCCTGTACGCTGGCCGACCTGCCGGCGCGCCTTGCCCGCGCCAGCGTGGCGGTTAACCCGCGCTCAAGTTGTAGCGGCATCCCGCAGAAGCTGATCAATTACATGGCGGCCGGCTGCGCAATCGTCAGCTTCGCAGGCTCCGCGAAACACATCCAGGATGCGAAGGAAGGGCTGGTGGTCGCGGACGGCAATACCCACGCGCTCGCGCAGGCCGCGCTGCAGCTGATCCGCGACCGCGGCCTCGCCCGCACTCTTGGTGAGCGCGCCTGGGACAAAGCCAATCGCCTGTTCGGCTGGGACGCGACGGCGCAGCGCGTCGAACACGTCTATGCCGATGCCATCGGCGGGCGTTGACCGTCGCATTCTGCTGAACATACCCTGACCGCGATCACGTCCAACAAGGTTAGACGTGTGTGCCGTAACCCGCGTTCTGGTTGCGACGTTCGTTGCGCAGCTTCGCGAAGCGCAGCGAAGGGCCGCTCGCGGCCTCGAGATAGGCTGAGAAGCGCGCGCCCTTGCGATGCACAACGCCGCATAGCCCGACCGGCAGATTGCCGCCACGGAACAGTGCAACGAACTGCCCATCCTCACCATCCAGGATCGCAACGAGCGTCGCACTCGCGGCCGCGTGGCTTCCATAAGCGGTGACTTCGAACTGCTGTTCCAGCCAGCTCTCGAAGCGCTCGCGCGGAAAGCGCAAGAATTGGGGCTGACGCGGGTCGGCGCTTTGCACGGTGTATTCGGGCTGTCGCTGTTGTTGCCGATTACCCTAGCA
>JBDSRN010000011.1:0-28099 GCA_039929265.1 Steroidobacteraceae bacterium | reverse complement strand
TCGCAGGCGCCTCGAAGAGGGCTGCCGCCGGCTCGCGCTCGATCTGGACGTGCAGCGAGCATTCGACGAATTGCACGCACTCGCCGCAGGTCAGGTGCGCTGCATCGTGAAGCTGCTCGTCACGCGCGGCGACGCGCAGGCACGCGGCTATGGCATCACCGGCATGGACCAGCCGCGCCGGATTGCGCTGCGTTACGACTGGCCCGATGCTCCCGACTCGATCGCCACGCATGGCGCGCGCGTCGTCACCGTGCGCACGCGACTCGGTGAGAGCACGCAGCTCGCCGGCATCAAGCACCTCAACCGGCTCGAGCAGGTACTGGCACGCATCGAGATCGCCCCGTCGGGCGAGGACGAGGGCCTGCTCACCAGCAGCTCGCGGCGCGTGATCTCAGGCTCCATGAGCAACGTGTTTCTCGTAAGTCATGCCGAGATCGTCACACCACGAGTGGATCGCTGCGGCATCGCGGGTGTGATGCGAGCGGTGGTGTTCCGCGAAGCCGGTCGCGCCGGGCTGAAGATGCGCGAGGCGGATGTGGAGTTGCCGGAGCTCGCGCACGCCAGTGAAGTGTTTCTAACGAATGTGCGCATCGGCATCTGGCCCGTGCGCGAGCTGGACGGCCGCCGACTGCAACCAGGTCCGCTCACGCGGCGGCTGCAGAACATGCTGGAGGGCATCGATGCGTAGGGCGCTCCTCGCGATGACTGCAGTGCTGGCGATCGGTGCGGCAGCGGGCTGGGCCTGGGTTCAGACACTCGGCTGGCAGGCGAACAGCGTCGGTCCGTCGAGCGCCGTGACGCGGGTGCTCGTCACGCCGGGCAGCAGCCTGCGCGCAGTGCTCAAGCAGATCGCAAAGCAGGGCGCATTGAATCAGCCGCGACTTTTCGAGGTGTACCTGCGCTGTTGCAACGCGCAGTTCCGCCAGCAGCTTCCCGCCGTCAAGGCGGGTGAGTACCTGCTGCCGGCGGGCGCCAGCGCGCTGGCGATCGTGCAGCAGCTCGGCGAAGGCCGGGTGATTCTGGAACAGCTCACTGTGGTGGAAGGCTGGACATTCGCGCAGATGCGCGCCGCCCTCGACTCGCATCCAAGGATCGCCCATGTGCTCAAGGGTCGCACCGATGCCGAAGTGATGACCGCGCTGGGTCTCGCGGGCGTGCACCCGGAAGGCCGCTTCCTTCCCGATACGCTGCGCTTCGCCGCGGGCACCGCCGACCAGCATATCCTCCAGCTCGCACATGCGAATCTCGCGCGCGAGCTCGCCGCCGCCTGGCAGCAGCGTGCGCCCGACCTGCCCATCAAAACCGCGGACGAGGCGCTGATCCTCGCGTCGATCATCGAGAAGGAAACCGGCGTGCCGGACGAGCGCCGGCGAGTCGCGGGCGTGTTAAGCAATCGCCTGCGCATCAACATGAAACTGCAGACCGATCCCACCGTCGTGTATGGGCTGGGAGCCCGCTACGATGGCGACATCCGCAAGCGCGATCTCACCACCGACACGCCGTACAACACGTACACTCGCCATGGACTCCCGCCAACGCCGATCGCGTTGCCGGGCAAAGACTCGATCTGGGCAGCAGTGCAGCCTGACAAGACTGAAGCACTTTATTTCATGGCACTCGGCGACGCGAGCGGCCGGCACGATTTCACGCGCACCTTCGAGGAACATCAGGCGGCCATCCGCCGCTATGATGCCCGCCGGCGCGCGCGAGGGCTCTGATGGCGGCACGTTTCATCACGCTCGAGGGGATCGAAGGCTGCGGCAAGTCGACACTGGCGCGCGAGCTGACGCAACGGCTCACGGCGCGTGGCATCTCCGTGCGTCCGACGCGCGAACCCGGCGGCACCCCGCTCGCCGAAAAGCTGCGCGACATCCTGTTGCAGCGTGGCAGCGAGACGCTCACCCCCGGCGCGGAAACACTGCTGATGTTCGGCGCGCGCGCGGTGCATGTCGAGAACCTCATCCGCCCCGCACTTGCATGTGGCCACTGGGTGATCTGCGATCGTTTCACCGACGCGACGCGTGCCTATCAGGGCGGCGGCCGCGGTGTCGAGGCGCACATCATCGATTCCATGGCGCAGCTCGCGCATCGCGATCTGGCACCGGACATTACGCTGTTGCTGGATCTGCCGGCGGAGCAGGGGCTCGCGCGGGCAGTGTCGCGCGGCGGTCCCGGCGATCGCTTCGAGGACGAACGTCTGGCGTTCTTCCAGCGCGTGCGCAATGCCTACCTTGCGATTGCGCACGCGGAGCCGCAGCGCTTCCGCATCATCGATGCATCGGCACCGATCGTCACTGTCACCGAGCGCGCGCTCGAGGCGTTGCTGGAGGGCATGTGAGCGAAGAGCGTTCGCGCCCCACGAGCCTGCCATGGATCGGCACACAGATGGCGTCACTGCGCAACGCGCGTGACAAGGACCGCCTGCCGCACGCGCTGCTCATTCAGGAGGCGGCCGGCAGCGGCGGCTTGTGGCTGGCGCAGTGGTATGCGCAGCTCGTATTCTGCAAGCGCGCCGACTCCCCGTGTGGCGAGTGCATCGATTGCCGGCGCGTGCTTCGCAACGAGCATCCGGATCTTCGCGTAATCAGTTACTACGTCGACCCGAAAACCGACAAGGTCACCAGCCAGATCCGCATCGACCAGATCCGGGAACTCGCCGCAGGGCTCTGGCTCACAAGCCATGGCTCGCGCGGCACGGTCGTCGTCATCCATCCAGCCGATGCGATGAACAACGCCACGTCCAATGCGCTGCTGAAGACGCTGGAAGAGCCGCGCTCGGGCGTGAGTATCGTGCTGGTCAGCAACTCAGCGTGGCGCCTCTCGGCCACCGTGCGCAGCCGCTGCCAGCGCATCGTATTGCGCGCCCCCTCGCGCGATCAGACGATCGCATGGCTGAACGAGACGCGTCCCTCGAGAGACTGGTCCGCCGTGCTCGACGTCACCGGCATCGCGCCGTTCGACGCGATCGCTCTCGACCCTGCCGCAACTCGTGAACTTCGCGACGACACTTGGCGCACACTGCAGCAGGCACAGGTCGGACGGCTGGATGTTCCTGGCGCGGCCGACCGGTGGGCGAAGCTCGATCTGCTGCCGCTGCTGGGGTGCATTGAGACTTATCTCACAACACAAGTACTGGCTCGGTACGCACCGAATGTGCAAAACGCGGAAATGCGGCCTGTAGCCCACTTGCCAGCAGGCGATTTGGACATAAATATGGCTGCGGCATTCGGAGTTCTGGACGGACTGCGGGAGCTCAGGCTGCTCGCGGCAACCCCCATCAACAAGGCGCTGGCGCTCGAGCGATTGCTGTGGCGCCTGGCAGACGGGACGCAACGCACCGTGGCAGCAGGCAACGCAGGATAGGCATGGCGGCAAGAGATCCCACTTCACGATCCGGCATCAACAAGCCTGGTCTGCTCACGCTCACCATCAAGGACAAGAGCGCGCTGTACCTCGCGTACATGCCATTCGTCCGTAATGGCGGCCTGTTCATCCCGACCAACAGCAATTATCGCCTGGGCGATGAAGTGTTCATGCTGCTGAACCTCATGGGCGAGGACGAGAAGCTGCCCGTTGCAGGTCGCGTTATATGGGTTACGCCCAAGGGCGCGCAGGGCAAGCGCACCGCCGGCATCGGCGTGCAGTTCAGCGAGCAGGATCGCGGCCAGACGCAGAAGAAAATTGAGAACTATCTCGCCGGCGCGCTCTCCGGCGAAAAGTCCACGCACACGATGTAGGGTGAGGCGCTTGCGCGAGCACGAATTCGGCCGCAAGTTCCGGGTTGCACCGCATGCACCGGGCGTAGGCAGTCCGCTACGGTGCTCGCCTGAGTCCGGCGTCAGCGCTGACAATGCCATTGCGCAGCACGAACGCATCGTAGCCGCGCTCAAGCAGGATGTAGGCCGCAGCGGAGCTGCGCCGGCCGGTATCGCAATAAACAACATATCGCGTCATCTTGTCGAGCGTCGAGAGCTTCAGGCGGATGAAGTACAAGGGGATATTGAGCGAGTCTTCGATCGCGAGATTCTGATGCTCCGAAGGCAGCCGCACGTCGAGCCAGCGGCCACCGTCGCCGACGATCTTTTTAGCCTGATCGTAGGTCACCCACTGCAACAGCGGCTCGTTCATCAGCTCGCGGAAATCCGCCTTGTTGAGCCGCATGAGCACGCCGTCGGTCATCATCGTGACTGTCGCATTGCGTTTGGACTCGGAGATCAGGGCCTCTTCGCCGAAGGTATCGCCGACACCGAGCTCCGCTAGCTTGATGCCGTCCTTGTTCAGCGGCGTTTCACGCATCACCGAGCAGCGGCCACTGACGATCGCGTAGAAGAAATCGCCCTCGGCCCCTTGCTGGATGATGACTTCGCCGACGCGGCAGCTCACGCGCTGCATGCGCATGAAGATCGCCTGGATGTTCGCGGGCGGGATGCGGTGCAAGGCGTGGTTCTGCAACAGCGTCGTCATCCAGTCATCGGCGCCGGCGCCTTCGAACTGCGCCTGCAGATCGGTGACTTCATACGTACCGGTCTGGTCCCAGGTGATCATCACGTCGAGCAACTCGCTGTCGATCGACAGGTACTCGACGTTGTCGACGGCGCGTGCCGATACGCGGTGCGGAAACTGGGGAGAGAGAGGATTGCGCGCCTCTGGCGTGCCGGCAACGATCATGGCGATCGTGCGGTCACCTTCACGCAATTCCACGGTGCCGGCAACCACCCACACGGTGCGCTTCTCGGTGTCGCCTTCCTTGAACAGCAGGCGACCGGGCGCCATCTGGCGAACGGTCACCTTCTTGGCGAGCGCAGCCTGGTTTTCCTTCTTCATGCCATCGAGCGGCGTGAAGCGCCCTAAAAGGGCGACATCCGCAGCCCTGCCTTCACTCATCTGAAGCCTCGAAAAACTGGCAGCAGTTCAGTAATTTGATGCGCTGCACATGGCGCGAATGTTAGCACAGGCCTGCGCGCCGCCGGCCGAATCGGTTCACGCTGCCGGAGGCTGAAGCACACTCCAGCCCGCATCTGGCGTGAAGCGTTCGCCCTGCGCCTGCTCGAGCTGCGTGAGCCGGGCGACACACTCCGCGACGCCACGCTGGCGCGCGTAGTGCAATGGCCCGCCGCGAAACGGCGCGAAACCCGCGCCAAACACGAGCGCCGCGTCGATGAAGTCCGCCTCGCTCACGATACGCTCGCGCTGGCACGCCACCGCTTCGTTCACCAGCGCCAGCACGAGTCGGTCTTCGAGATCCGGGGGAATGGGCTGCGTGACCGGTGCCTTCCTGGCGAGGGTGCCTTCCCATACGTAGAAACCCTCGCCGCTCTTGCGACCCAGCTTCTTCGTGGCGACGCGTTCCTCGAGTCGAGTCAGCGGCAGAGGCGGCGCCCGGCCCAGGCTCGCATTCACGATTTCCCCGACGTGCTTGCAGACATCGAGACCGACGACGTCTGCCATTTCGATCGGTCCCATCGCCATGCCGAAGTGGACCGCCGCGGCATCCACGACTTCCGGTGCAAGCCCCTGCTCGAGCATGAGCATCGCTTCCTGCAGATAGGGCGCAAGCACGCGATTGACCAGGAAGCCTGGCGCGCTACGACACACGATCGGCAACTTGTCGAAGCGCCGCACGCAGGCAATCGTTGAGTTGAGGATCTCGGGTCGCGTGCGGGCTGCGGCCACCACTTCGACCAGCAGCATCTGCGCCACAGGGTTGAAAAAGTGCAGTCCCACGAACCGACCCGGATCCGCGAGCCCGCTCGCGAGCTCTTCCAGTGGAATACTCGACGTGTTGCTCGCGAGAATGGAAGTCATCGGCATGCGCGGCTCGAGCTGCGCATACAGCGAGCGCTTGGCTTCGAGATTCTCGAAGATCGCCTCGATCACGAGATCGGCCTGCGACACACCCTCGCCATTCACATCGGCCCGCAATCGCGCCATCGCGGCGCTGGCCTCCGCGGCACCAAGTCGCTTCGACCAGGATTCGCGCGCGCGTTGTATCGCGGGCTGTATCCCCTCGAGGGTGCGGTCCTGCAAGGTCACTTCGAGACCGCGCAATGCACACCACGCGGCAATGTCACCGCCCATCACGCCCGCGCCCACCACATGCACGCGCCGCACCGCCATGCTCGCGCGCGCACCTTGCACCTTGAGCCGACTCTGCAGGAAGAACAGGCGCACGAGATTGCGCGAGGTTTCCGTGACGAAGAGATTCGCGATCGAGCGTGCCTCTGCCTCATACGCCGACTGACCGCGGCCGCCGTGTCGGGCCCAGAGATCCACGATGGCGTACGGCGCGGGGTAGTGATCCTGACGCGCATGCTTGTGCACTTGTCGCAGCAGCGCCGGTTTGAGCACCGAACGGACCAGGGGGGCGGACAGCAGGCGTTCCTGCCACGGCGCCCGGCGCCGGGCAGGGCGGTTCGCGACAAGCGCACGCGAGGCGGAGTCGAGGTCGGCCGGCACCACCAGGCAGTCGATGAGACCGATGCGCAGCGCCTTGTCGCCGCGGATCGTCTTGCCCGTAAGCATCATGTCCATCGCAGGGCGCACGCCCAGGATGCGCACGGCGCGCACCGTGCCGCCGAAGCCCGGGTGAATGCCGAGCTGCACCTCCGGGAAGCCGAGGGCGAGGCGCCCATCTTGCGCCGCTACGCGATACGTGCAGGCTAGCGCGAGTTCGAGTCCGCCGCCGAGCGCAAATCCGAAGATCTGGCAGACGCTGGGGCAGGGCAGGTTCTCGAGCCGGTCGAGGCTGCGCTGCGCACCGCGCACAAGCTCATAGGCTTCCTGCTTGCTTTGCAGAGCGACGAACTCGTTGATATCGGCGCCGGCGATGAACCCGCTGCTTTTGGCGGAACAGATGATTACCCCGACGGGCCGCTGCTTCGCGAGCATGTCGAGCATTTCCTCGAGCCCGAGCATCACATCGCGCGACAGGACATTCGTCGATGCATCCGCCTTGTCCAGCGTGAGCCGGATTATCCCTTCGGCTTCCTGCGCGTACTTCCATGATGGCGTACCGCTCACGAGGGTTTCGTACCTGGTATCTCGAAGTCGCAGATGATCGGTCTGTGGTCCGACAAGCGGATGTCGGGCACGCGGAAATCTGTCACCTCGATGCCCTCGCTGACCAGCACGAAATCGAGTTCGTGGCGCGGGTTGCGCGAGGGGAACGAAGGCAAACCCTTCAAATTTGCACTGCGCAGTCCGGTCGCGCGCGTGAACAGATAGATCTCGTGGGTGCCCCAGAAAGTATTGAAGTCACCGGCTACAATCACCGGTTTGTTGGCCTTCTCGATGAGATCGTGCAGATAGCGCAACTGGTACTGTCGATGCCGGAACTTCAGCGACAGGTGCACCAGGAAGACGCACACATTGTCGAGCTCCAGCTCGATGATGAGGCGCTTGATGCCCGAATCGAAATAATGGAAGCGCTCCCCCTCGACGCGCGGCGCCGACAAAAAAGCATTGGCCTGCTTGCGCACGATGGGCACGAGATGATTGATCGAGGAAGCGCCGTATTTGCACTCGAAGATGCTGTAGTGGCCCAGCTGCTTCGCGATGTATTCGGCCTGGTTCACCATGCCGCTGCGGATGGAGCCGGTGTCCACCTCGATCAGGCCGATGATGTCGGCATCCTGGGCCTGCAGAAACTCGGTCAACCGGGCGAGCACCCGCTTGCTGGTCCGCAGATAACCCGCTCCCGGCAGCGGCAGATGGAATCCCGGGCCCGTACCCGTCGCATAGCGGATGTTGTAGACGACCAATCGCAACTTGCAGGCACCTCGTTCGCAATTGTATCGGCAGCCGCCGTTATATACTTACCCCATCACTGACCACCCCGTCTGCAGGCGGCCGCCTCCCGGCCACCGCTTGTTCGAAACCTATGCTGTCCACATCCAATGTCGCGGTCCAGTTTGGCGCGAAACCTCTGTTCGAGCAGGTGACCGTCAAATTCACGGATGGCAATCGCTACGGCCTCATCGGGGCTAACGGCTGTGGCAAGTCCACGCTGATGAAAGTGCTGGGCGGCGAGCTCGAAGCTAGCGTGGGTGACGTCATGCTGCAGGCGGGCCTGCGCATGGGCAAGCTGAACCAGAACCAGTTCGGCTACGAGGACCAGCGCGTCCTCGATGTGGTCATGCAGGGCCACGTGGAGATGTGGATGGCCATGACCGAGCGCGACCGGATCTACGCGGATCCGGAAGCGAATGACGAGGACTTCATGAGGGCCGCCGAGCTCGAAGGCAAGTTCGCCGAGTACGGCGGCTACGACGCCGAGGCGCGTGCTGGCGACGTGCTGCTCGATGCCGGCATCGAAGAGCCGCTGCACAACCTGCCGATGCGCGAAGTCGCCCCCGGCCTGAAGTTGCGTGTGCTGCTGGCGCAGGCGCTGTTCTCCAAGCCCGACGTGCTGCTGCTCGACGAGCCCACCAACAACCTCGACATCCACTCGATCGGCTGGCTCGAGAACGTGCTTAACGAGTACAACGCGACAATGATCATCATCAGTCACGATCGCCATTTCCTGAACCAGGTTTGCACGCACATCGCCGATCTCGACTTCCGGCAGCTCAGGATCTACCCGGGTAATTACGACGATTTCATGCTCGCCTCCGTGCAGGCACGCCAGCGTGTGGAAGCGGCCAACGCCAAGGCCAAGGACCAGATTTCCGACCTGCAGGAGTTCGTGCGGCGCTTTTCGGCCAATGCGTCGAAGGCGCGTCAGGCGACCTCGCGACGCAAGCAGCTGGAGAAGATCAAGATCGAGGAGATCAAGCCTTCGTCTCGCCAGAACCCGTACATCCGCTTTGAGCAGGCAAAAAAGCTGTATCGCGGCTGCCTCACGGTCGAGAAGGTAACGTTCCGCTATCCGGATACGCACATCGACATCCTCAAGAACATCAGCTTCAGCATCGATGCGGGCGAGCGCGTGGCCATCATCGGCCCGAACGGCATCGGCAAGACGACCCTCATGCGACTGCTGGCCGGCGAGCTGCAGCCGACCTCTGGACGCATCGCCTGGGTTGAGAACGCCGAGCCGGGCTACATGCCGCAGGATCCGCAGGCCGAGTTCAGCGAGAAGGTCGACCTGTTTACCTGGATCTCGCGTTATACCGGCAAGGCCGACGATGAGCAGATCATCCGTGCCACGCTGGGCCGGCTGCTGTTCTCGGGCGACGAAACGCGCAAATCCGTGAAGGTGCTCTCGGGCGGAGAAAAAGGCCGCATGATCTATGGCAAGCTAATCCTCACCAAGCCCAACGTGCTGGTGCTGGACGAACCGACCAACCATATGGACATGGAAACCATCGAGTCCCTGCAGATCGGCCTCGAGAAGTATCCCGGGACCCTGATTTTCGTCTCCCATGACCGCGAGTTCGTCGGCACCCTCGCGACCCGTATCATCGAGCTGAAGGAGGGCGGAACCATTGTGGAATTCCGCGGCACCTACGACGAGTACCTCAACTCCCAAGGCAAAACGGTCTAGCGAAAGACGGTACGACCCGTCAGGAGTAATATCCCGCCATGTCCCAGAGCAATCCCATCCGCCTGTTCGTCACGCACGTCTGGCAGACCAGCGATGATTACCTGCGCGTTTTCGAATACCTGGAGAGCGCGCGTAATTTTTTCTATCGCAATCATGGCACGCCCGACATTGCCCCCACCGGCGATGCCGAGGCGCAACGCGAGAACCTGCGTCAGCAGATCAACGGGGCTGAGGTCGTCATCGCGTTATCGAGTCTCGCGGTCACGGACCTGAGCATGCTCACGTTCCAGCTGAACTTCGCGAAGGTGGCGAAGAAGCCGGTGGTCGCGCTGAAATACTTCGGGATACAGAAAACCACCCCGAAGATCATCACGGATCTCGCGGACAGCGTGATCGACTGGGAAGAGCGCGGCCTGGTGGACAACATCAAGCTGCTGGCGCGCCACGAGCAGACGGCGCGCTACGAGGTTATCGAGTTCAAGCTGGACTGAACGAGCCTCAGGCGTCGGCAGCGGCGAACAGCTGCACGATCGGCGCCATCACCGGTGTGCGGGTGCTCTTCGCGCCCAACGGTGCGCGCGCCACGGCACCATACAATCGCACGACCAGCGCCGCGTAACGGTGGGCTTCCTCGTTCGACATCTTGCGCACCGATGCGCGCACCGCATTCTCTCGCGGCAGCGGACGTTCACGATGCATCGCCCGGCACATTTCGCCGAACTCATCACGGAATTCCTTGGGCAGAGTCGCCTCGTCGAGCGAAGTCAGGTGATTGCAGTAGGCGTCGAGCAGGCGATCCTTGACGGTGCCGTTACTGGCGAGCTTGAGGGCGGCTTCTTGCAGCATGTGCAGTGTGCTCATCTTGTTTTCCTTCGCGGCATCTGCCTGATCTCACTGAAAGCCTATCGCGGCTATCTCAGGTAATACCTTAATTGTTGTCGAACCAAACTTCTTTGCAATCCAATCACGTACGCATGAAATATAACCGAGCTGTAACGGAATACAACGGCCGCATCGTGCTGCACGACGGAAACGGGAATGCGCCGGGTCGTATCTGCTGGAATCTTGCGGCATGCAGGCAATTTGTTACGTTAGATATCATACGTAACCTATTGAAATGAGACCACATATATGCGGCACCGCGCACCGCCTGCCGTCCACAGAGCAGGAGCGGCTCGCATCTGCGCAGCTGATCAGATTGGTGCGGGAAAGATCAGCTCGAACCGCGCGCCGCCGAGCACGCTCGGCGCCGCGCTCACGCGCCCGCCTGCCTGCTCGACGATGATCTGTACAATGTTGAGCCCGAGCCCGGTGCCCGACCGACCCTCGGCTTCATGGAAACGAATTCCGGCATTCCACACGTCGCGATACGCTTTTTCGTCGGGCAGACCGGTGCCGTCATCGTCGACGCTGAGCACGATGTGATCGGGATAGCGCGTCACGCCGACCAGAATGCGGCTCAACGCGAAGCGGCGCGCGTTGGTCACCAGGTTTTCGACACAGCGCCGCAGGTTGGTCGCATCGGCACGCACTTCAGCGGAATCGTTGCGACCCAACTCGACCTTCGGCCCAGGGCCGGATTGGGCAAAATCGGCACAGACCATGGTGACGATGGCATGGAGCGGCTGCAGATCTTCGGGTAGCAAGTCGAGCGCAGCCTGTCGCGGCTCCACCTGCATCAATGCCAGCATCGACTGCGCATGTGAGACGTTGCGCTGCATGATCTCCAGTGCTCGCGTGACCTCCGGCGACTGCCTGGCTGCGGGGTGCTTCATCAATGTGACGACGCCCAACCCGATCACCTGCAGAGGCGAGCGGATGTCGTGTGCGAACGATGCCGTGGATGACACCGATTGCGTCCTGTCGAGCAACAACTCATCGGTGATCCTGGAGAGATTGGCTTCCGCCGCATTCGCCCGCGCAGCACTTCGGCGCAGCTCGATTTCCTTGCTGACCGACGCGGCGAGGTCCGAGAGGATGCTCAACTCGCGATCGGTCCATTCGCGTGTGTCGCGGTCGATCGCACAGAAACTGCCCAATACCAGCTCGTCATTGCCACGGATCGGGAAGCCGGCGTAAGCGATCACACCCAGATCGCGCACTGCCAGATTGTCACTGACGCGCGGGTTCCTGCGCGCATCTGTCACGATCAGCTCGGCTTCGTCGGTCACGACGTGCTGGCAGAACGAATGGCTCAGGGGCGTCTGGCGCCGCTTGGCCCAAGGATCGGGGAGGCCGAGCTGACTGGCAAAGAACTGCCGGTGGCCGTCGACCAGGGAAACCAACACTACCGGAACGCCAAGTGCCTGCTGGGCGATGCGCGTGAACCGATCCAGCGATTCCTGGGCCGCTGCGTCGATGAGGCCTGTCTCAGCTAGCGCTGCCAGGCGGTTGGGATCATTGAGCACGGAGACGAGTCTAACGGAGGGCGGCCGTCGGCGCGCCTGAGCCTGCGAGCACCCTACAGTGAGAATACTGTACTTCGTATAATGTATATTATGTTAAATTCAACCAGCGATGGTCTCTTCAACCGGCCTGCGATGATCTTGCCGAGGATCTCCTCAGCGAAGCTGCCGCGATACGCATCGGCGGTATCAGCGAGGTTGATACCTTCATGCTCGGCCGACCATAGCCAGAAGACGCAAAACGCGCAAAGCACCGCATGTCAACGACGTGATAACACGCTACTACGCAGCGCGCTTTTCGTGGCGTACATCCATCATCCAGTTGTACGCCGCAACTGACATCGGGAAGAGATTCGAGAGCACTCCGACTGAGTCGTTCTTGCCCCAAATGAAGTACGACAGCAGCATCGCGCTGCCGAGGATGCTCATGCTCCAGAACACGCGCGGTATCACCGGTTTGCCGTGCTTGCGCGTCGCCAGAACCTGCACTACCCAGCGTCCTGCGAACAACAGCACGCCGACATAGCCGACGAGCTTCCAGGGCGTTACGACGACGCCGTACACCGTGGCAATGACCGAGTTCATTTTAGTGCTCCTATTCGGGAACGAAATGCGCGCCGGGTGGAGGATACAGAATCGGGCGTTCGGGATTGCCCGCGGCAGCGCACTCAGTCTTCGCGGGGGCGGTCACGAAATACCAGCGCTCGGACCTGCCCCTGCCCGTCTGCTGCCGCGGTGAGGCGCCGAAGCAAGCCTTCATGTTGTCCGCCGCAACCAGTAGCACGCGATCCGGCGCGGCGTTGAGCCAGGCCGCGGCGTCGTATTCCTCCTGCAGTCCCTCGCGCGCGCGACGGTGGCCGAAATTCAGTAAAGGACGCTGCAGATACAGGAGGAACTGTTCCTTGTAACCGACCAGCGCAAGCGTGCGACCTTCGGGTTGCGCGGCGAGTATCGAACGCACGAACAATCTGCCCGAACGCTGCTCGTTCATCTGCGGCATGCCGCCATACGCCCAGCCCAGCACGACGATCAGCAGGACGGCCGGCCAGGCGAGCAACGGGGCGCTCCGCCACGTCAGCACGAGCGCCACAACTGCGCCCGCGGCAATGAAATACACGGGCCAGAACGATTCGAGTCCGCCCATGTGCGCGCTGGTGCCGAGCCCGCGAATGTTCCAGTGCAATGCGACGGCGCCGAGCAGCGCTACCAAAGTGACGGTGCTGGCGAGGCCAAGTGAGAGCCGCTGCACGCCGTGTAACGCGTACAGTCGCGTGAGATGTCCCGCACCGGCAAACGCAAATACCGGCAGCGCCGCGAGCAGATACACGCCGCGCTTGCCCGGACTCAGCGAGAAAAACACCAGTACCACGAGGACCCACAGCAGTGGCAGCCATTGCCGTGCATCGCGCGAACGCCACGCGCGCAGCCAGCCTGGCACGAGCCAGAACAGCAGCAGCGACCAGGGAAGCCACAGTCCCGGGATGACCTGTGTCAGGAAATAATGCCAGGGTTTGTGGTGATGCCACGCGGACGCGTAGCGGTTCACCGTCTGGTCGTAAAGGATTTCGTTCATGTACGCGCGCAGATCCGCGGAGTTGCTCGTCAGCACGGCGAGCAGCATGGGCACGATCCAGGGCGCGACTCCGAGCAGCAACCCGGGCAGGAGCAGAAGCCAGCGCCAACCGCCCGCGAAACGCGGCAGCCCGGCAAACTTCAGCGCACGCAACAAAACGTAGGGCAGCATCAGGAACAACGGCAGGAACCCCACTCCCTTGGTGATGATGCCGAGCCCCGCCGCCACCCCGCCGAGCACGTACCACTGCCACGCCGGCCCGAGCAGCAGATGCCGCAAGATCCCGTACGCGCCGAGCGTGACGAGAAAGCACAGTGTCGGATCGATCTGCGCGCCGCGAAAAGTTGCGACAAACTGCAGCGTGCACAACAACGTGGCCGTAGTGAGGAATGCCGCGTGCTCGTTCCAGACGCGACGCGCGAGATCATAGGTCAACGCGAGCGTACCGAACGCGGCGACGATGGAAGGAATCAGGAACGACCAGCGGATCGATCCCAGCACGCTGTAGCACGCTGCCAGCAGCCAGAAATACATTGGCGGTTTGTCCGCGTACAACTCACCACCGACGCGCGGGAACAACCACTGGCCGGTGAGCACCATGTCGCGCGCGATGAGCGCGAAGCGAGGCTCGTCCGCGGGCCATGGGTCACGCAGTCCGAAGCCGCTTGCGATGAGCAACAGCGCCGCGACGCCAAGCCAGACGAGCTGGCGCCGCGTGACCGTGTTCGCGTGGTTCAACGTGACCGCTTCAGTCTTCCCGAACGGAAATCTGGCTGCCCGTACGGCGATTCAGCCACATCACACCGAACAGGTCCGCAATGCCCACCCACAGCCGGTCGAACAAGCCGTACTTGGACTGGCCGGCGACACGGGGCCGATGCGATACAGGGATCGAGACGACGCGCTTGCCGGCATTGATGAACAGTGCCGGCAGGAAACGATGCATGTGATCGAAGCGCGGTAGTTGCATGAACGTCTCGCGATGAATCAGCTTCAGGCCGCAGCCGCTGTCCGGAGTCGCATCGTTCAGCAGACCACCGCGCACGCCATTGGCAACGCGTGACGACAGGCGTCGCAGCCCGTTGTCGCGGCGATTGACGCGATTGCCAATGAACAGGCCCACGCCTTCGTTAGCGGGCTCGTCGCGCGCGGCAAGAAATTTCGGTACTTCCGCCGGATCATCCTGCCGGTCACCGTCGAGGGTGACGACCCAGGGCGCTCTCGCCAGACGCATGCCAGTCGCTACGGCAGCGCTCTGTCCGGAACGCCGCTCGTGCGTGATGAGGCGGATCTGACGAATGCCGGCGACCCTTGCGGCAAACACCTGTTGCGCCGTGCTGTCGATGCTCGCGTCGTTCACGAACAGGATCTCGAAGCGACGCCCAACCAGGGCAGCGGCAATCTCCTGCGCAAGGGGAATCACGTTTGCTGCCTCGTTGTGGACGGGGATCACCACTGAGACTTCGGGATCGAGGGTGCTATGCATGGACCGCCACCATCAGGTGACTGAGTGCGACGATCTTGCCGTCAGGGTTCACGATCTCACTATTCTGACTCACGTAGCCTTCGCCTGCCGCAATCACTTCCGAATCAAGCTGAAACGAGCGCAGCGAGCCTCTTTCATTCACCCCGCGGCACATGCCTTCGCGGCACAGCGTACCGAACTTGGCGCCGCAGATTGTGCGCCCCTGCGCCCAGTCGGCGCCGATCATGGTGGTCCAGCCGCCTTCCGGGTCTACGAGCGAACTCATCCCCTGCCCGAAGGCTTTCATGGCGCGGCCCTGGTGATCATGGCGTGGCCTGGTCGATCAGAATCTCCCGGACGGTGCTGTCGCCAACCTTGTGGGCGATGCGTCCCACGGGATCTCCGCTCTGCGCCGTGGGCGTGCCACCGTTGGCCACGCGCGCGACCACCTCGACTTGCTGACCGACACTGAAACTGTGACCGGCGATCATTGCGTCGGATGGCGCGAGCTGGATGCGCAGCGGAAATTTCGCTTCGACGCGCTTCGCCGCGAGCGGCGGTCCCGGCTGCTTCGGATCGCGCACCAGCACGAACAGCGCCGCACCCGCCTTCGCCAGTTTCTGCATTGCCGGCGTGATGGAAACGTTGACAGCCACGGTGGTGGCTGGGCCAGCGCCGGCGGCGGGGCCAGTTCTGGTCTGGTCACGGTCCTGGCCCTGACCCGCAGCGAGCGTCGCCTCGATCGCGCCGACCTGGCGCTCGATCAACGCGCGTACGTTCTCTGGCGGATTCAGCGCGAGCAATGCCTTGAACCGATCGCGCGCCAGCGGCAGATCCTCGCGGCGCGTCGCCGCGACTGCGCCATAGAACAACGCCTTGCCCGACTGGGGATCCAGCGCGAGAGCCTGCTCGAATACCGCCGCGGCGGGACCATCGAGCGCCTGCTCGCTCGCGAGTGCCATCGCCTCGCCCAATCCAACCAGCGCCTCGACGCTCTTCCCCTCCGAGAGACGGTCCGCGCGCTGGTAGGCGCGCTGCGCGAGCGGGTATTGCTCCATCACCGCATACGAGCGACCCAGCAGCAGCCAGCCCTGTATGTCATCGGGTTGTTTCTCCAGCTTGCGCGCGAGCCGCCCGACCATGGCCTCGGGCGTGAAGCCATCGGACACCGGCGCCCATGACCAGTTGCTCCAGTGTGCATACAACGCCGCGGCGCCGCCCATGACGAACACGCTGAGTCCCAATGCAACGAACGGCCGTGCGGGTGCCTCCGCACCGGCCCTCCAAAGCAGGGGCACCGCAACCACCGCGGCGGCCACGAGCGCAAGCACGCCGGCCAGCACCAGGAAAAGAGTCATCGCTGCCCCGCATCCTCATCGAGTGGCGTGTCGTCATCCGTGAGCAGTGCACGGCGCCGACGCAACACGCGCCAGCCTACGATTCCGCCGCCAATCAGCATCAGCCCGGGGGCGAGCCACAGCAGCGCGTTGCGCGCGGACCATCTGGGCTTGAACAAGATGTACTCACCGTAGCGCGACACCATCAACTCGCGAATCTGTTGATTTGACATGCCGGAGCTGATTTTCTCACGCACCTCGCGCCGCAGGTCAGCGGCGATCTCCACGGGCGAATCGGCAATCGATTCGTTCTGACATTGTACGCAGCGCAATTCATGCGTCAGGACGAGGTACCGAGCCTGCAACTTCGGATCCGCAAATGGCTCGGATGTATCGATCGCCGCGCAACTGCCCGAGAGGAACAGGCATGCGAGCATGAAGCAGATCCTCTTCACTGTGTGCTCGCCGGCAGTCGCGCGAGAATCTGCTCACGCCAGATCTGGGGCGTGACCGGACCCACGTGCTTGTAGGCGATTACGCCGTCCGGGTTGACAAGAAAAGTCTCCGGCGCACCTGTCACGCCGTAGTCGATTGCAACGCGGCTTTCCTTGTCGACACCGACGCGCGTGTAAGGATTGCCGCGCTGCTGGAGCCACGCGAGTCCATCCGCCTCCTCGTCGCGCCAGTCGATGCCAACGATCGGCAGTCGCGCCTCGCCCTGTATCGCGAGCAAAACTGGATGCTCGACGCGGCACGCCTCGCACCAGCTGCCCCACACGTTGATCAGATGCCAGCTGCCCTTGTAGTCGTTCGAAGTGACGCGACGTGCGACATCGTGCAGATCCGGCATGTCGTATGCGGGCCCTTGCTTGCCCACGAGCGGCGATACGATCACGCCCTTCTCCGGCGCGTTCTTCAGCCCGACGGCGAGAACGAGAGCGAGCAACGCAAAGGCCCCCAAAGGCAGAAGGAAGCGGTTCAAGCCGCACTTACCGAAGGTGTGCCGGCATCTGTCTTGCGCACGAGTGCTTCCTGCGCGAGCCGGTAGCGCCGGTCAACACCTGCTGTGATACCACCGAGCATCATGATGATGGCGCCCAGCCACACGAACTGGATCATCGGACGCACCTGCAATCGCAGGCTCCAGGCTCCCTTGCCCACATCCTCGCCCATCGCGACGAACAGATCGCGATCCCAGCGCGCGCCGATTGCCGCTTCGGTCATGGTCGACTGCTGGACCCAGTAGTTGCGCTTTTCCGGCAACAGCACGTGCGCGGCTTCGCCCTCGTGCAGCACCGTCACCTTGCCCTGCACGCCACCATAATTCGGTCCTTCGAGGCTCTTGATGCCTTCGAATCGGAACACATACTTGCCGAGCGCCACGCTCTGTCCCGGCGTGAGGGCGATGTCCCGCTCCGTGGTCGCCGACGACACTACCGTGATGCCGAGCACCAGCATGGCGAGTCCGAAATGCGCGACGCTCATGCCGACCACACCCGCGCTCAGACTGAGGCGTCGACGCAGGCGATCAACCGGATCGACGAGCGCAGACAACGCGATCCACAACGCGAGCGCGACCCCCACCGGCATCAACACTGCCTCATAGTCGTATGCACCGAACGTGATCGCAAGGGCGAGCGCCATCGCGAGCGCGAGCGTGCCGAGAATCGCACGGCGCGAGCGCGACAGGTTGCCGCGCTTCCAGCCGGCATGCATGCCGACCGACAACAGTCCAAGCAGAGGTAGGATCGGCAGCATGAAACTGGGATTGAAATACTGCGGGCCAACCGACAAGGCGCCGAGACCGAGCGCGTCGGACAACATCGGCGCCATCGTGCCGCCGAACACGACTGCCGCCGCGATGATGAGCAGAATATTGTTGAAGAGCAGGAAGCTCTCGCGCGACGTGAGTTCGAATCCCGCCTGCGATTTCAAAAGCGGCGCACGCCATGCGTACAGCACCAGCGCACCGCCGATCACCGCGATCAGGAACACGAGAATGAATACGCCGCGCGCCGGATCCGCCGCGAACGAATGCACAGACACCAGCACTCCAGAGCGTACGAGGAACGTGCCGAGCAGGCTCAACGAGAATCCCGAGATCGCCAGCAGCAGCGTCCAGCTCTTGAACAGGCCGCGCTTGTCCGTGACCGCGAGCGAATGGATCAACGCGGTCGCCACGAGCCACGGCATGAACGAAGCGTTCTCCACCGGATCCCAGAACCAGAATCCGCCCCAGCCGAGTTCGTAGTAGGCCCACCAGCTGCCAAGGGCAATGCCGGCGGTGAGGAATGCCCATGCGAGCGTCGTCCACGGGCGCGTCCAGCGTGCCCAGGTCTGATCCAGCTTGCCCTCGATCATTGCCGCGCAGGCGAACGCGAACGCGACGGACAGCCCCACGTAGCCGGTGTAGAGCATTGGCGGATGTATCGCGAGCGCGAAGTCCTGCAGCACGGGATTGAGATCGCGACCGTCCGGAAGCGCAGGCGCGAGCCGCGCGAACGGATTGGATGTCGCGAGCGTGAACAGCAGGAAACCCATGCTTAGCAGCCCCAGCACACCGAGCACGCGCGCCGCGAAACTCGGCGGCAGCCCACGCGAGCGCAGCGTGACCGCCAATGTCCACAGCGACAGGACGAAGATCCACAGCAATAGCGAGCCTTCGTGCGCCCCCCACACGGCAGCGATGCGGTAGAACAGCGGCAGCGCGGTGTTGGAGTTCTCGGCGACATAGCGCACCGAGAAATCAAAGTTCACGAATGCAGCAACGAGTATGCCGAGTGCGAGGCACGTGAACACGAACTGCCCCGCCACCGCGAACGGCACCACGCCCATATAGCGCGAGTTGGCGAAGCGCGGACCGACCAGCCCGAACGCCGCCTGCGCCATGGCGAGCAGCAGTGCGAGGATCATCGCGAATTGACCGAGCTCTGGAAGCATCTACTTCACCACGTAGCCGACGTCGGCGCGCGAATCACCGGGCTTGAGAGAACGCTTCACCTCGGGTGGCATGTACTTTTCATCGTGCTTGGCGAGCACCTCGTCCGCGAGGAACACGCCATCAGGCTGCAATCGACCATGCGTCACGACGCCCGCATTCTCCTTGAACAGATCCGGCAGCACGCCCGAATAGTGCACCTGGACCGTGCTGTTGAAGTCGGTAACCGCAAAGCGCCAGTCCTGCGTGCCGGGCGTGTTCTGCTTGCTGCCCACGACGACCATGCCGCCGAGGCGGAAGCGCTGCCCCGGTTTCACTTCTCCGGCGACGACTCGCGAGGGATCGAAGAAGAACGTCACATTGTCGCGAAACGCCTTGAGCGCGAGCGCTCCTGCGATACCGACGCCAGCGACGATTCCCAGCACGAGCAGCAGACGACGGCGACGTGTCGGTGTCATGACTCGTCCTCGCTCGCGAGCCGGCGGCGCACTTCGGCACGCGCCTGCTTCAACAGCGAACGCGCGCGCAGCGCATTCCAGACGAGGGCGATGAGCGCGGCGGCGACCGACGGCCAGACATAGCGCGCATAGCCGTTCATCGCGAACCATTCGCTCATCGAGTCGTCTCCAGCGCGGCGCGGATCCAGTTGCCGCCGCGCTCCCGTCGCAATACTTCGGCTCGCGCGCGCGTGAGCATCACGGCGTAGAAAAACAGCGTGAAACCGAGAAACAACAGCAACAGTGGCACGTACATGGAAGCTGGCATGGTGGGCTTGCTGGTGAGTGCGAGTGACGGAGGCTGATGCAGTGAGTTCCACCAGATCACGGAGTAATGCACGATCGGAACATTCACGGCCCCGACAATGGCAAGCACCGCGGCGGCGCGATCCGCACGCGTCGTGTCGTCGATGGCGCTGCGCAGGCCGCTGTAACCCATGTAGAAAAACAGCAGCACGAGATAAAACACGAGCCGCGGGTCCCATTCCCAGTACGTACCCCACATCGGCTGGCCCCACAGCATGCCAGTGACAAGCCCCACTCCGGTAAACCACGCGCCGATGGGGGCGCAGCTTGCTGCCACCGCATGCGCGACCTTGATGCGCCAGATGAGACCCACCGCGGCGGCGAGCGCCATCACGGTATAAATCATCAGCGAGAGCCACGCACTAGGCACGTGCACATAGATGATGCGATAGCCATCCCCCTGCTGATAGTCCGCTGGCGCGAGCACCAGCCCCCCATACAGTCCGGCAAGGATGAGCAGCGCCGCGGGCCATGCGAGCCACGGCACGATACGACCTGCCCAACGGTAAAAGTAAGGCGGCGAACCGAAGCGATGCAACCAGACCCAATTCATCCAGCAACTACTCCAGGCTGATGCGTACTGCGGCGGCTGCCGCGAGCGGCGCAAGCGTAACGCCGAGCACCGCCAGCGCGCCCAGGAGATACAGCGGGGCTGCCAACTCCGCGCCGGAGGCACCTGCGATCGCCAGTTCCGTCGCCCGCGCGCCGAACACCAGCGTCGGAATCGACAGCGGCAATACCAGCAGTGACAACAACGCACCCCCTCTTCTGATACCCAGTGTCAGTCCGGCGCCGATGGCGCCGATCAGGCTGAGGCTGACACTTCCCAGCAGCAGCGCCAGCAGCACGCCGCTCAACGAGTGTGGCGGTGCTCCCAGGGCGAGTGCCGCAATCGGGGCCGCTATCGCCAGTGGCACACCGGTCAGGAACCAGTGCGCGACCGTCTTGGCGAACAGCAACGATGCGAACGACTGTCCCGAAAGTGCGAACTGCTCGAGAGTTCCATCACGACCGTCGTCCCGGTAGAGGAACTCGATCGCGAGCAGCGAGGATAGCAACGCGGCAACCCATAGCGCACCTGGCGCCAGCGCCCGCAGCCGAGCCGGCTCAGGATCGAGTGCCAGCGGGAACAACAGGGTCACAATGGCGAAAAAAGCAACGGGCTGCAGCCACTCCCCTGGCCGCCTGAACGCAAGCCGCAGGTCGCGCTGAATGACGAGGAAGAAAGCTCGTGGCGCGCTCGTCTTCACGCCGCTCATGCCGGCCCGGCCCGCGCAGCCAGACGCGCCGGCGGCAGTTCATCGCTGATATCAGGCGCAAGGGCGAGCGGCTGATTTGTAGCGATCAATGCGAGCCCGCCCGCGCGCACGTGTTCGCTCACCAGTTGCGAGACGAGTGCCTGACCTTGCGCATCGAGGTGTGCGGCAGGTTCGTCCAGCAGCCACAGGGTCGCCCCCTGCAGGCACAGTCGCGCGAGCGCCACGCGACGCTGTTGCCCTGCAGACAACCGCCGCGCCGGATCATCCTGCAGGCCCGTCAGCCCTACGCGCGCCAACGCGGCGTGACGTTCGTTGATATTGCAACGCCGTCTCACGCCGGCGGCGAAGTGCAGGTTTTCGTCGATGGTGAGATCCGGCTTCAGTCCCGGCTCGTGACTGCAGAACGCCATGTCGTCATGGAAAGCCCGCAGGTCCCCGAATATGGATCGACCCAGCCAGTGGATGGAGCCACTCTCCACGTGCAGCAACCCGGACAGCGCGCGCAGCAGGCTTGTCTTGCCGGCGCCATTGGGCCAGGTGATCTGCAGTGCGCGCCCGGCGTCCAGCTCGAACGACAGCCCACGCACCACGTGCCGCTCGCCTCGCCAGAGGTGAAGATCTCGCACTGCGAGCGACGTGGAGGATGTAGACGAAACAGTCAGGATGGACGGCCGTGTTCGTTGTCGGGTCTGCCCTGGGCCGGAATCGAACCGGCACGGCCGCAAAGCCAACGGATTTTAAGTCCGTAGCGTCTACCAGTTCCGCCACCAGGGCAGGCGGCCAGTCTAACCGATGGGAGAATCGGCGGATGCGTGGAGGCCCGCGGAGGAAAAGCCAGCGAAGGAAAGGCTAGGGTCGGAATCGAACCGGCGTACACGGCTTTGCAGGCCGCTGCATGACCACTCTGCCACCTAGCCGGCCCGGAGATTGGAGCGGGAAACGAGGCTCGAACTCGCGACCTCAACCTTGGCAAGGTTGCGCTCTACCAACTGAGCTATTCCCGCCCCCTTACAGAGGCGGGGAATTGTAAGAGCAAGGCGCGTTTAGTCAAGCAAAGCGAGTGCGTTTTCGCAAAACGAGTGCCAATCACCCCTGGGCGCGCAGTTCGGGCCAGGCTGCACGCAGGTACATCACCATCGACACGAGAGTCAGAACCGCTGCGATCAGGCTCAGCACCAGCCCCATCTGGTAGATCGGCAGCATCAGGATGTCGTGCCGGTAAAGCATCATCGACAGGCCCACCATCTGCAGGATCGTCTTGTACTTGCCGATCGCGGAAACGGCAACCTTCGTGCGATGCCCGAGCTCCGCCATCCATTCGCGCAGTGCTGAGATAGCGATCTCGCGGCCGATGATCACCGCGGCCAGCAGCACGATCACGATGTGCGAATCCTTGCTCACGAGCAGCACCAGCGCTACGGCGACGATGAGCTTGTCGGCGACCGGATCAAGAAATGCTCCGAGCCGCGAGGTAAGGCCCATGCGCCGCGCGAAGTACCCGTCGAGCGAATCGGTAATGGACGCGGCTGCGAACAACAGTCCTGCCGCCGGATCGGACCACCAGAACGGCAGGTAGAACAGGACCACGACGAGCGGTATCGCGACGATTCGCCCCCAGGTGAGGATGTTGGGCAGGTTCCAGTGCATCGTGGATTCGCGTCGACGTGTCAGGCGCCGGGATGCAGGTGATCATAGATCAGGCGGGCGAGTCCGGCCCCGATTCCCTTTACCTGCTCGAAATCCGTGGTCCCCGCGCGCATGACACCTTGCAGGCCGCCGAACTGCCGCAGCAACTCACGACGCTTGGCGGGCCCCAGCCCAGGCACCGACTCCAGCACCGATTCGTTGAAGCGCTTGGCGCGGCGCTTGCGATGCCCGGTGATGGCAAACCGATGCGCCTCGTCGCGCGCGCGCTGGATGATGCGCAGCGCGGGGGAATCCGGCGCCAGCAGCAAGGGATACGGATTATCGCGCCGGTGCAGCTTCTCCTGCCCCACCCGCCGGTCTGGCCCCTTCGACACGGCAACAACCGCCAGTTGGGTGAATCCCAGCTCGTCCAGCACAGGCAGCAGGGCCTGCAATTGGCCATTGCCGCCATCGATGAGCAGAAGGTCTGGCACCGGGCTCTGCTGTGCCTTGATGCGCACGAAGCGACGACGCACTGCCTGCTCGAGTGCTGCGTAGTCATCGCCCGGCGTCACGCCCTCGATGTTGAAGCGCCGGTATTCCTTCTTCAGCGGGCCCTCGACGCCGTACACCACGCACGAGGCCACCGTGCCCTCGCCCGCCGTATGGCTGATGTCGAAACATTCGATACGCTCCGGCAGATGCGGGAGTGACAGTTCCTTCCCCAGCGACTCGAGCATGTCGCCAATGTCCTGCTTGCGCGCGAGCCGCATGCGCAGCGCCTGCTCGGCATTCTCCTGCGCGAGCGTGACCCATCGCAACGTGATGCCGCGCGAGGCGCGTGCCAGCCTCAACGTGGTGCCGTTCGCGCGTGCAGCGAGCGCCTCTTGCAGCGCCCCGGCGTCGGCCAGCTCGAGATTGACAAAGACCTCGTGCGGCGGCTGCTCGCGTGCGTAGTACTGCATGAGGAACGAGGCGAGCGCCTCTTCCGGCGTGCCGAGTGTCGCGCGCGGGAAATAGCTCGTCGTACCCAGGATGCGTCCGCCCCGCACCAACATCACGCTCACCGCGAAATCACCCGGCTCCCCGATCAACGCAATCGCATCGACGTCGCGGAGGTTGTCGGAAGTCACGACCTGCGTCGCCTGGATGGCCTTGAGGTTCAGCAGCTGGTCGCGCAACGCCGCAGCCTGCTCGAACTCCAGGCGCTCTGCCGCTTCGGTCATGCGCTGTTCGAGCGCGGCGTTGGCATCTCGGTTGCGCCCTTCGAGTACCATCACCGCGGACTCGACGTCCTTGGCATAGTGCGCGGCGTCGATCAGGCCCACGCACGGTGCGGAGCAGCGGCCAATCTGGTGCTGCAGACAGGGCCGCGTGCGATTTGCGAAGAAGATGTCACGACAGTTGCGCAGCCGGAACAGTTTCTGCAGCTGCTGCAGCGTCTCGCGTACCGCATATGCGCCGGGAAAGGGACCGAAGTAGCGTCGCTTCGGATCGCGCGGACCGCGATAAAACGCAAGCCGCGGGAACTCGTGCGTCACCAGCTGGATGTACGGAAAGCTCTTGTCATCGCGCAGGATGATATTGAAGCGCGGCCGATGTTCCTTGATGAGATTGAATTCGAGCAGCAGCGCTTCGGCTTCAGAACCAGTGACCGTGACTTCGATGTGGGTGATCTGCTTCACCAGAGCCTCGACCTTCGGTGCCTGGCGACTGTTGTGAAAATAGCTGCCGACTCGATCCTTGAGACTCGCCGCTTTGCCGACGTACAACAATTCCTCCGTGCCGCCATACATGCGGTACACGCCCGGCCTTTGCGGCAGGCTCGCAACATAATGCCGGGGATCGAAGCCGGCGTTACTCATGCCGGGTGTGGAATCGAATCGCTTCAGCGCTCGACCGCGGCGGCAGCGTTCTTGCTGCGCTCCGCGATCAGCATCGCAAGTTCGAGTGACTGCTCGTAGTTCAGCCGGGGATCCACCTGCGAACGATACGCGCGCTGCAGATCCGCGTCGGATAGCCCCCGCGCTCCGCCGGTGCACTCGGTGACATCCTCGCCCGTGAGTTCGATGTGCACGCCGCCGAGATTCGAGCCGCTATCTGCGTGGATCTTGAACGCGAGTTCAAGCTCCTTCTGGATGTTCTCGAAGCGCCGCGTCTTCAAGCCACCTACGGCAGTCTCGGTGTTGCCGTGCATCGGATCGCAGATCCACAGCACGGTCTGTCCCGTCTTGCGCACCGCATCGATCACTCGAGGCAGATTCTTCTCGATGTCCTTCGCGCCGAATCGATGAATCAGCGTGAGCCGGCCCGGCTGGTTGTGCGGGTTCAGCGTGGTTACGAGGCCCTGCAGCCACTCGTCGTTCATCGCGGCACCAATCTTCACGCCGATCGGATTGGCGATGCCCCGGAAATATTCGACGTGCGCCCCATCCAGCTGCGCAGTGCGCATACCGATCCACGGCATGTGCGTCGAGAGGTTGTACCAGCGCTTCCAACGCTCGAGATAGCGCGTCTGCGCCTGTTCGTACAGGAGGTGCAGACCTTCGTGCGATGCGTAGAACTCTGCGTGCGTCGCCTCGTGCACGCGCTTGCCGCTCATGCCCTCGAAGAAATCCAGTGCATCGCCGATGGAGGATGCGATCTTCTCGTACTGCACACGCAGCGGCGAATCGCGCAGGAAGCCGAGGTCCCAGTATTCCGGATGATGCAGGTCGGCGAAACCGCCGTCGACCAGCGCGCGCACAAAATTGAGCAACAGCGCCGCGCGTTCGTACCCGCGCAACAGCAGAACGGGATCCGGTTCGCGCGCTTCGCGCGTGAACTCGGGATGGTTGATGATGTCGCCGCGATAAGAAGGCAGCGTCACCCCATTACGCGTCTCGGTGTCCGCGGAACGCGGCTTCGCGTACTGCCCCGCCATGCGACCGACGCGGATCACCGGCTTCTTCAAACCGTGCAGCAACACGAGGCTCATCTGCAGCAGCACCTTGAGCTGCTTCGCAATGCGGTCGGACTCGCAGTCATCGAAACTCTCGGCGCAATCCCCACCCTGCAGCAGGAACTGTTCGCCGCGCTGCGCGGCCGCGATCCGCTCGCGCAGGGCCTCGACCTCCCAGGACACCACGAGCGGCGGCAGCCGCGCGAGCTGCGCTACGGCCGCCTCCAGGGCGGCGCCATCGGCATAGGCCGGCTGCTGCGTCGCCTTGCGGGTCTGCCAGCTCGCCGGATGCCAGGAATTCGTCTCGGGGGAACGCATTTTGTGATGCTACACAGTCGCTTAAGGTGGTGCAAAGCGCCCTGGCAACAGCAGCCCCACGCGTGCGCCACCCAGGCTCGAAGTCCCCAACGTCAGCGCCCCGCCGTACAGGTCGACCATGTCGCGCACCATCGCCAGTCCGAGCCCGTAACCGGCCACCTGTTCGTCCGCGCGAACGCCGCGTTCCAGTACGCGCGCCCGGTCGCTTTCCGCGATCCCGGCTCCGTCATCCTCCACCGTAACCTCGAGTTCTCGTGCCACCGTGCCCGCCAGTTGCCCGCCCAGACTGGCCTGCACACGCACCGTGCCACGACACCACTTGCACGCGTTCTCCATGAGATTGCCGAGCGATTCCATCAGATCGCCGCGGTCTCCGACAAACGCGTAGCCCGCATCGATGTCCAGGAGGATCGACAGATCTTTGCGCGCATTGACCTTCAGCAACGCGACGCGCAACTCCTGCGCGATCGGCAGCAGGCTCACGGGTGCCTGGCCGAGTGTGATGCCGCCGCTGGTCGCCGCGCGGCGCAGCTGGTGCTCGACGATATCCGTCATGCGGCCGATCTCCGCGGTCAGCATCGCGGTCGCGTCTGGCGGCGCGCCCGCAAGCGACGCACGCATCACCGCGAGCGGCGTCTTGAGACTGTGCGCGAGATTGCCAAGCGTGTCGCGATAGCGCGCAATGCGCTTGCGCTCGCTCGTCAGCAACGCGTTCAGGCTCAGCGCAAGACCGGCGAGTTCGCGCGGATAGTCATCGCTCAGCGTCTCGCGCGTGCCGCCCTCCACCGCGTCGATTTCCGCGCCGAGGCGGCGGACGGGACTCAGCACGCGCGGCATAAGCACGGCGAGTGTCGTGAGCAGCGCAACGGTGAGACCCAAAAACAGACCGAACAGATTGCGCCGGAACTGCGTGATGCGCCGCTCGTAGTCGAACAGGCCGCTCGCCACGCTGAAGGTCACGTCGCGATCGACGTCATCCCAGTGGAGACCGCGACGCATGATGGCGAGACGACCCTGACGCCCGCTGTCGACGAAACGGACGTCCTCCTTGCCCGGCTGCAGCATTCCGCCGAAGTCGATGAACGTTCCCGCGGTCGATGGCGAGCGCCACAGCTGTTCGCCGCGCTTGTCACGGATCTGGGCGAACACGTTGGAACCCGGATTGGCGAGTTTGGAATCCGAGTCCTGCAGCTGCGGCGCGATACGTCCTATTGCATCCGGGTCGGACGCGGAGATGAGGCTTGTCATCTGCGCGTCGAGCTCGGTGCGCAACTGGGTTTCGGACAAGTCGCGGAACGCGGAATCCAGCAGTGCGCTGGCAAGTCCGAAGAACAGCAACAGCGGTACACACAACGCCAGCAGCAACCGCCGGCTGATCGATGATTTGCCCAAGCAGACTCAGCCCGCGTTACGCGCCAGCGCGAACCGATAGCCTCGTCCACGCAGCGTTTCGATCGGGTTGATGCGATCGTCGGGATCCAGCTTGCGCCGCAACCTGCCTACGAAAACCTCTATGACGTTGCTGTCGCGCTCGAAGTCCTGTTCGTACAGATGCTCGGTGAGATCCGTCTTCGAAATGACTTCACCCGCCTTTAGCATCAGGTGCTCGAGGATGCGGTATTCGAAGCTGGTGAGCTCGACCGACTTGCCCTCCACTGTGAGGGTCTGTGTACGCGTATCGAGTGTCACCGGGCCGCACGACATCGTCGAGCTCGCCCAGCCACCGGTGCGCCGCAGCAGCGCCTGCACGCGGGCGAGAACCTCTTCGTAGTGAAAAGGTTTGGCGACGTAGTCGTCCGCGCCGGCGTCGAGACCCGCCACCTTGTCTTGCCAGCGATCGCGCGCGGTCAGGATCAGGATTGGATAACGCTTGCCGGCGGCGCGCAGGCGGCGGATGAGATCGAGCCCGGGCAGCTTCGGCAGGCCGAGGTCCACGATCGCGACGTCGAT
>JBDSRN010000010.1:0-28332 GCA_039929265.1 Steroidobacteraceae bacterium | reverse complement strand
GTCGTCGTCATCGGTGGTGGATTCGCAGGCCTGTGGGCCGTGCGTGCGCTCGCCCGCGCACCTGTGCAGATCACGCTCATCGACCGCACCAACCATCACCTCTTCCAGCCGCTGCTGTACGAAGTGGCGACCGCGGGCTTGTCAGCCCCAGACATCGCCGCGCCGCTGCGCCACATCCTGCGCAGGCAGCGCAACGTCACCGTGCTGTGCGCGCCGGTGTGGGACATCCGGCTCGCAGGCCGCGAGGTGTGCGTTGCCGGCCAGATCCTTCCGTACGACTACCTGCTGGTCGCAGCGGGCGCCTCGCACAGTTATTTTGGGCATCCCGAGTGGGCGCAGTTCGCCCCGGGCCTCAAGACATTGCAGGACGCGCTCGGCGTGCGTCAGCGGATTCTCGCGGCGTTCGAAAGTGCGGAGCGCGAGGACGATCCGGTCAGGCGCGCGGCGTGGCTGCGCTTCGCGGTGATCGGTGGCGGACCCACGGGGGTCGAACTCGCGGGCACGCTCGCGGAAATTGCGCGCCATACGTTGCCGGGTGAGTTCCGCCGCGCGGATCCGGCGAGCGCCGAAGTGCACCTGATCGAGGCCGGCCCGCGGCTGCTCGCAGCGATGCCAGCGGCGCTCTCGGAGAAGGCGCGCCTGCAACTGCAACACCTCGGCGTGACGGTGCAGCTGCAGGCTCCCGTCTCGCAAATTGATGCGCAAGGTGTGCTGATGGGCGGCCGACGGATCGAATGCCGCACGGTTCTGTGGGCGGCGGGCGTCGCCGCCTCGCCGCTCGGGCGCATGCTGAGCGAGGCCTGCGATCGTCAGGGCAGGGTGGCTGTCGCACCTGATCTGAGTCTGCCCGGACACGCGGAGGTCTTCGTCGCCGGCGATCTCGCGAGCCTGAAGATCGGTGTGGCGCAAGTGCCCGGTGTGGCGACGGCCGCGAAGCAGATGGGTAGCCACGTCGCCGCGATGATCCGGGCGGACCTGCAGGGTGGTCCGCGCAGTGCCTTCGTGTACCGCGACTACGGCAATCTTGCCACCATAGGGCGACGCGCGGCCGTGGTGGCGTTCGGCAGGCTGCATCTGTCGGGCTTGATCGCCTGGCTGTTCTGGCTCACCGTCCATCTGTTCTTCCTGATCGGCTTTCGCAACCGGCTCATCGTGCTGCTGAACTGGGGCTGGTCTTATTTCACGCACCAGCGCCATGCGCGCGTGATCATCGATCCGGATCGGCTGCATCCCTGACCAGGATTGTTGCCAAATCAAATTGGCGATTCGCGCGCGCGTGTCCGGAACCACGACGCGCACCGGACGCATTGCACGCCCGGCCACAATGAGCTATCGGGAAAGACAGACGCCGCTGTATGGGGCGATCGGCTGGGGCTGGAGGTGGCTCGTGAAATACGTGCTCGCGCAAGGGGCGCGCGTGCACATCGCCGATGCGCGTGGCAAGACGCTCCGGGATGCGGCGAAGGACGACGCGGGTGGTCAGTGCGTTAGCGAATACAACACGACGTTGGTGCCCAAACGGAAAGCATCGGCGGCCGGTTCCAGCGGCATTGACGGCTGGTCGTACCACTCCCAGAAATTCGCGAGGTCGTTGTTGTGTCCGGCAACCAGGACCAGCCGATCTTTGTCGTCGTGCAGCCCATAGTATGTGATCTCCCCGCCCGGTACGTTGGCCGCCATCCTGTCGAAATTCGTCAGGTCGAAGTTGATGTGGAAAATTTGCTCGTCCACGGACAGCGGCACCAGATCCTTCCGCGGGAAAGCGCGCCGGATCTGTGCGCGCAGCTGCTCGAATTGCCATGAGCCGTCGAAATCGTCCACCAGGATGAAGCCGCCGCGCAGGACGAATTCGCGCAGGTTGACCACTTCCTGATCGGTAAGTTGCATTTCACCGGGCTCTGAGACGTACGCGAACGGATAGTCGAATACTTCGTCGCTGCCGAGCTCGACGATACGATACGAGGCTCGCTGCACGTCGATGCCGGTCGCGCGTGTCAGGAAGTTGTTAAGGTTCTGGTCGGAGTACGGGTAGTTGTGGGCCCAGCCCATGTGCCTGATGTTGCCGTTCGTGCCGAAGTGCCAGCGCGCGGCGACGAACCCGGTTGCCGGCGGCTGGTTCTGCAGCACCGGCTCGCCGCGCCACCAGCCGAACTGTTGGTTGCCGATCATCTCCATGGCCGACAATACGGTGGCCAGCGTGACAGCGAGGATCACAATGGTGCGAGCTGCCGCCCTCTTGAGCGATGTTCGGATCATGCATCCAGTGTAGCGCGTCGCATTCGCGTGCCTTCCGGGCTTCCGGGAGTCTTGAACGGACCGGTGCGATGAGACGAAGTTGTAAGCTCAAGCAGGAAACGTGCCTGGTGACTCGCTGAGCCCCGCGGTGATGAACAAGTGGAGGCCCAATAAAGACGGGCGCCGATTTCGATCTGCCGCCGATCGATGCTGGGGACCGCATGGGACTCACGGCGCCCGACACGCGATGGGCAAGGTGGGCAGCAGTCGAACATGTACGCAGGTGCACGAGGACACGGCAGCTGTGCAGCGGCAGCTGATTGCAGTGAAAACGGCCAGCGCGAGCGAGCAATAGTCCCGGGCAGCTGACAACATCGGGGGCCAGTCAAACGGCGGGCACTGCGTCCTTGTTCTTCTCGATGAGAGCGTACGCCGAGTGATTGTGGATCGACTCGAAGTTCTCGCTCTCGATCGTGTATGCCGCAATGCGATCTTCCTTGTTCAGCGCCGCCGCGACGTCACGCACCATGTCCTCGACGAATTTCGGATTGTCGTACGCGCGCTCGGTCACGTATTTCTCGTCCGGGCGTTTGAGGATACCGTACAGCTCACACGAGGCTTCCTTCTCGGCGATGTCGATCAGTTCCTCGATCCACATGTGCTCGCGCAGTTTCGCCTTGATCGTGATGTGGGAACGCTGGTTGTGCGCGCCATAGTCGGAGATCTTCTTCGAGCAGGGACAGAGGCTGGTCACCGGCACCACCGCGCGGATCCACATCTCGGCCTGGCCGTCCTTGTATTCGCCGATGAGGCTCGCCTCGTAGTCCATCAGGCTCTCGACGCCGGATACCGGCGCCTTCTTCATGACGAAGTAGGGAAATTTCATCTCGATGTTGCCGCGCGTGGCGTCGAGCCGCTGCGTCATCTCGGCGAGCATTGCGCCGAAGGATTCCACCGAGATCTCGCGTTCGTGATGCAGGATTTCCACGAACCGCGACATGTGCGTGCCTTTGAAATTGTGCGGCAGCATGACGTACATGTTGAAGGCTGCCACCGTGCGCTGCTCTCCAGCGCTGCGGTCCTTCACCTTCACCGGATGCTTGATGTCCTTGATGCCGACCTTGTTGATCGGCAGCTGGCGCGTGTCCACGCGGCCCTGCACGTCCTCGATGGGATCCGGAAGCGGGGAGCCGGCTGTGCGGACCTTGGAGACTGCTGCGGTGCTCATCCGGGCAATGTAGGGGTGCAGCCGACGACATTCAAATGTCGCGGCCTGAATTAACTGCAACCCAATGATTATTAAATGTTTGTTTTACAGAGCAGCGGTGGCCCGCGATTTGCCGCCGGCCTGCTCCGCCCACCACCGGGCGACCTGGCGGCGTACGCTGGCCGAGTCCAGCCCGGCGGCGACCAGACAGTCCTCGCGCGAGCCGTGCTCGATGAACCGGTCGGGGATGCCGATTTGCAGCAGGGGTCGCAGGATCCCTGCCGACCCGAGGAACTCAGCGACCGCGCTGCCGGCGCCGCCCTGCACCGCGTTCTCCTCGAGCGTGACCAGCGCGCGATGCTTGAGCGCCAGCCGCTGGATGAGCACTTGATCCAGTGGTTTGACGAAGCGCATGTCGATGACCGTGGCATCCAGATCGTCGCCCGCGGCGAGCGCCGCGGCGAGCAGCGTGCCGAACGCGAGCAGCGCGAGGCCGCTAGCGCCTTCGCGACGGACCACGCCCTTGCCGACCGGAAAAGCTGTCATCTCGCTGTTCGCCTGCACGCCGGTGCCCAGGCCACGCGGATAGCGCACCGCGCTCGGCGAGTTCAGCGTCGTGCCGGTGTACAGCATCTGCCGACATTCGTTCTCGTCGCTCGGCGCCATCACGACCATGTTCGGGATGCAGCGCATGAACGATATGTCGTAACTGCCCTGGTGCGTCGCGCCGTCGCTGCCGACGAGCCCGGCACGATCCAGCGCGAACAGCACGGGCAGGTTCTGCAGCGCGACGTCGTGGATGAGCTGGTCGTAGCCGCGCTGCAGGAACGTCGAGTAGATTGCGACGACGGGCTTCAGCCCTTCGCACGCGAGGCCCGCGGCGAACGTCACGGCATGCTGTTCGGCAATCGCAACGTCGAAGTAGCGCTCCGGAAACCGCCGCGAAAACTCCACGAGGCCGGAACCTTCCCGCATCGCCGGCGTGATGCCGATGATGGCGGGATCGCGCTCGGCCATGTCGCTCAGCCATTCGCCAAAGACCTGCGAATAACTTGGCCCGGCGGATTTTTCCTTGAAGATCGTGCCGCTGCCCGGATCGAACGGACCCGGACCGTGCCACTTGATCGGATCGGCCTCCGCGGGCGCGTAGCCCTTGCCCTTGCGCGTGATCACGTGCAGGAACTGCGGGCCCTTCAGCTTGCGGATCGTAGTAAGCGCCGTCAGCAGCGCCTTGAGATCGTGACCATCAATCGGGCCGATATAGTTGAAGCCCATCTCTTCGAACAACGTGCCGGGCAGCACCATGCCCTTCATGTGCTCTTCGGAGCGGCGCGCGAGCTCGCGCATCGTGGGCATCTGACTTAGCACTTTCTTGCCGCCCTCGCGCAGCGAGGAGTACAGCCGGCCAGAGATCACACGTCCGAAATATTGCGACAGCGCGCCGACGTTCTCGGAAATCGACATGTCGTTGTCGTTGAGTACGACGAGCAGGTCGGCGGGCAGCCCGCCCGCATGGTTCAACGCCTCGAACGCCATGCCTCCGCTCATCGCGCCATCGCCGATGACGGCGACGACGCGCCGGTCCTCGCCCTTGCGCGCGGCAGCAACCGCCATGCCGAGCGCGGCAGAGATCGACGTGCTCGAGTGGCCAGTACCGAAGGTGTCGTACTCGCTTTCCGCGCGATGCGGAAATGGGGCGAGGCCATCCTTCTGCTTGATGCTGCCGAGCCTGTCGCGACGCCCGGTGAGAACCTTGTGCGGATAGGCCTGGTGGCCCACGTCCCATACGATGCGATCGCGAGGTGTGTCGAACACGTAGTGCAACGCGACCGTCAGTTCGACGGTGCCCAGGCCGGCGGCAAAATGTCCGCCGCGGGTCGCCACGGTGTGGATGAGGAAGTCGCGCAGCTGCGCGGCAAGGGTGGGCAGTTCGGCGGCAGTCAGCGCGCGCAGGTCTGCGGGCGAGTGGATGTGCTCCAGCAGCGGGTACCCAGTAGTCGGATCGGCCATGATCAGACCGAGTTTACACTGGGGGACAGGCCTCGCTAGTGAGACCGGTCCACGACCAGATGCGCCAGTGCCGTCAGGGCGGTCGCGCCTGCGCCGAGCGGCGCCAGCCCTGTGATGGCCGCCACCGCGGAGTCGCGGTGCGCGCGAGCGCGGCGACGCGATTCGTCAAGGCCCAGCGCGCTGGGATAAGTGGGCTTGGCGCGCGCGGCATCCGCACCGGTGTGCTTGCCAAGCGTGGCGGCATCGCCCTCGACGTCGAGGATGTCATCCTGGATCTGGAACGCGAGGCCGATCTCTGCGCCGAAGTGCGCGAGCGCTGCAAGGGCGGGGCCGTCTTCCACGCCCGCGGCGATCGCCCCGAGCAGCACGCTCGTCTGGATCAGCGCGCCCGTTTTCTTCCGGTGCATCGTCTCGATCGCGCTCGCCTCCAGGGTGTGGCCCACCGCTTCGAGATCGATCGCCTGGCCTCCGGCCATGCCGCCGGTGCCGATGCCCTGCGCGAGCGTGCGGATCATGCGCACGCGATTGGCGCTCGAGATACCAGGGGCGCTCTGCTCATCGACGATCACCGCGAAGGCGAGCGCCTGCAACGCATCGCCGACCAGCACCGCTGTGCCTTCGTCGAACTGCTTGTGGCAGGTGGGCTGGCCGCGGCGCAGGTCATCGTCATCCATCGCGGGCAGATCATCGTGCACCAGGCTGTAGGCGTGGATCAGCTCGACGGATGCCGCGGGACCATCCAGCGATGCGAGCGTCGCACCGAGCGCTTCGCCGGTGCTGTAAACGAGAATGGGTCGAAGGCGTTTGCCGCCGCCCAGCACGCTGTAGCGCATGGCCTCGAGCAGGCGAGGTGTGCCCGGATCCGACAATCGCAGGCAACGCTGCAGCGCCTGTTCGGCGCGCGCCTGCAGCTGCGCCATGCGCTGCAGGTCACCCGGCATCGAAGGGTTCGATGCTGTGCTGTTCACCAGGGAGGCCCTTCTCAGGGCGTTGCAGCAATATTTCGACTTTCTGCTGGGCGCTCTGCAGTGCGCCCTGGCACTGGCGCGTGAGGCTGACGCCGCGCTCGAAATTCAGCAGCGCTTCCTCGAGCGGCAGGTCGCCTCGCTCGAGTCGCTCGACCAGCGCCTCCAGTTCGACCAGCGCCGTTTCGAAATCCGTTGGAAGTTCCGTCTGCGACTTGCGCACCACTAGCCACCTCGTTGTCGCGGACGTTATACAGATGCGCTCGGAAGGGTCAATGTCAGTTGACGCTCCCGATAGTGCGGCATAGAGTTTCCGCAGCGCTTGGAATCAGTCTAAAGCAACTCAAGGCTACGTTTAACAAGGAGACAGCGGTGGACCTCAAAGGCAGCAAGACTGAGTCGAGCCTCAAGGAGGCTTTCGCTGGTGAATCGCAGGCTAATCGCCGTTACCTCTATTTCGCAGCCAAAGCGGATGTCGAAGGTTTCAACGATGTCTCGGCGGTATTCCGCTCCACCGCCGAAGGCGAGACGGGACATGCGCACGGCCACCTCGAGTATCTTGAGATCGTGGGTGATCCGGCCACCGGTTTGCCGATCGGCGAGACCAAGCTGAATCTCAAGGCGGCAATTGCCGGCGAGACGCACGAGTACACCGACATGTATCCGGGCATGGCGAAGACCGCGCGTGAAGAAGGCTTTGCGGAAATCGCGGACTGGTTCGAGACGCTGGCCAAAGCCGAGCGCTCGCACGCCAACCGGTTCCAGAAGGCACTCGACAGCATCTGATCCGCGTTTGATGAGCGTTGATCTTCCGTCCGAAGGGGCGCCGCAACGTCGCGAAGGCAGTCTGGATGCGCCCACGCGGCATCCACTGGACTGGCAGAACCCGCAGTTCTACGAACACGACGCGCTCGAGAAGGAACTCGAACGTGTGTTCGATATCTGCCACGGTTGCCGGCGTTGTTTTTCGCTGTGTGCATCGTTCCCCACGCTGTTCGATGCCGTCGATGCGACGGTTGTCGGCGAAGTGGCAGCCGTTCCCAGGCACGTGTACTGGGATGTCGTGGAGAACTGCTATCTCTGCGACATGTGCTACATGACCAAGTGCCCGTACGTTCCGCCGCACCCGTGGAACGTCGACTTTCCGCACCTCATGCTGCGCGCCAAAGCCACGCGTGCTCGCGAGGGCAGGATCTCGCTGCGCGATCGCGTGCTGTCGGCGACCGATACCGTCGGCAATCTCGCCGGCATTCCGATCGTCGTCGAAGTGGTGAATGCCGCGAACCGTTCGCCCACCGCGCGCGCGCTGTTGGAGACGACGTTCGGTGTACATCGCGACGCCCCGCTACCGCAGTATCACGCGAACAGCGCGCGCAAGCGCCTGCGCAAGCGCACACGCAGGACACTGACGAGCACCGCGACGCCGAAGACACGCGGCAAGGTGATTCTGTTCACCACCTGCTATGGGAATCGCAACGAGCCCGAACTCGCCGAGGACCTGGTCGCGGTGTTCGAGCACAACGAGATCATCGTGGACCTCGCGGAGAAGGAGCGCTGCTGCGGCATGCCGAAGCTTGAACTCGGCGATCTCAAGGCGGTCGCGGGATCCAAGGAGATCAACATCCCCGTGTTGAAAGGGTTGATCGACCTGGGCTACGACATCGTCGCCCCGATTCCCTCCTGCGTGCTGATGTTCAAGCAGGAGCTGCCGCTGATGTTTCCCGGCGATGCGGCCGTCCAGGCCGTGAAGGCGCGCATCTTCGATCCGTTCGAATATCTGATGCTCCGCCACGAGGCGGGCCTGTTGCGCACGAAGTTCTCCGGACGACTGGGCAAGCTCAGCTACCACGTGCCCTGTCATCTGCGCGTGCAGAACATGGGTCTGAAGACGCGTGACCTGCTGCGCCTGGTGCCCGACACCACCATTGATGTCATCGAGCGCTGCTCGGGTCACAACGGCACGTACGCGGTCAAGAAGGAACATCGCGCCACGTCCCTGAAGATCGGCGCGCCGGTGATCGCGCGCGTGCAGAAGGCGAGCCCCGATTACTACACGAGCGACTGTCCGATGGCTGGCCACCAGATAGAATCAGGTCTGGAAGAGATGGGTGCGCCAGTGCATCCTCTGAAACTGCTGCGCATGGCGTACGGAATCTAGCAGGATGCGCAAACTTCAACCCTCGGACCTGTTGCCACTCGAGCGCTACGCCCGTGAGCGTCCGGAGTTCCGCACGCGCATCATCGAGCACAAGCGCGCGCGCCAGCTGCAGGTGGGGCCCGACATGACCTGGAGTTTCGAAGATCGCCTTACCATGCAGTACCAGGTGCAGGAAATACTGCGTGCCGAGCGCATCTTCGAAGAAGCCGGCGTCATCCAGGAGCTTGAGGCATACAATCCGCTGATTCCGGACGGACGAAATTTCAAGGTGACCCTGCTGATCGAATATCCCGACGCCGTGATACGACGTGAATTCCTGGCGAAGCTGAAGGGCGTCGAGGACCGCTGCTGGATGCGCGTGGCTGGCTTCGAGCCCGCGTTCGCCATCGCTGATGAGGACCTCGAGCGCGAGAACGAGGAAAAGACCTCGGCGGTGCACTTCCTGCGCTTCGAGTTCAGTCCCGAGGCCGTGCAGAGCGCACTCGCGGGCGGCGCGCTGGCCGCGGGAGTCGATCATCCCGCGTACCGCTTTTCGCTCGATCCCATGCCGGACCTCAACCGCCAGGCGCTCATCCAAGACTTCCTGCTCTAGATGACGCCTTCGTATACCGCTTCAGACATCGAGGTTCTTTCCGGCCTCGACCCGGTCCGGCGCAGGCCGGGCATGTACACGGACACCACGCGCCCGAACCACCTCGCGCACGAGGTGATCGACAACAGCGTCGACGAGGCGATCTCCGGTCATGCCACCGAGATCTGCGTCACGCTGTACAAGGACAATTCGCTGGAGGTTGCCGACAACGGGCGCGGCATGCCGGTCGACATCCATCCGAAGGAGAAGGTCAGCGGCGTCGAGCTGATCCTCACGCGCCTGCACGCGGGCGGAAAATTCTCCGATGCGAGCTACGAATTCTCCGGTGGCCTGCATGGCGTCGGCGTGTCGGTGGTGAACGCGCTTTCGAAGCAGCTCGAATGCTGGATCCGGCGCGGCGGCAAGGAATACAACATCGGCTTCAAGGGCGGACATATCGCCTCCAGGCTCGAAGTCATCGGCACGGTGGGCCAACGCAACAGCGGCACCACCGTACGCTTCTGGCCGGACCCGAAGTACTTCGACACCGACAAGTTCCAGGTCTCCGAGCTGCGCCACACCCTGAAGGCGAAAGCCGTGTTGTGCCCCGGCCTGCGCGTAAAGTGGCACAACGAGGCGAGCGGCGAGAAAGATGAATGGTTCTATACCGGGGATCTCGGTGAGTACCTGCTCGAGCAGATCGGCAAGGAAGAGCGCCTGCCCGCGGAGCCGCTCACCGCCAAGCAGGGCAAGGACAAGAACGAGTCGGTGGAGTGGGCGCTGATCTGGGCACCCGACATCGCGGCGAGCGTGCAGGAAAGCTACGTCAATCTCATCCCGACTTCTGGCGGCGGCACGCATGTCAATGGCCTGCGCACGGGTGTCGCCGCGGCGGTGCGCGAGTTCGCGGAGTTCCGCACGTTGTTGCCGCGTGGCGTGAAGCTCTCGGCGGAAGACATCTGGGATCACGCCTGCTTCGTGCTGTCGATCAAGATGAAGGATCCGCAGTTCGCGGGTCAGACCAAGGAGCGGCTCGGCTCGCGCGAAGCCGCCGCGATGGTCGAAGCATATGCGCGCGACGCCACCGCGCTGTGGCTGAACCAGCATCCGGACGCCGGCGAAAAAATTGCCCAGTACGCCATCGAGAACGCGCAGGAGCGCATGAAGGCTGCGCAACGCGTCACGCGCAAGCGCGCCGTCGCGGGCCCGGCGCTACCCGGCAAGCTCGCCGACTGCACGAACCAGGATCCAGCGCGCTCCGAGCTGTTCCTCGTCGAGGGTGACTCGGCCGGCGGCTCCGCCAAGCAGGCGCGCGATCGCACCTTCCAGGCGATCATGCCCCTGCGCGGCAAGATCCTGAACACCTGGGAACTCGAGCACGGCGATGTCGCGAGCTCGCAAGAGGTGCACGACATCAGCATCGCCCTGGGTGTAGATCCGGGCTCGAATGATATTTCGGAGCTGCGCTATCACCGTATCTGCATCCTCGCCGACGCGGACTCTGACGGCCTGCACATCGCAACGTTGTTGTGCGCGCTGTTCCTGCGGCATTTCCGGCCGCTGGTTACGAACGGGCACATCTTCGTTGCGATGCCGCCGCTGTACCGTATCGATGCGGGCAAGCAGGTGAGCTATGCGCTCGACGATGCCGAACGCGATGCCATCCTGAAGAAGCTGGCCGAAGAGCGTTCGCGCACCAGGCCCGTGGTCACGCGCTTCAAGGGCCTCGGTGAGATGAACCCGAGCCAGCTGCGCGAGACCACGATGGTCCCGGCCACGCGCCGGCTCGTGCAACTCACTCTCGAAGCCGCCGACAACACTGATCAGCTCATGGACAAGCTGCTCGCGAAGAAGCGCTCAGCGGACCGTCGCGAGTGGCTCGAGCAGAACGGCAACCTCGCCTCGGTTGCGGTATGAGCCCTGCGAAAGGAGGCAAAGGCGGCGCCAAGTCTGGTGAGTTGAACTTCGAGGGCATCGAAAAGCAGCCTCTCAAGGTGTTCACCGAGAAGGCGTATCTCGACTACTCGATGTACGTGATCCTCGATCGCGCGCTGCCCGCGCTCGGCGATGGCCTGAAGCCCGTGCAACGCCGCATCATCTACGCGATGAGCGAGCTGTCGCTTTCGGCTGCGTCGAAGCACAAGAAATCCGCGCGCACCGTCGGCGATGTCATCGGCAAGTTTCACCCGCACGGCGACTCGGCCTGCTACGAAGCCATGGTACATATGGCGCAGCCGTTCTCGTACCGTTATCCGATCGTCGATGGCCAGGGCAACTGGGGTTCGTCGGACGATCCAAAGTCGTTCGCGGCGATGCGCTACACCGAGTCGCGCCTCACCCGGTATGCGGACCTCCTGCTCGACGAGCTCGAGCATGGCACGGTCGACTGGGGCCCGAATTTCGACGGCTCGCTCGAAGAGCCGCTGATCCTCCCCGCACGGCTGCCGAACCTGCTGCTCAATGGCACCAGCGGCATTGCAGTGGGCATGTCCACGGACGTGCCGCCGCACAATCTTGGCGAGGTGGCCGCAGCGTGCATCCATCTGCTCGAAGAGCCGGAAGCGACAACTCGCGCCCTGATGAAATTCATCAAGGGGCCCGACCTTCCGACCGGTGCCGAAATCATTTCCCCGCGCAGCGAGCTCATCGAGTTCTATGACAGTGGCAACGGCAGCTACAAGGCGCGCGCAGTGTGGAGCGTCGAGGAAGACACCAACAACGTGATCATCACGGCACTTCCGCACCAGGTCTCAGGCTCGCGCGTGCAGGAGCAGATCGCGCAGCAGATGCGCGACAAGAAGCTGCCGATGCTCGAGGACATCCGCGACGAGTCGGATCACGAGAATCCCTGCCGCATCGTCATCGTGCCGCGGAGCAATCGCGTCGACATGCCGCAGCTCATGGCGCATCTGTTCGCGACCACCGACCTCGAGCGCAGCTACCGCGTGAACCTCAACGTGATCGGGCTCGACGGCCGCCCGCGCGTGATGAACCTGCGGGACCTGCTCAGCGACTGGCTCACGTTCCGCATCGGGACGGTGACGCGTCGCCTGCAGCATCGTCTCGAGAAAGTCACGCGACGCCTGCACCTCCTCGAGGGCCTCCTGATCGTCTATCTGAATCTCGACGAGGTGATCCGCATCATCCGTCGTGAAGACGAGCCGAAGCCGAAACTGATCGCGCGCTTCAAGCTGTCCGACGACCAGGCCGAGATGATCCTCGAGACGAAGCTGCGTCACCTCGCGAAGCTCGAGGAGATGAAAATCCGTGAGGAGCAGAAGGAACTGGCGGACGAACGCGACGAGCTCGATGCAATGCTCAAGAGCAAGGCGAAGTTGCGCAAGCTGGTGCGCGACGAGATCGCGAGCGACGCCGAGGCATACGGCGACGACCGGCGCTCGAAGATCATCGAGCGCGAGCAGGCGCAGGCAATCGATGAGACCACGCTGATCCCGAACGAGCCCGTCACCGTCGCTCTCTCAACGGGCGGCTGGGTGCGTTCGGCCAAGGGCCACGACATCGACGCGAGGACGTTGTCGTACAAAACCGGCGATGCGTTTCATTCCGCGGCGCGCGGCCGCAGCCTGCAGAGCGCCATTTTCATCGACAGCACGGGCCGCACCTACAGTCTGCCCGCGCACTCGCTGCCGAGCGCACGTGGTCAGGGCGAGCCGCTCTCGGGTCGCCTGAATCCGCCAGACGGCGCGAAGTTCGCGGGCGTGATGATGGGTGAGCCGGACGACCTGTGGCTGCTCGCGAGCGACGCTGGCTATGGTTTCACGGTAAAGCTCAAGGAGCTCATCACCGATCGCCGCGCCGGCAAGACGGTGCTGACCGTCCCGGACAAATCACTGGTCTTGCCGCCGGCGCCCGTACTGTCGCCTGACTCCCTGGTGGCCGTGGTGAACAGCGAAGGCAAGATGCTCGTGTTCAAGGTGGCGGACGTGCCCGAGCTGTCGAAGGGCAAGGGCAACAAGCTGTTCGACATCCCGGGCAAGAAGGGCGCGGCGCGTGAAGAATTCCTCACTGGCATTGCCGCCGTGCCGCCGCAGGGCAGCCTCGTGATCGTCTCGGGCGAGCGCCGCATGACGCTCAAGTGGAGCGAGCTGAAGGACTACAAAGGTCAGCGCGCCCAGCGTGGCGCGGTGCTGCCGCGTGGCTGGCGCACGGTGGAGCGACTGGAAGTGGAGTTGCCACCTGCGGCGGAGAAGGGCTAGCGGGCCCCGGCAATGGTCACTTCTTCCGGCGCATGGATGAAGTAGCCCTGCAGGAACTGCACGCCGAGCTGCCAGAGCACGGCCATGGTGTTCGCATCTTCCACGCGTTCGGCGATCGAGGCGACGTTGGCTGCCTTCGCCGCATCGACCATTGTGCGCACCTTGTCCTGGATGCCCGTGTTGCTGGTGAGGCCCTGCATCAGCGAGCCATCGATCTTGATGAAATCCAGCGGGAACTCCCCTATCAGCCCGACAGAGTCGCGCCCGGCGCCGAAATGCTCGAGCGCGAAGCGAAAGCGTCGTTCCCGCAGCGAGTTGGCGATGCGCCGGATCTCCTGCACGTACCGCGAGGCGATGTCCTCGGTGACCTGGAAGCAGATGCGCTGCGGTTCCACCTGCGTCGCCTTGAGCTGACTGTCGAGCCACATCGCGAGTGATGGATCGATCGCGCTGTCCTTCGACAGTCGCACGAACAGGCAGCCCGGTTTGCGCCTGGCGGCGAATGCCAGCGAAGCGCCGATTACCCAGCGGTCTATGTTCTTGAGGAGATCATTGCGCTCGGCGGCCGGCATGAACTCCGAGGGCAGCACTTCCTTGGCCTGGGTGTCGATCATGCGCACCAGCACGTCGAACATCTGCGTGTCGTTGCCGCCGAGGCTCGCAATCGGCTGCTGCACGAGCCGGAAGCGGTTCTCCATCAACGCGCTCTTGATGTGCTTCACCCACACCAGGTCGTACGACTGCACGCGTGTGTCGGCGTCGGCCTTGTCGATCGAGCCGACCTGGTTGCCGCCACGCTCGCGCGCCTGGCGACTGGCTTCCATCGCGTCGGCGATTGCATCCTCGAAGTTCGCCGAGCCATGCGGCACGACGCCGAGACCGATCGTCGCAGTCGCGCGAATCGACTTGTCGCCGATCGCGAAGGTGTTCTTGCGGATGTTCTGCAGCAGCTGATCGCTCCACGCCTCGACATCGCGTTCCGTGCCGCGCTCGAGCAGCGCGAGATAGCCGTGGCCGCCGAAGTGCCCGAGCAGATCGTTGGGATGCAGCTGCGCCACGAGGTAGCCTGCGAACTCGGCGAGAAAATCCTCGCTCGCCAGCACACCGAGCTCGCGCTCTATGCGCTCGAATTCATCCGCGCGGATGAACGCGAAATAACGCACACCACCCTGCACCGGAATTGCGAGTCGCTGGATCAAGGCTTCCATCAGCGCTCGGCGATACAACAGCCCGGAGCGCGGATCGCGGCGTACCGCATCGGCGAGTGCGGTCGCGAGCTGGCGCTCGTCGTGCTTCTGTGCGGGCACGATCAGTCGCACGCACGGATCGCCATCGAAATGACCCTGTGCGAGCACGAGCTCAAGCGGCACGGTGCTGTTGTCCGCGAGCGTGGCTTCGACCTTGAGCGTGTGATCGCTCCAGCGACACTGCAGGCACGCGATGAGCGCGCCTTTCAATGCGGGATGAGTGGCTTCGTCGAACAAATCCATGACGGGCTGGCCCACGACGGCGCTGCTGTCCACGTAGCCCCACAGCTCGAGCCAGGATGCGTTCGCCTCGACCAGGATGCCTTCCTGCACCTGTGCGATGGCGTCGTTCGAACGTCGCAGCACGCCCTCCAGCTGTTTGCGGTAGTCCTGCGCCGAGCTCAACGTGCCGTGCAAGGCTCGCCGCATGCGGAACACACCGAGCTCGCGTTCCACCACGGCCTGCAACCGCACGGGGTGCGCGAACGACACCGAATCGCGGGCGCCGAGCAGCATGTCGTCGGCGATGGTTTTTTCTTCCAAGTTCTCGCGGATCACGAGCAGCGGGACATCGGCCGCCATCTGGTCGCGCATCTTCGCCACCATGGTGAGCTCTTCCGTGCTGCCCATGAGCGACAGCAGCATTTCGGGATTGAGCTGCTCGAGCGCGTCGGGCAGATCCTGCAAAGCGGGAATCCATGTGCAGTGCGCAGGGATGCCGGCTTTACGCAGCAAGCTGTTCAGCGCCTCCATCGGATCGCGCGCAGAACTCACCACCACGATGGGTACCGCTGCGTCGTGGATCTGGGAAGTAGCGATCGGGGACATGCAGATTACTGAATTACCTTGCGTTTTTTCCAGTCTAGCACCAGCACGCAGAGCTTGAATGCGCGCTGCGGAAGAGCGTGACGCGCTACACAAACGCCGGGGCGAGAACGAGTTTTGCCGATGCCTCGGGCACTTCGCGGGCCAGGCGCGGCACGAGATAGCCGGGCAGCAGGGCCGCCAGTTCCGCGGCGATGTGTCGCGCGCGCGGTTCAGGAACTTCGAAATGCGCGGTGCCGTTCACTCGATCGAGCAGGTGCAGGTAGTAGGGCAGCACGCCGGCGTCGAACAGTCGCCGTGACAGATCAGCGAGCACCGGCGCCGAGTCGTTCACCCCGGCGAGCAGCACTGACTGATTGAGCAGGGTCGCACCGCTGTCGCGCAGGTTCGCCACCGCCGCGTTCACTTCCGCATCGAGCTCCTGCGGGTGGTTGGCATGCAGCACGATGATGACGGGCCACGGCAGCGTGCGCAGCCATTGCGTGAAGCCCGCGTCCACGCGCGCCGGCAGCACGATGGGCTGACGCGTATGGATGCGCAGACGCCGCAGGTGCGGCACGCGAATCAGCGCGGCGCTCAGCTGAGCGAGCCGGGCATTGCTCAGCGACAACGGATCGCCGCCGCTGAGGATCAGCTCTTCTATCGAGTCGTCCGCGGCCAGCATGGCCAGCGCTTCTTCCCAACGACCCGAGGACTCGCCGTGAGCATCATCGCTGTACGGATATTCGCGCCGGAAGCAGTAACGGCAGTGCACCGCGCAGGCACCGGTGAGCACGAGCAGGGCCCGGCCGTGGTATTTCTGCAGCAAACCGGGGGCGCGACGGGCGGCAGCCTCGCCGACCGGATCGGCACCGAATCCCGGCGTTGCCTTCAGTTCCTCACCCAGCGGCAGCACCTGTCGCAGCAAGGGGTCGTGCGGGTCGCCGCGGCGCATGCGACGCACAAAGCTGTGTGGCACGCGCAGGCGGAACGAGAGGCCGGCGCTGCGTGCCGGCTCGAGCAGCGCAGCCGCGGTCACAGGGTCGATCGCCAGCAGACGCAGCAACTCCGCGGGATCGGTTACCGCCTGGGCCAGCTCGCGCTGCCAGATCGAGACCGCATGTTGCTGGCGGGTACCCGACGTTGCCGTTATCATCTGCGACCTTTTTTCGGGGCCGTAGGATCATCCATGGGCAGTTACAACACCAGCGAATTCAAGTCCGGCCTCAAGATCCTCCTCGACAACGATCCTTATGCGATCGTCGAGAACGAGATGGTCAAACCGGGCAAGGGCCAGGCGTTCAACCGGGTGCGCGTGCGCAACCTGAAGACCGGTCGTACGATCGAACGCACCTTCAAGTCCGGCGACAGTGTCGAGTCTGCGGACGTCCTCGATGCCGACATGACCTACCTGTACTCCGACGGCGATTTTTACCACTTCATGGTGCCCGACAGCTTCGAGCAGTACGCCGCTGGCAAGACTGCGGTGGGCGACAACGCACAATGGCTGAAAGACGGCACCAACTGCATCGTCACGCTGTGGAACAACGTGCCGCTGCAGGTTACGCCGCCGCCGCACATCGACCTCAAGGTGGTTGAGACTGATCCGGGGGTGCGCGGCGACACCGCCACGGGTGGCCAGAAGCCCGCCAAGCTCGAGACGGGCGCGGTCGTGCGCGTGCCTCTGTTCATCAACGAAGGCGAGATCCTGCGCATCGACACGCGCACGGGTTCGTACATCTCCCGGGCGAAGTAGTCACGCGCGTTCGCTCGGGAACGCGAGTACTGCATCGATGCTCGCGGCGCCTGTCGCAAGCATCAGCAGCCGATCGAAGCCCAGCGCCACGCCGGCGCACTCGGGCAGGCCCGCACCAAGGGCCGCGATCAGACGCTGATCCAGAGGCGTCACCGGCAAACCGCGCTGCGCGCGCAGTGCCAGATCCGCGCTGAAGCGCGCCGCCTGTTCGTGCGCATCCGCGAGCTCGACGAAGCCATTGGCGAGCTCCACGCCGCGTGCGTACAGTTCGAAGCGCAGCGCCACGCGGCTGTCCTGCGGATCCAGTTGCGCCAGTGAGGCCTGCGATGCCGGGTAGCGATGCAGGCAGGTCAGGGCGCCGTGACCCAGGCGGGGACCGATGACGCTGGCAATCAGGAAATCCAGCAACTCGTCGCGCGAGCAGCGCGTGGCGGAACCCAGGTCGAGACCGGCAGCGCGCGCGAGCGCGCCGAGCTGAGCGTCCGGAGCGCCCAACGGATCGCATTGCAGCTCGCGCGTGAAGGCATCCTCATAGCTGAGAAATTCCACGCCGGTGGTGCCAAGCAATTCCTGCACGAGTTGCGCAGTTTCGCGCATGAGTCGTTCGAGATTGTAGCCGAGTCGGTACCACTCGATCAGCGTGAACTCCGGGTTGTGCAGGCGTGAGCGCTCCGCGCCGCGGAACACCGGACAGATCTGGAAGATGTCGCCGCTGCCCGCTGCGAGCAGACGCTTCATCGCGTACTCCGGCGAGGTCTGTAGCCAGCCTGCATCGGCGACGCGCAGCGAATGGATCTGTGGATCGCTCGCCGGAGCGTTGATCAGCGCGGGAGTCGTGACCTCGAGCACGTCGCGCGATACGAAGTAGGTGCGCACCTGCGCCAGCAGGCTCGCGCGTCGCTGCAGCAGATCGCGCGAGGCGACCGGCCGCCAGCTCTCATCCAAGGCGCAATCCGCCCAGGCGTTCGCCCATACGCACGACACGGCCCGCACGTATGTCGTCCTGCAGAGTGGCGTCGCCCGGCTCGAAGAGCAGCACCACGGTCGAACCCATGTTGAAGCGCCCGAGCTCCGCGCCCTTGGCGAGGAACAGCGGTGCGTCGCGCGTGGCGAGCGGGAGTTGCGTCACGCGCCGCGCATGACCCGGCGAGATCTCGCCATGCCACACGGTGGTCATGCTGCCTACGAACAGCGCGCCGACCAGCACCACGGTGAACGAGCTGAACTTGCCGTCGAACACGAGTATCACGCGCTCGTTGCGCGCGAACAGGTTGGGCACGATCTGCGCCGTCACGGCATTCACGCTGAACAGGTCGCCAGGCACGTACCAGGCCTCGCGCAGCGTGCCGTCGCAGGGCATGTGGATGCGGTGATAGTTGAATGGCGCGAGATAGATCGTCGCAAACTGTCCGTTCGTGAACCGCGATGCCCAGGGTGCTGCACCGCTGAGCAGTGTCTGCAGCGTGTAGTGATGTCCCTTGGCCTGCAGCAGCTTCGAGCCGTCGATTCGCCCTGCCTCGCTCACCGCGCCATCGACCGGCGACACCAGTGCCTCCGCCTCGGGCGCGACGACGCGCGACTCCGGTCGCAGCGCGCGCGTGAAGAACGCGTTGAAGCTCGCATAGGAATTGGGGCGCGGCTCGACCGCATCGCTCATCTCGGGCTTGAAATGATTCATGAAAGCGTTGATGAGGCCATCCTTGACGCCCGCGCTCTCGCAGCGCGTGAGCCAGTGCACCCCGCGTGACAGCAGGTGCTTGGGGAGCAGGTACTGCATCAGGATGAACAGCTGGTTCACAGGCGCCCCTTCAGGCTTTCCGCGGCGACGCGCAGGTCCGAGTTCAATGCCGGCAAGGTCAGCGGTGGAGTGAAAACCGCCGCAATTCGCGCCTGCGAATCCAGCAGGTACACCGTGGTCGAATGATCCATGGAGTAGTCACCGACGGGCAGGTCGCGCCGCATCGCGATTGCGCCGACGCTGCGCATCAGTTTGTCGAGTTCTGCCTGCGTCCCCGTGAGCCCGGTAATATCGGCGCCGAACGCGTCGACATAGCCTTTGAGCGACGACGGCGCGTCGCGCTGCGGATCCACGCTGACGAATACAATGCGCAAGTCGGGCAGCACGTTGCCGCGCTTCAGTTGCGCGAGCAGCGCGAGCGTGGTGGGGCAGACGTCGGGGCAGTGCGTGAAACCGAAGAACAGCAGGTGCGGGGCACCACGCAGCTGTTGCAGTGTGAACGGCTTGCCATCCTGGTCCACGAGTTCGGCAGGAGCCAGATCGCGGCCCGCAGGCAGCCAGGTGCCGCTGGTGAGCGTGGGTTGAGGTGATAGCGGATTCAAATAGCGCGCGAGCAGCGCGCCGGCCGTGACGGCGACGATCAGCAGGGGAACGACGATGACGAGCAGACGACGCGCAACCACCAGTGGATTGTCGCACAGCACTGCACAGGCGCGGCGCCTGACGGTGGCGACACTCATCCAGCGGTGCGCCCGTGCCCTGGCGCGCGAGCCGCTGCACTACGGCCACGGCACGGACAATGCTCTTGATGAAGCCGCCTCGCTCGTGTGGTTCACCCTGCAGCGCGATCCGCCGGTGCGCGAGGCGGACTATCGCAAGGCGCTCACCCGTGTCGCAGGCAAGCGCGCGATCAGCGCCGCGGAGGCCCTCACGCGTCGCCGCATCCTCGAGCGCATCCCGGCCCCGTATCTGACGCAGCGGATCTGGTTCGCCGGCCTGCCCATGTTTGTGGACCAGCGCGTCCTGATCCCGCGCTCGCCGATCGCCGAACTCGTCGAGCAGCGCTTCACGCCCTGGGTGAAGCCCCAGCGCGTGCGCCGCATCCTCGACCTCGGCACCGGTTCGGGCTGCATCGCGATCGCATGCGCTCGTGCCTTTCCGAAGGCGCGCGTGGACGCATCAGACATCAGTCCCGCGGCGCTCGAAGTGGCGCGGATCAACACGCGCGCATATCGGCTCGGCAAGCGCGTAAAGCTGGTGAAATCCAGCTATTTCAGCGCGCTGGGCCGTGCCCGCTACGATATCATCGTGAGCAATCCGCCCTATGTTGGCGCGAGGGAGTTCGATGATCTGCCCGCCGAGTATGCGCACGAGCCACAGGGCGCGCTGCGCTCGGGTCGCGATGGACTCAGCGCAGTGCGCGTCATCCTGCGCGACGCGCGCCGGCATCTGCGCCCGGGGGGCATTCTCGTGGTCGAGGTCGGCAACAGCGAAATGGCGCTGCGGCGCGCGCTGCGTGACTGGCCCTTCGTATGGCTCGAGTTCGAGCGCGGCGGCGGTGGCGTGTTCCTGCTCACGGCCGAGGAGTTCGCCCGCAGCTATGCTCGGCCTCACAAGCTGAAAGGTTGATTCGCATGTCCGGAAACAGCATCGGCACCCTGTTCACCGTCACGAGCTTCGGCGAGAGCCATGGCCCGGCGCTGGGCTGCATCGTCGACGGTTGTCCGCCCGGTCTCGCGCTGGCCGAAGAAGATCTGCAGCGCGACGTGAACCTGCGTCGCACGGGCACCTCGAAGTTCACGAGTCAGCGCAAAGAGGAGGACAAGGTCCGCATCCTCTCCGGCGTGTTCGAGGGTGTGACGACTGGCACGCCGATCGGCCTGCTCGTCGAGAACACCGATGCTCGTTCGCGCGACTACGAGAAGATCAAGGATCGCTTTCGTCCCGGCCACGCCGACTACACCTACCAGCACAAATACGGCCTGCGCGACTACCGCGGTGGCGGGCGTTCCTCCGCGCGCGAGACGGTGATGCGCGTCGCCGCCGGCGCCATCGCGCGCAAATATCTGGCGACGCGGCTGAATGTGAAGATCTTCGGCTACGTCAGCCAGATCGGCTCGTTGCATCTTGCGGCGCCCCACCCCGAAGCCGCCTATGAGAATCCGTTTTTCTGCGCCGACCCATCGCGCGTGAGCGAACTCGAGGGGCTGATCTGGAAGTTGCGCGAGGAGGGGGACTCGGTCGGCGCGCGCATCAGCGTGCACGCTGCCGGCGTACCGCCCGGGCTCGGTGAACCGGTGTTCGGGCGGCTCGATGCCGACATAGCCGGGGCGATGATGAGCATCAACGCGGTCAAGGCAGTGGAGATCGGCGCCGGAGTCGCCTGCGTCGCGCAGCGCGGCAGCGAGCATCGCGACGAGCTCACGCCTGCCGGCTTCGCCTCCAACCATGCGGGTGGCATTCTCGGCGGCATTTCCTCGGGCCAGGAGATCCTGGCGCAGGTGTCTTTCAAACCCACCTCCAGCATCCAGGTGCCTGGCCGCACCATCGATGTGGACGGAAAGCCGGTGGACGTGGTCACGACGGGTCGCCACGATCCCTGCGTCGGATTGCGCGCCACACCGATCTGCGAGGCGATGCTGGCCATCGTCCTGATGGACCACTACCTCCGGCATCGGGGCCAGAACGCAGATGTGCGATCATCCACTCCCGTCATTACAGACACGAGCAAGCGATGAGTCAGAGTCCGAAAGGTTGGCGAGTAGCAGTCCTCGGGGCAACAGGCCTCGTGGGCGACACGATGATTACGGTGCTTGAGGAGCGCGATTTTCCCGTGAGCGAGCTGTACCCGCTCGCCAGCAACCGCTCGCTCGGCAAGACCGTGAAGTTCCGCAACAAGAACGTTCCCGTCATCGACGCCGACACCTTCGACTTCAGCAAAGCCGATATCGGCCTCTTCTCCGCCGGCGCCGACGTGTCCGCGAAATACGCGCCCATCGCCGCGGCCGCGGGCTGCGTCATCATAGACAACACCTCGCAGTTCCGTTATCAGGACGACATCCCGCTCGTGATCCCCGAGGTCAACGCGCACGCCATCGCGAACTACAAAACGCATGGCATCATCGCGAATCCGAACTGCTCCACAATCCAGATGCTGGTCGCCTTGAAGCCGCTGCACGATGCTGCGGTGATCGAGCGCATCAACGTCGCGACGTATCAATCCGTGTCGGGCGCCGGCAAGGAAGCGGTGGACGAGCTCGCGAGCCAGACCGCAGCATTGCTCAATGGTCAGGACATCGAAGCCAAGGTTATCGCCAAGCAGATCGCCTTCAACTGCGTGCCGCAGATCGACAAGTTCGAGGACAACGGCTACACCAAGGAAGAAATGAAGATGTCCTGGGAGACGAAGAAGATCATGGAGGACGACTCCATCCGCGTGAACGCGACGGCGGTGCGTGTGCCCGTGTTCTTCGGCCACTCCGAGGTCGTGCACATCGAGACCAGGCGCAAGTTATCCGCCGCGGATGCGCGCAAGCTGCTGTCGAAGGCGCCGGGAATCGAAGTCCTGGACGAACGCCGACCGGGTGGCTATCCGACGGCGGCAACCGAGGCAGCGAACCGCGACACAGTTTATGTGGGTCGAATTCGTGAAGATATTTCGCACGAACGCGGTCTTGATCTGTGGATCGTGGCGGATAACGTGCGTAAGGGAGCTGCTACCAATAGCGTGCAGATCGCCGAGATATTGGTAAGCAAGTACTTATAAGTTATATTGCCGCGAATACCGAGGTCCGAGTTTTTGATTCCAACCAGCTGTTTTGGCAAGGAAAGATTGCAGTTGGCGGTCTCGCGGGGAGCCCTAATGCGTTTTAAAGCCGTCGCACTCGCAGCCCTGGCGCTGGGAGTTCTGCCTGCGTCCGTGTTCGCTCTGGGACTCGGCGAAATTCAGCTCAAGAGCACGCTCAACGCTCCGCTCGACGCGGAAATAGAGCTGCTCAGTCCCACGCCCGAGGAGCTCGCGGGCCTAAAGGCGCAGCTCGCCTCGCGTGACACGTTTACGCGTTACGGGCTTGAATATCCTTCTTATCTGACCGGCGTCACCCTGACGACGGCACGCCTGCCGGATGGTCGCAACGTCATCCGTCTGCGCTCCAGCGCGGCGATCACCGAGCCCTTCGCCACGGTGCTGGTCGAAGTGAACTGGGCGCGTGGGCGCCTGGTTCGCGAATACACCGTGCTGCTCGATCCGCCGGTGTTTGCACCGACCGGCGCCGCTGCAGCGGCACCGGTTTCCGCCCCCGTCGCCGGCGAAGCCGTACGTAGCGGCAGCATCGCGCCGACACCGACACCGACACCGACACTGGCCCCTGCCGCGCAGTCCTCGCAGCCGTCGCGGAATGTTGCCGCGCCGGCGACCCGCCCAGCACCCGCGCCGGCGTCCAGCGCCGGTGGCAGTTACGAAGTGCAGCGTGGCGACACGCTCTCGCGCATCGTCTCGCGCCTCGTCGGCTCGAGCCTGCCCGCCCAGCGTCGCGCGATGATCGCGACCTGGCAGTCGAACCCGCAGGCGTTCGACGGCAACATCAATTTGCTGAAGTCCGGCGCGACGCTGCAGCTGCCCGACCAGGCCGCGATAGACGCCGTCGACTCCTCGACCGCGCTTGATGAAGTGCGTCGCCAGACTGCTGCCTGGCAGACCGCGCGCGCCGGTGCCGATGCCGATGTCAGATCAGCCGAAGACGCGCGACTGAAGCTCGTCCCGCCGACCGAATCCACTGCCGCGTCCCCCGCCGCGCCGAGCGCCCCTGCCGCCCCCAGCGCCGATTCGCAGGCGCTGCGCCAGCGCCTTACCGATCTTGAAGCTCAGCTCACCGAGTCCAATCGCCTGCTCGAGCTGCGCAATGCAGAGCTCGCCCAGATGCAGGCTCGCGCCGCCGCGCAGCCCGGTGCGGTTCCGGTTCCTCCTGCCGCCACGCCCGCGCCGATTCCGGAGCCGACGACCGAACCCGTCCCGGTCCCGGCGCCCGAGCCTGCGCCCCCGGTCGCCGCTCCGGCGACACCCGCGCCGGCCGGCTCGTCGTTCATCGACCTGCTGAAGGCCTATTGGTACGTGCCTGTCGCGCTGATTGCGCTGCTGCTCGCGCTGCTGGGTCTGAAGGTCGCGCGCGCGCGCCGCGAATCCTCTTTCGACAGCTCCCTCGGTCGCCTCGGCGAGCCGGGCATGCGCGACTACTCCTCAGACACGCTGCCCTTGCGCAGCCTCAACATCTCGAAGGAAGACCAGTCCTTCGTGGTCGAGGAATCCGGCGCACACGAGCGCCCGAGTTTCGGCGGTACCGCGCAGCGCACGGCGCGCAGCGTGTCGGTCGATGAGCCCTCGCACACCCAGACCACCCCGAACGTCGACTCGACGCTGGGTCTGGAACAAGTTGATCCGCTCGCCGAAGCCGATTTCCACATGGCGTACGGTTTGTATGATCAGGCCGCCGATCTGGTACGCATAGCCATCCAGCGCGAGCCGGCGCGGCGTGATCTCAAGCTCAAGCTCCTCGAAGTGTTCTTCGTCTGGGGCAACAAGGAGCAGTTCCTGCAGTCGGCTCGCGAGCTCGCGCAGACACGCGACCAGTCGCAGCCGGGCGAGTGGGAAAAGATCATCATCATGGGCAAGCAGCTCGCGCCGGACGACGCGCTGTTCAGCGGTGCTGGTGGCAGCAATGCCGGTATGGCGGGCGTCGACCTCAATCTGGAAGGTGGTCAGAACCGCATTGACTTCGACCTGCTCGGCGAGCCCTCGGTCGAGCTGACCGGTGTGGACCTCGACATCGGCAGCGCGCTCGGTGACAACACAGTTCTCGACAAGGATCGCCTCGACTTCCCGTTAGACGATCCGGCGCGCGGTGGCGATCGGGGGGCTGTGACGGCGACCACGCGTCAGATGACGCAATCGGTCCGCGAAGACATCGACGCATCCCAGGCGCCGACCATGCTTGCGCCGGGGCCGGATACCGAAGGCCCCACTGTTGAGCAGCCGCAGTTGCACGGCGGCGAGACCGTGCGCGACAAGGTCGACAACGCGCTCAAGTATGGCGCGGTCGATCAGACGGCGGAACTTGCCCTCGACGATCTGGGTCTGGATCTCGGCCAGCTCGAGGCAACGGGCGATGCCGGGCTCGAGGCGACCGGCGAGAACGAAGCCCAGTCCGATGCGCCGACGCTGGTGGCGGGCATGGACGAGGAATCGCGTCGCCTGATCGCCGATGCGCAGGCGAGTGCGGACACGCGACTGTCGCAGCCCGAACAGAGCGCCAGCGGCACCTGGTTGTTCAACGAGCAAGATTTCCTCGATCCTTCGGCCGACACGGGTCGTCCGGATACCGCCGCCACGCAGGCGATGCCGCGTCTGGGTGAGCCGCCGCTGGATGCGTCGCCCACGGCGAAGCTGCGTGCACTGGAAGCCAACGCGGATCTCGACATGGATTTCGACCCGCTGACCGCTACGGGTTCCTTCAAGGCGCCCCCAAACACCGACACCGTCGATCTCGATGTCGGCACCTCCGAGCCCGAGCCGAGCAGCTTTTCCAATACGCAGCGACTGAATGCGGACGAGCTGGCATTGCCCGATCTCGAACCCGCGACGATGAGCGAAGTAGGCACCAAGCTCGATCTGGCCCGTGCCTATATGGACATGGGCGACCCCGAAGGCGCGCGCAGTATCCTGCAGGAAGTACTGGATGAAGGCTCGTCGACGCAGAAGCAGGAAGCTCAGCGTCTCATCGATTCGATCCCCGGCTGATAAGCGGTCCCGACGATGCGCATCGCCGTCGGCATTGAGTACGACGGCTCAGGGTTCGCCGGCTGGCAGTTGCAGCGCGGCCTGCAGACAGTGCAGGGCGCTGTCGAGGCGGCATTCACCCAGGTTGCCGACTCTCCCATTCAGGTCGTGTGCGCAGGGCGCACGGACACTGGCGTGCACGCCCGCGAGCAGGTGGCGCATTTCGATACGCAGGCCGAGCGCAGCACGCGCTCATGGGTGCTGGGTGCCAACTCCCGTCTCGTCGATGCCATCACCGTGCGCTGGGCCCAGTTCGTCGATCCGGCCTTCCACGCGCGCTTTACCGCGCAATGGCGCGTGTACCGCTACTGCATCCTCAACCGCGGCGAACGCCCGGCGCTGGCCGCGCGGCGTGCCGTGTTCGTGCGCCGCCCGCTCGATGTCGCGCGGATGAGCGAGGCCGCGAGCGCGTTGCTGGGTCAACATGATTTCAGCGCATTCCGATCCTCTGAATGCCAGGCGCGCTCGGCGGTGCGCACCGTGCGCCGCCTGCACCTCGAACGGATGGGCGAATTCGTGCTGCTGGAGGTGGAGGCCAATGCCTTCCTGCATCACATGGTGCGCAATATCGCCGGTGTCCTGATTGCCATCGGCAAGGGAGATGCGGCCCCGGCCTGGGCGGCCGAGGTGCTCGCCTCGCGCGACCGACGCGCCGGCGGGGTGACTGCCCCCGCCGAGGGGCTGTACCTGTGGCGGGTCGGATACCCGCCGGGGTTCGGGCTACCGAATGATTCGGATATGATCGCTGACCATCGGACTAGCCCTGTTGGCTGTCCGGCAGACCTTCTGGGTTGAGCCATGTCCTGGTTCGAGAAAATCGTCCCGTCGCGCATCAAGACCGAACGCCGCTCGCGTTCGGTTCCCGAAGGGCTGTGGATCAAGTGTCCATCGTGCGATTCGGTGCTGTATCGCGCCGAGCTCGAGCGCAACATCTATGTCTGCCCGAAGTGCAGTCATCACATGCGCATCGGTGCGCGCGACCGACTCACTCGCTTCCTCGATCCGGGATCGCACGTGGAGATCGGCGGGAAGATCTCACCCGAGGATCCCCTCAAGTTCAAGGACAGCAAACGGTATCGCGATCGTCTGGCGCACGCACAGAAGACCACGGGCGAAAAGGACGCGCTCGTCGTGCTCGCCGGCTCGTTGCAGGGCCTCGGGGTGGTTGCCGCGGCGTTCGAATTCCAGTTCCTCGGTGGCTCGATGGGCTCCGTGGTCGGCGAACGATTCAAGCGCGCAGTCGATTACTGCATCGCGGAGCGCTCGGCGCTGGTGTGCTTCTCCGCCACGGGCGGCGCGCGCATGCAGGAAGCGTTGCTGTCCCTGATGCAGATGGCCAAGACCAGCGCGGCGCTCGCGAGGCTCGCGCAGGCGCACCTGCCGTACATCTCGGTCATGACCGATCCGACCACGGGCGGCGTCTCGGCGAGTCTCGCGATGCTCGGTGACATCAACGTCGCAGAACCGCGCGCCCTCATCGGCTTTGCGGGCCCTCGCGTCATCCAGCAGACCGTGCGCGAGACGCTGCCCGAGGGCTTTCAGCGCAGCGAGTTCCTGCTCGAGAAGGGCGCGATCGACATGATCGTCGACCGGCGTGACATGCGTGATCGCTGCGCGCAACTGCTGCGCATCCTGCTCAAACAGCCTTCACTGCCCGCCGAGTAGGTGCAGGAGCGGTCGCTATCGCAGTGGCTGGCGCTGCAGCAGTCCACTCATCCGCGCAGTATCGATCTGGGTCTCGCGCGTGTGCGCGAGGTCGCGCAGCGGCTCGGGCTGCTACCGTTTCCGGCGCAGGTCATCACCGTCGCGGGTACCAACGGCAAAGGTTCCACCGTCGCGCATCTCGAGGCCATGCTGCGCGCCGCGGGGGTGCACTGCGGCGCGTTCACCTCTCCGCACCTGTTGCGCTACAACGAGCGCGTGCGCGTCGATGGCGCGGAGGCGGGTGACGCGGAGCTGGTCGCGGCGTTCGATGCGATCGAAGCCGTGCGCGCCGATACCACGCTCACCTATTTCGAGTACGGAGCACTCGCGTCGCTGTACGTGTTCCGTGCGCGCGGCGTGCGCGTCGCGGTCCTCGAAGTGGGACTGGGCGGGCGTCTGGATGCCGTCAACATCATCGATGCGGACGTCGCGATCATCACCTCCATCAGCTTCGACCATCGCGACTGGCTCGGCGATACGCTCGATGCCATCGGCGCCGAGAAGGCAGGCGTCCTGCGCGCCGGTCGACCGGCGGTGCTCGCCACGGATGCCATGCCCGCGAGCGTCATCGAGCACGCCCGGGCCATCGGGGCACGCACATTCATCGCGGGACATGATTACCTGTGGCGCCTGCTGTCGGGGACTGAAGGGCGCTGGCAGTATGCGGGGGATTCGCTCGAGTTCGATTCGCTGCCGCGTCCGAATCTCCAGGGCGCACAACAGTACGCGAACGCCGCCGCGGCGATCGCCGCGCTCGATCTGCTGCCGCTGCAGCCGGAGCTGCACCTGCGCCAGGCAGAAGCGGCGCTGCGCTCCGTGTCGCTGCCGGGGCGCTTCCAGCGCGTCGTGCGCGATGGGGTGGAGTGGCTGCTGGATGTCGCACACAAC
>JBDSRN010000009.1:0-12930 GCA_039929265.1 Steroidobacteraceae bacterium | reverse complement strand
GGACGTCGTGTGTCTGGGTAGCTCTGACCGCGCGCCCAATGTGAGCGAGATACTGTCCAGTCTGGAGGACCCGGCGACCAACCTGGGCGTGAATCTGCTCGGATTACCTCTGGAAGACCGGCCCTTTTTCTTCTCGCAGCTCATTGCCGGACTGCAAGCATTGCGCGTGCGAACCGGTCGACCGCACTGGATCGTTCTCGATGAGGCACACCATATGCTGCCGCAGTCCTGGGGACACGCCATCTCCGTACTGCCCCGCAAGCTCGGAGAAACCATTGTTGTAACTGTTCGTCCCGATCACGTCTCACCGGCAGTACTCGGCCCGATCAACGTGATTTTCGCAGTTGGGCATTCGCCGGAGGTTACGCTCCGGCAGTTTGCGGGAGTGGTGGCGCAGCCGCTGATCTGGCCACACGATCTTGCGTATGAGCCGGGCAGGCTGATTGCATGGCTGGTGGGTGATGGTCGACTACCCTTCGCCCTGGAACCGCAGCCGTGTCGTGCCGCGCGCATTCGACATCATCGCAAGTACGCGGAAGGCAATCTGCGCCATCACAGTTTCTACTTTCGCGGTCCTGATGGCAGGCAGAATCTGCGAGCACAGAATCTCGGTATTTTTTGTCAGATCGCCGAGGGCATTGATGAACAGACCTGGTCTTTCCACCTGCATCGCAACGACTACTCACGCTAGTTTCGCGAGGCGATCAAGGACACCTCCCTCGCAGAACAAACCGAACGCATCGAACAACGTCCCGATCTCACATCGTTGCAGACTCGGCACCTGATCAGGGAGCTAGTGGCCTCACGCTACACATTGCCAGAGTAGCCGGCGCATCCCGGCATGTGAAAATGGGTTATTAGGTTCGAGAAACTAAAACACAATCTTAAAATAATTCGAATTGATCTAACTGCGCACTTCTTCCAGGATTGCTCCGAGGATCGCTTGGGATAGGAGTCAACAATGAGTCATGATCGTGCCATCGTAATTACAGAAAAAAATGCGCGCATGTTGCGCGGTCTGCTGGCATCCCGACCGACAACGCGTCATGACCAGGAACATCTGGATGAACTGCGGCTGGAACTCGACCGCGCGCTCGTGCTTGATCCGAGCGAGATGCCGAGCTCCGTTGTCACGTTAGGCGCAACGGTGAGCGTTGTGAATATGCGCAGCGGTGAACGTCAGGAGCTGGTCCTTGTAAGTCCGGCGGAATCGGACGTGAGTGCACGGCGCATCTCCGTGCTGGCTCCCCTCGGTACTGCGCTCCTTGGCTACCGTGAAGGCGATGAGGTTGAGTGGCTCATGCCTGGCGGGCTGCAGCATTTGCGCATCGAGCGAGTCCAGCAAGCCGGCGAAGATACCGGGGAGGCGGCCGGCGGGACGCTGTCATGTGGCAACAGCCACCAACTTGCTTCGTGACATCCCGCAGTTCGACCGGATGCCAACTCGCAGTTAGTGGAGATTTGCAATGACAAGATTGTTGTGTGCGACCGATCTCCTGCCGAAGAGCCAGCGCGCGGTTGAGCGTGCTGGACTTCTAGCCCAGGAGATCGGCGGGACCATATCTCTATTGCACGTCGTGTCGCCAGCGGCGACAGAGGGAATTCTTGAGCAGTCGCTGCAGATCGCAACGGCGAGACTTCGCACTAGCGCGCGACCGCCTCAGTGGCGAACCGAGCCTCTGCCCAACGTGCTGGTGCGCACCGGCAGTCCAGGCCGACTGATCCTCGACACGATCGAGCAACAGAAGGCGGATATACTGATCGTTGGACCGCATCGCTCGCGTGGTATCGTCGATGGGACGATTGCTCAGAAGATTCTAAGCGCCCGAAAGTGTCCTTTGCTCATCGTCCAGGGTGCTGCTGGAGCGGGATACCGGAAAATTCTGGTCGCGTTGGATCTATCGCGCGGGGCCGCCGCAGTCGTGAGAGCTGCCGAATCGCTGCTGTGCGGCGCCGACGCACAGGCTGTTGTGGTTCATGCGCATGAGCATCACTATCGAGGTGTCTTGCCGTCTGCAAGTATCTGGATGCCTGAAACCACTCCGGACATCCGCTATTGGCAAGGAGAGACTGCGGCGGCTGTGCGCGCAGTGCTTCGACAGGTCAGTGCAGATTTCAGGCGCTATGAGATCGTGATTGCTGCGGGCAATCCGGTTGCGGCAATTCTTCGCGCCATTGAGATCCATCAGCCAGACCTCCTCATCATGGGAACCCGGGGCGATGGGCCGGTCCGGCGGGCGCTGCTGGGTAGCGTCGCCAATCAGCTAGTGAAAGAGGTCGAGTGCGACGTCATGGTCGTTCCGCGCGGTTCGGTTGCGGAACCAAGGGCGACGAGTGGCAAGAGAGCAGTGCCGTTGAGCGCCTGAGTTGGCAGTTCGTTCAGTTCATGAATAGCTTGCGCGCGTTCTGAACAACTGCCATGACGGCGGGATGCTTGATCTGACGCTCGACCGAAATGGCAAAGAACTGCGCGTCGACCCCCTTGGCCGGACCCACCGACGAGAACCCGTATTCGCGTCGGTACTGCTCACGCAACACCGACGGGACGGGAGCGAAGCCGTGGCCGGCGCGGGCAAATTCCCGCATGAGTGCGTAGTCCTCGAATTCACCCATGACAATCGGGCGCACCCCATGACTGTCCAGCCATTGATCAAGCGCGCGCCGTATCGCCGTGTCGTCTGTCGGCAGGAGTACGGGTACGCTATCGAGGGATTTTGGAAATCCTCTGCGAAGGGTTTTTGCAAGCATGGGAGTTGCCATCCACACTTCCTCAGACTTTCCCAGGCAATGGCTGTAAGCGCGCACATTGAAGTTCGGTGTGAGCGGCGCATCGGACAACACGAGATCGATTTCCCGTACCGCGAGGTCCGCGACCAGGCGCTCCATGGTTCCCTCACGACAGACCAGTCGAACCGGTTGGGTCAATGCGAGCGCAGGCGCAATCAAGCGATGGGCAATTTCCTTGGGCACCACATCATCGATGCCGACCACAAAACGCAGCGGGCGTCTCGACGGACGATGTTCGAGTGCGTCCACCAAGTCACGTCCCAGCCCGAAGATTTCGTCTGCGTAGCCGTATACCAGGCGACCGACCTCCGTGGGAATCAGTGTGCGACCCGATTTCATCAAAAGCTTCTCGCCCAAACGCTCTTCCAGAGTTCTCAGTTGTGCGCTGATCGTCGGCGCAGATAGCGCCAGTTCGTCGCACGCCTTGGCCAGGCTTCCTGTGCGCACCACCGACCAGAAGTAGAGCAAATGTTGATAGTTGAGTTTGCGCAGGATTGCCATAGCGATTTCGCTCCGCTCCAGGCGTGTGGATACCTTGCATCGATGGAAGCGGCATTGCGCCACATCTGGCTCGTCGGCCATGGGAAGAGCACGCCACAAGATTGCGAGCATCTACACGGTACTTTATTACCTCGATCCGGACGCACCGAATTCACCGGCCTGATGACTGAAAGACAGCCTTGACTCTGGGCAACCAAAAAAGCTCAGCGTCAGATTCTTCCCATCAGCAGCAGGACGATGATGATCACGACTACCACACCGAGCCCACCGGAAGGTCCATAACCCCACTCACGACTATGGGGCCAGGCAGGAATCACACCCAGCAGAATCAGCACAAGCACGATAAGAAGAATGGCTCCCAATGACATGTGACACCTCTCATGAAAGACAGACCGGCAAGCCTGATTGACGCGAAGCCGGTCGACTATGAGCGCGTCAGGATATCCGCGATGTCAGTGCAATCTGATACCGTGTAAGTGCAAACCATGGAAGACTGCCGTCTCTCTGCCCGGTCAAGCGGGGCTGATGCGCTGAACGGGGATGTTCGTGCAACCAACCACGTGTGACCCCATTTGGCAAGCTAAAACACGCGACTGCGATATTCTGGAGCTGAGATCGCCGAGGTCGCTGTTCAGTAGGTCGATTGGTGCGTCGGTGCTTCCCATGAAGAAAATTGAGCAGAACCCCGCACCGAGCGAACTCGGTACCAAAACGAACGCAAGTCGTGCCGATGCGCTGGTTTTGTTCGGCATCACCGGCGATCTCGCGTACAAGATGATTTTTCCGGCACTGCATGCATTGGCGCGTCAAGGCGAGTTGGACTTGCCGGTGATTGGGGTTGCGCGTCCAGACTACACCCTGGAGAGGTTGCGCGAGCGGGCAACGGCCAGCATTCGCGAATATGCCGGCGTGCAAGATGCCAGAGCTTTGCATCGGTTGCTCTCGAAGCTGCGCTTCGTGGGTGGCAACTACCAGAATCTCGGGACATTCGAGGCCCTCAAGCGCGAGCTCGGCCAGCTGAATCGGCCCGCATACTACCTGGCGATTCCTCCGGCGCTGTTCGGCACCGTGATCGAAGGATTGGCGGCAGCCGGCATCAACTCCAATGCGCGCGTCATCATCGAGAAGCCCTTCGGGCGTGATCTTGCTTCCGCACGCAAGCTCAATCGCATTGCGCTGTCCGCGTTCGATGAGGACGCCATTTTCCGGATCGATCACTTCCTTGCCAAGGAAGCGATCATGAACATTCTCTATTTCCGCTTTGCAAACTCCTTTCTCGAGCCGCTGTGGAACCGAAACTTCATCGCGAGCGTGCAGATCACGGTGTCGGAAGACTTCGGTGTGGAGGATCGCGGCTCGTTCTACGAAACCACCGGCTGCCTGCGCGACGTTGTGCAAAACCATCTTTTCCAGATTCTCGCGTTGCTGGCGATGGAACCGCCGACCAGCAAGGGATTCTCGGCCGTCCATGGCGAAACAGCCGACGTGCTGCAGGCGGTGCGACCCTTGCGATCCCAGGATCTGATCCGTGGTCAGTACTCGGGCTATCGCCGCGAAAAGGGCGTCGCTGCGCAATCCGATGTCGAGACTTTCTGCGCGCTGCGCTTGTTCGTCGATTCGTGGCGGTGGCAGGGCGTGCCCTGGTACTTGCGCTCGGGCAAGTTCATGGCGAGCACTGCCGCGGAAGTCGTGGTGCAGATGAAAGTTCCGCCGCAGCAGCTGTTCGAGGATTCCCCGGCGCACGCGGAGCGTGCCAACTACTTGCGCTTTCGCCTGTCGCCGACGGCCGCCATCGCGCTGGCTGCGCGCGTCAAGCGCCCTGGCAAGCGCTTCGTCGGCGAGCAACGCGAGTTGTTCCTGGTCGACGAGCGTCCCGGTGAGGAATCTCCGTACCAGCGTCTGCTCGGGGATGCAATCGAAGGCAATCCCGCACTGTTCACTCGCGACGACGTGGTGGAGGCAGCGTGGACAGCAGTCGAGCCCGTGATAAAGCGGCATCGAAAGGTGGTGCCCTATGCCCGAGGAACCTGGGGCCCGAAGGCTGCTGACGATCTGATCGCGCGGGACGGGGGCTGGGTCAATCCGGCAACCGCGCCTGCGCCCGTCGCAAAAGTTCGGCGGCGTTTCGCGCGACGGCCGAAATGAAGACCGAGCCTGGCGTCGCATCCGTACACGCAGGCAAACAGGGCGTCGCTGCCCGCCACGTCTACTGCGGTGACAGCTCAAGCTCGTGGCATTCGAGTCGACAAAAATCCCCGGCGACCACTCCCCTGAAAAACAATCCTTACTCAAGTGCTCCGGGCGCCTGGCAAATTCGGTTCGTCAGCTCTCCGAGTCCATCTATGCCGCCCGTGACAACATCACCGATTGCCAGGCTGCCGACTCCTGCTGGCGTCCCGGTAAAGATGAGATCCCCTGGAAGAAGCTCGAAGTATGTCGATAGCTCGGCCACTATCTCGGGAACATTCCAGATGAGATCGGCAATGTCCGCGTCCTGCCGGATATTGCCGTTTACGGCAAGCCAGATTCTTCCGCTGGCAAGGTGGCCGACGGATTGCGCGGCGTGTATTTGACCGATAGCAGCAGAGGCATCGAAATTCTTGGCAGTGTCCCAGGGCCTGCGTTTTTCTTTGGCCTCGTTCTGCAGGTCGCGTCGGGTGAAGTCGTTTCCCACGGCATAGCCGAACACATGCTGCAGCGACTGCGCGATCGTCAGATTGCGTGCCGGCTTTCCGATTGCAACGACCAATTCGATTTCGTGATGGAAGTTTCGAGTTCTCGCTGGATACGGGATGGCGGCGCCAGTCGGAATAATCGAGTCAGGCGCTTTCTGGAAGAAAAAAGGTAGCTCGCGTGTCGGATCGCCTCCCATTTCAATTGCGTGCTCGCGATAGTTGCGGCCGACGCAGTAGATTCGATGCACTGGAAATCTGGCGCGCTGTCCGGCTACATCAATCGATGGCACTTCCAGAGGCGGGAATACGTACTCTTGCATATTTTTTCGGAGCGAGGAAACAGCAGGTGCACTGCCGGGTTGTGGTACCCAGGATTGGAGAAGTCAAAATTCTCGCGCGTGTTGCGCAAAATGGCTATACCAAATGCATATTGTATGTGCCGCGTCAGGCGGCCAAGCGAGTCAGGAGTGGCGAATTCAGGGGTAGGGGCGGATCTGTTGCGATTGCAGCATTGCGTGGCGCATTTTGAGCGCATGCAACAGCGGCGAAATGTCCAGCGAGTCCTCGCCCATGAGGCGCTCGTACTGGAGCAGTTTGCAAAACTCGGTGAGAGCCCGATTGCCTGTTGAAAGCAGGTCCTGCGAGACCTGCTACCTGCCGCGTTTGTATTCGTCTCGCCCGCTTCGCCGGTTTTCAATCTAGCGCGATGACGATCGAAGACACGATTCGCGAGGCCCTGAAGGCGGCCGGTCTGCTCACGGGAATCCCGGTAGCCATTGCGGCGGATTCGACTCTGGCCGCTAGCGCGAGCGGCCTGCAGCAAGAGCAGAAGGATGAGGAAAATCCTGCACCACCTGCGGGCCAATTCCTTGAGCGTACCTATGAGAGTCCGGCCGGCTCCTGCAATTACAAGCTTTACCTACCGGCGAGAGCGGCACAGCCGGTCACGCTGAGGCCGCTACTGATCATGCTTCATGGTTGCACGCAGGGTCCCGACGACTTCGCCGCCGGCACGTGCATGAATGGACTCGCCGATCGGTACGGCTTCCTGGTCGCCTATCCGGCGCAATCGGCGGCGGCCAACGGCATGAAATGCTGGAACTGGTTTCGGTCGGCTGACCAGATGCGCGATGCGGGCGAGCCGGCGCTACTCGTGGGCATCACGCGGGAGATCATGGCGGAGCACGCGATAAATCCACGAGGCGTCCTGGTGGCGGGAATGTCAGCCGGCGCTGCCATGGCGGTGATACTGGGCGTCAACTATCCAGAGCTGTATGCGGCGGTGGGCGCGCACTCGGGTCTGCCATATCGCGCCGCAACCGGCGACGCTTTGGCTGCCATGGCAGCTATGCGAGGCGTCCGCGCTGCGCAGCCGAGCAGGCGTGCACGGGCAGGCAGTCGCGCGCGCTCATCGCCTGCGCTTGCCGGCCGCTTCGTTCCGACCATCGTCTTCCACGGCGACGCTGATGCAACAGTGGACGCGGGCAATGGCTCGCTGATCGTCGCGCAGGCCGTGCTGCGTGCCGAGGCATCCGGCCGGCGCTTGCAGAAGGTGATACAGGAACGAGGCGACTCGGAAGGTCGCGGAGTCACGGTCACGACTTACCGCGACTCGACACCAATTCCCTGTGTCGAGCACTGGTTGGTACATGGCGCCGGACACGCATGGTCAGGGGGATCGCCGGATGGTTCCTGCACTGATCCAGTCGGGCCGGACGCCTCCACTCAGATGATCCGCTTTCTGCTGTCGCACGTGGCGGAGAATTGAATGGCTCTGCGCACGCGGCGCTAGTCGCGCGCGATGAGCCATTCGGCGATCTGCTTCGGCACCTGCCGTTGCGCGCGTGCGCTGATGTACATTCCGATGTGACCCAGATCGAATTCCACGTCCGTGTAGTCCGCGCTGCCGACCAGGCGCCGCAATGCGCGCGACGCCTCGGGAGGCACCAGATGATCGCGCTTGCCGATCAGGTTAAGTATTGGCAAACGCAGGGTGCGCAAATCAACGGCGCGACCGGCAATTGTGAGGCCGCCCTGAACCAGTCGATTCTGCTGGTAGAACCAGAGAACGAATTCGCGCAGCGCGGCACCCGCTTGGTCGGGGCTGTCGAAGATCCAGCTTTCGACGCGCATGAAATTTTCGATGTGCGCAGGATCGGCGCTGCCTGAAAGCAGATCCACATACTTTTGTTGTGTCAGGCGAAACGGCATCAGCGAGAGGAACAACTGACTGAGCACGTCACCCGGGACATTGCCGGAACCGATGAATGCGGAGATGTCGATTCCGCGCACCCATTTCGAGAGGATGTCGGAGTGCGTGTGGAAGTCGACCGGAGTGACCATGGTGATCAAATTGCGCACGCGCTGCGGATAGAGCGCGGCGAAACACAGACTCATCACGCCACCCTGGCAGACGCCGAGGATGTTGAGCGCAGCAATCCCGCGCGTGGCGAGGATATGCTCCACACACTCGCCCAGTTGCTGGTCGATGTAGTCTGCCAACGTGGTAAATCGGTCCGCGCCGTCGGGATAGCCCCAGTCGACGAGATAGACATCGAGGCCCGCCTCCAGCAAACCGCGGATGAGCGAGCGATCCTGCTGCAGATCCATCATGTAGGGTCGGTTGACGAGTGCGTAGACGATCAGCAGGGGTGCAGTGGACGCGGGTCTGACGATTGCACGGTAGCGATACAGCGTGAGCTTGCCGGACTGCCACACCGCGTCCTTTTCCGAGCAGCCCGGTTGGACGTGTCGGGCGGCGCTGAGTGCCTCATGGACGCTGCCTTTCATCGCCGGATCGTGCCGTGCCGTGAACGGCCCGCAGCCTTCGCAGCTTTCGAGGCAGTTTTTCGCTTGCGGGTGGGCCCCTTGCCACGGGTCGCATTGCCCTGACCGGAGTCGTCCGGCGCGCGGCGCGCGGCCCGCAGTTCATGCTCAACTGCCTTCAGGCGCTGGGCCAGGGAATCGATCTCGCTGCGAGTGGGTAGGTCTAGCAGCTTCGCCGACTGTTCCATGGCAGCCTGTAGTGCCTGACGCCACTGGCTCGCGGCGTTGACGAGTTCCGCGAGCGTCGTGCAGAAGTTCTCGCCGTGGATCATTCGCGCGTAGGCATCTTCCGCGCAGTCGATCCAGGTGTTGTACAGCTCACCCACGGGCGCAGGGTGCGCCGGTGTGCCGCGCGTGGAGTCCAGCCGGGTGGTGAAGGTCGCGGCCGCTTCACGCATAGCATCCGACCACAGGATCTGCAACCGCCCCTGCGCGTCGGCAACGCGGCGTGCGGCCTCTGCCAATTGCTGCCCGCGTTGCTGGTGCTCGCGACTGGCGCCGAGCGCCGGTTGATCGAACAGGTTACCGGGCGCTACGCCGTGCAGCGCTGAGTCCAACGTGGTCTTCCATGGCACCGGGAAATCGGCAAACAGCCCGCGCAGCGCATGTGCGAAAAGGCGCGCCGCATCGCCCTGGCCCGCCGCGGCGTTTGCCGCGCTCCGATACGCGCGCGCGGCGGCTTCGAAGCCCTCGGCAGCGGCCGCGAACGGTGCGAAGCCGGGTGGTGCGTCGGGAGCCGGGCCGTTCGCGGAAGCCCACCCGCGCGTGGCCATCGACACGAGACCATCCCGCAGTTCCTGCCAAGCGTCCGGTTTCACAATGAGGTCCCTCGTGTGCAGTGCAAAACTAGTCGGCTGGAACCGGTAAGTGTCCTATAATACGAACCAAGGTCGTGTAAGCGCTTGTGATTATTGTCTAAATGCCGGTTCCACCAACAGATCGGGAACCTGAAAAGACGCGGTTTATCTTGCATCGCCAAAGCGATCACGCTGTCAGGAATCGAGTGGAGCCATGCAGAACGAACGCCTCATACGCAAATACGCGAATCGTCGCCTATACGACACCGTCGGCAGCGTTCACGTCACCCTTGCCGACCTTCGCAAGCTCATCGTTGCCGGGGAAAAGATCAAAGTGGTGGACGACAAGTCCGGAGAGGATCTGACGCGCCCCGTTTTGCTGCAGATCATTTCCGAGCAGGAGCAGTTCGGGTCCCCGGTTCTCGGCGCTGAACTGCTCGAAATGATCATCCGCTTCTACGGGCGCCCGGCGCAAGCATTGCTCAGCAGTTATCTGGAACAGGCCTTCACGGCAATGCTGCAGCAGCAGGAAAACATCCAGAGAGAAATGGCCCGGACCTTCGCGACGCCGCTCGCGCCACTGGGCAGCCTCGCGGCGAAGAACATGGAGATCTGGACGCAGATGCAGGCGGCCACACGCAACATGTTCGTCATGGGAAGTGGCAATGACGCATGGACGCCCGATCAAGGTCAGAACGACGACACACGCAACAAGAAAGAGGACGGCTGAGCATCCCATGGATCTTTCCAACAAGACGGTAGTTGTAACAGGTGCGGGTCGCGGCATTGGCAGGGCCATATCCCTGGAGCTGGCCCGGCAGGGTGCGAACCTCGCATTATTCGATCTGAATCCGGAGGACATCGAGGAATCGCGAGCACAATGCGAGCGTGAGTCCGTGCAGGCGCGCGGCTATCGTGTGAACGTCGCGCTCGAAGATGAGGTGAGTAGCGCCATGGCGCAAGTCGCCAGGGATTTCGGCAGGCTGGATGGCCTGGTGAACAACGCGGGCATCGTGAAGGACAACCTGCTCGTCAAGGTCAAGGACGGAGTCGTGGCTGGCCGGATGTCGCTCGAACAATGGAATGCGGTCATCAGCGTCAATCTCAGCGGCGTGTTCCTGTGCGCCCGCGAAGCTGCAGCGCACATGATCGAACGTGGCAACGGTGGCGTGATCGTCAACATATCCAGCATTTCGCGCGCGGGCAATGCGGGCCAGTCGAACTACAGCGCGGCCAAGGCCGGCGTCGAATCGATGGGCGTGGTGTGGGCCAAGGAGCTCGCGCGTTACGGCATTCGAGTGGGCTCGATCGCGCCCGGTTTCACGCACACGGAGATCCTCGCGTCGATGCGCCCCGAGGTGCTCGACAAGCTCACCGCGCCCGTGCCGCTAAAGCGCCTTGGGAAGCCCGAAGAAATCGCCCATGCCGTACGGTTCATATTCGAGAACGACTTCTTCACCGGCCGCTGCCTCGACGTGGACGGGGGTCTGCGCCTGTGATGCCGCCGGTTCGCTGACGAGCCCGAGGGCGTCGCAGATCCTGCACGTCGCAAGATTCACGCGTACAACTGAGGCGGACAGCAGGTTATCAGTCGGGCAGCCTGTGCCGAACGGCGCGCGCCCGCAGCTGGCCGGCAGCAGACCGATGCGGTGCATGACCAGGCGTTCCACCGCCTCGGCCTCATATTCGAACAGGGTGTGGTTGGCCTCGCAGTCTGCGTTTCGATGCACCAGCCAGTGCGCGGTTTCGTGCACCAGTGTGACGAGCTCCTGCTCGGGGCTCAGGCCGGCGCGCAACATGATTTGATCGCGGGCGAGCCGTCCGTGAACGCATTCGGGCAGATTGGTGCGCGTGAGGCAAGTACCACCGCGCTGCAGGTATGCCTCGAGCGCCTGAATGCACGTCGCGACTTTCGTCATCGTTGCTTGCGTCCTCTGGCAGGCCAGATGTTCTGCTACCTATCATGCGGAGCCTATCCGGGATTTTGTGGGCGAGGCATAACATGAGGGAAGATCATGGATATGCCAACCAAGAAGAGAACGCTGGCTGCACAGGCGGCTGAACGTGGACCACTGCCGGCGATACCGCCTGAGCTGATCGAGCAGCTGGTGCAGGGGCCGATGACACCGTCCGAGGCGCAGGACTTGTTCCTGTGGCTACAGAAGGCGGTGATCGAGCGGCTGATGAACGCCGAGATGAGTGCTCACCTGGGCTACAAGGCAGGTGAGGAGAAGCCCGCAGGTCAGAACAACGAGCGCAACGGGGCCAGTGGCAAGACCGTCCTGACCGACAAGGGCGCGGTTCGCATCGAGGTGCCGCGCGATCGGGCCGGTAGCTTCGAGCCGATCCTGATCCCAAAGCACGAACGACGCTTCACCGGCTTCGACGACAAGATCATCGCCATGTACGCGCGCGGCATGAGCGTGCGGGAGATCCAGGGCTTCATCGCCGAGAGCTACGGCACGCAAGTGTCGCCGGATTTCATCAGCTCGGTCACCGACGAGGTCATGGCCGAGGCGCTTGCCTGGCAAAGCCGGCCTCTGGAGCAGATGTACCCGGTGGTGTTCTTCGACGCCCTGCGGGTGAAGATCCGCACCGACGGCGGGGTCGCCAACAAGGCGGTGTATCTGGCGCTCGGCATTCAAGCCGACGGACAACGCGATGTGCTGGGCCTGTGGATCGAGCAGACCGAAGGGGCCAAGTTCTGGCTCAAGGTGTTCAACGATCTGAAGACCCGCGGCTGCCAGGACATCCTGATCGCCGTGGTGGATGGCCTCAAAGGACTGGCCGATGCGATCAACACGGTGTTTCCCAAAACCACGGTGCAGACCTGCATCGTGCACCTGATCCGTAACAGCCTGGATTACGCGGGGTGGAAGGATCGCAAGCTCGTGGCCCAGGCGCTGCGCCCGATCTACACGGCCGTCAGTGAAGAGGCTGCCCGGGATGAGCTGCAGGCCTTCGCCAGTGGCCCATGGGGCATCAAGTATCCGTCGATAGTGCAGTCCTGGAGCCGGGCATGGGAGCACGTGACGCCGTTCTTCGTGTTCCCGCCAGATATCCGCAGAGTGATCTACACGACCAATGCGATTGAGAGCCTGAACATGCAGCTGCGAAAAATCATCAAGACGCGCGGCCACTTCCCGAACGATGAGTCGGCGATCAAGCTGCTGTGGCTGGCCCTGCGCAACGTGTTGAACAAATCCGTGCGCAGAGCGTTCGACTGGAAAGGAGCGATGAACCAGTTTGCCATTCTGTACGAAGACCGATTTACACTGGCCAAGAACTGACGAGACCGATTGAATGTTTAATCCGCCTCGCACACAAAATTACGGATACGCCCA
>JBDSRN010000008.1:0-1893 GCA_039929265.1 Steroidobacteraceae bacterium | reverse complement strand
ACGATACGCTGCGCACGCCGCCCGAGGCGCGCGTGGTCAATCGCGAAGGGCACTCGCTCATCATCGCCACGCGCGATGATGTCGCGCGCCGTGCTGCGCTCGAAGCGGCGGGGGCGGCGGTGGCGGTGTTGCCCGCGAAAGAGGGTCGTGCCGATCTGCGTTGCGTGCTCGAGCGGCTCGCCAGCATGGAGATGAACGAAATATGGGTTGAGTGCGGCGCGACGCTCGCGGGCTCGCTGCTGCAGCAGCGCCTCGTCGACGAGTTCGTGGTGTACATGGCCCCCGCGATGCTGGGTCCGGATGCGCGCGCGCTCGCGGCGCTCCCGGTGTTGCTCAGTCTCGATGCCAAGCTGCAATTCTCGTTCACCGACGTACGCAGCATCGGCCCTGATCTGCGCATCACCATGAGGCCTGCCTAGATGTTCACCGGAATAGTCCAGGATCTCGGCTACATTGCGCAGTCGCAGTGGATCGGCGGCGACGTGCGGCTGCGCATCGATACCGACATCGCGGCGGAGCGACGGGCTCTGGGCGACAGTGTGGCGGTGAATGGCGTTTGTCTTACCGTCGCGCAGCTTGCGCCGCGCGGGTTCTTTGCCGATGTCTCGCGCGAGACGCTGGACGTCACCACGCTGTCCGATCTTGCCGTCGGCACACGCGTGAATCTCGAGCCCGCGTTGCGCGCGGGGGATGCGCTCGGCGGGCACATCGTCAGCGGACATGTCGACGGGATCGCACACGTGCTCGAGCTGCACGACGACGCGCGTTCGACGCGCGTGCGCATGGCAACGCCCGCTGCGCTGCGCCGGTATATCGCCGCGAAGGGCTCCGTGACGCTCGACGGGGTGAGCCTCACCGTCAATCAGATCGATGAGCACAGCTTCGGCATCAATCTGATTCCGCACACACTGCAAGTCACGACGCTCGGTGCGCTGAGGATCGGCAGTCGGCTGAACATTGAAATCGATACCTTGGCGCGTTATGTGGATCGCATGCTGGCGGCGCGTGCGGGCGACAAGCCGATGTGAGCCAGCGACTGCAGCTTTCGGGCAGCACCCGGGTTTACCGGCGGTATGTCCGCGGCGCTGCCAGCGGACTGGCGCGCTCAGGCCCTGAATACCTGCAGCGAGAACCGCGCCGACGCAGAGCGTGTCCAGCTATAACCTTGTGGACCTGAGCTTCTCGGTCGAACGGCAGGGGTGGCTACGGGCGACGGCATCGGGTCCGACCGGACGCCTGATCGGCATTTCGGTGCGCAAGAAGCTCTGACCGGGGGAGGAAACTTCCCCGGGCCGGTCGCAGCGCGCAGCTTCGGCCGGCCCCACGGGGTAGAATGGCGGAATGCCAGCGCGACCCCGGCTCGTTGATTCCCCCACCGGCCTCGACAGCATCGAGGAGGTACTCGCCGACCTGGCTGCCGGACGCATGGTCGTGATAATGGACGATGAAGACCGCGAGAATGAGGGCGACCTCGTCATGGCCGCATCACTGGTGCGTGCCGAAGACATCAATTTCATGGCGCGCTTCGGGCGTGGGCTCATCTGCCTCACGCTCACCCGTGAGCGTTGCGCACAGCTGCAGCTGCCGCTCATGGTCCAGGAAACCGACCGCGACCGACGCACCAACTTCACGCTGTCGATCGAAGCCGCGGAAGGCGTCACCACCGGCATCTCCGCGTTCGATCGCGCGCACACCGTGCGCACAGCGGTCGCGCCCCACGCGCGGCCGCAGGATCTGCGCCAGCCCGGGCACATTTTTCCGATCATGGCGCAGCCGGGTGGCGTGCTCACCCGTGCCGGTCACACCGAAGCGGGTTGCGATCTCATGCGTCTCGCGGGTCTGCCGCCCGCCGCGGTGATAGTCGAGATCATGAACGACGACGGCACCATGGCG
>JBDSRN010000007.1:0-14194 GCA_039929265.1 Steroidobacteraceae bacterium | reverse complement strand
GGCACGATCTTGTCGCAGATGCCCAGACACAGGGCCGCATCGAACATGCTGTGCGACAGCGCGATTGCGGTGGACATCGCGATGACGTCGCGGCTGAACAGTGACAGCTCCATCGCCGCAGTGCCTTGCGTGACGCCGTCGCACATGGCGGGCGTGCCGCCGGCGAACTGTGCCACCGCACCGGCTTCGCGCGCCGCGCCACGGATGAGGGCGGGATAGCGCTCGTAGGGCTGATGCGCAGAAAGCATGTCGTTGTACGAGGAGACGATGCCGATGTTCGGCCAGGGCGAACGCTTCAGCGCCTCCTTGTCCGGACCGGCGGCGGCGAATCCGTGTGCGAGATTCGCGCAGTTCAGTTGCGAGCGCACGGTGCCCCTAGACTTTGCCGCGCGCATGCGCGCCACGTACTCGCCACGCGGGCCGCTGCTGCGTTCCCGGATTCTCTCGGTGACTTCGCGCAGTCGCGGATGCAAGGGACTGGTCATCACGGCCACGCTAGCGCAGCGCGCAGCATCGCGGCAAGTAAAGATTGCCTTTCGCAAGGTTGTAACGACAAATCTTTACAGTGCCTCATCATCATCCTGCGGTGTGCCGCAACAACCAGCCGATGCACGCAACAGCCAGCCACAGGCTGCCGGCGAACATCAGCAGGAGTGCGGCGCAGCCGCCCAGCAACAGGGCTTTGCTGGCGCGGGCCGTCTTGTGCGGGGAATCCAGCCAGTCGCGCAGCAGTTGCTGGTTGCGCACATGAGCTTTGAAAACCAGATCGAACACGTCACCGGCGAGGGGAATCGCGCCCACCATCGCGTCGACGCCGAGGTTCAACAACATGCGCCCGAGCAGCCAGGCCGGAGCACCCATGCGGTGCGCCAGCAGCAGGCCATAGCCACCGAACAGCGCACCCGATATATCGCCGAGCCCGGGAATGAGTCCGAGAATCGCCTCGAAACCAAAATACCAGCGCGTACCTGGAATACGAAATGCCTGATCCAGGAGGCGCGTGAGCTGTGCGAGGCGGTGCAGTCGTGGATCGTCGGGGGTATTCATGCGCTCATTCGACATACAATTACCTGATGGAGCAAGCACGCGTTTTCGATCTCATCCTGTTCGGCGGTACGGGCGATCTCGCGATGCGCAAGCTGCTGCCAGCCATGTACCGCCGCGACGTGGCCGGCCAGGTCGCACCCGAGTCGCGCATTATCGGCACCGCGCGCAGCGCGCTCACGTGCGCGGCTTATGTGGCACTGGTCGAAGCCACATGCCGCAATCACGCGGCCGATGATTTCGAGCCGGCGCGCTGGCAGTCCTTCAGTCAGAAGCTGCACTACGTGCAGGCCGACGCGCAGGGTGACCAGGGCCTCACGGATTTCGTCGCAGTACTGAAAGGTCGCGAAGAGTTCGTGCGCATCTTTTTCCTGTCGACTGCGCCGACGTTGTTCGCGGCGATCTGCGACAGGATCGGTCACGCGCAGCTTGCGACGCCGAAGTCGCGCGTGGTGCTCGAGAAGCCACTGGGTCAGGATTTTGCGAGCGCGACGCAGATCAACGAGCACGTCGGTGCGATCTTCGAAGAGCATCAGATCTATCGCATCGATCACTACCTCGGCAAGGAGGCAGTGCAGAACCTCATGGCGCTGCGCTTCGGCAACGCGCTGTTCGAGCCGTTGTGGCGCCGCGGACGTATTCGCTACGTGCAGATCACCGTCGCAGAGCAGCTTGGTGTCGAGTCGCGTGGCTCGTTCTACGACCAGACCGGCGCGCTGCGCGACATGGTGCAGAGTCATCTGCTGCAGCTGCTGTGCATCATCGCGATGGAGCCGCCCGCGAGCAGCATGCCCGATGCGGTGCGCGACGAGAAACTGAAGGTACTGCGTGCGCTGCGTCCGCTCACGGGTGCCGACGTGCCGACGAAGACGGTACGCGGGCAGTACAAAGCCGGTGCCGTGAGCGGCAAGCCGGTGATCGCTTACACGGAGCAGGAGGGGGTGCCGGCCGACAGCGGCACCGAAACCTTCGTCGCGCTCAAGGCGGAGATCGGCAACTGGCGTTGGGCCGGCGTGCCCTTCTATCTGCGCACTGGCAAACGCCTGCAGGAGAAGATGAGCGAGATTGTAATCACCTTCGACGACGTGCCGTATTCGATCTTCGGCGTGGCGCATGCGCCGCAGCGCAATCAGCTCGTCATCGGCCTGTCGCCGCGCGATGCGATCACGCTCACAATTCTCGCGAAGGCGCCCGGTGAAGTGATGCGCCTGAAGCCCGTGGACCTGTCGCTCGACCTCGTCGAGAGTTTCAAGACACGTCAGCTCGATGCCTACGAGCGTTTACTCACGGATGTCGTGAAGGGCAACCTCACACTGTTCATGCGTCGCGACGAACTCGATGCCGCGTGGCGCTGGATCGATCCGATCCGCGAGGCCTGGGCACAGGCCGAAGAGAAACCCAAGGGTTACACCGCTGGCACGTGGGGCCCCGCGGCTTCGAGCGCGCTGCTCAGCCGCGACGGTTTCGCCTGGAGTGACGAGCAGTGATCTTCGGATCGCGTCGCGCGGAGCCACGCGCGCACCGGGCCGCCTCCACGCGGGAGCTCGCGGTGACACTCGCGCATGATGTGGGTGCCGAGCTCATCGGGGCGTGCCAGGATCGCGGCAGCGCGACGCTGGTTCTGTCGGGCGGTCGCACGCCGATACCGTTCTTCGAGCAATTGCGCGGGATCGCCTTCGACTGGTCGTGCCTCACGATCTCGCTCGCGGATGATCGCTGGGTCGATCCGGATTCTGCGGACAGCAATGAAAAACTGTTGCGCGATCATCTGCTGGTTGGCGCGGCAGCACGTGCGCGTCTTGTACCGTTGAAGAATGCCGCACCCAGTGCCGCCGCCGGCGCGGACCTCGCGTGGAATGCGTTGCAGGCACTGCCGCGTCCGCTCGACGTGGTGATACTCGGGATGGGTGACGACGGACACTTCGCTTCGCTGTTTGCGCAGTCGCCCGGTGTGCAGGACGCGCTCGATCCGGCCATGTCGCCCGCATGCGTCGCGATGACGGCCTCCGTGCAGCCGTACGAACGGCTGTCGTTGAACCTCGCGGCGCTGCTGCAGACGCGCCGCCTGATCCTGCACATCACGGGCGAGCACAAGTGGCAGGTGTATCAGAGCGCGCTGCGCGAAGCGAAGCGCAATGCGCAGAGGCTTCCGACAACGTTGCCAATCAGTGCGGTGCTCGCGCAGACCCAAGTCCCGCTGGACGTGTACTGGTCACCCTGACGCGCCGGGCGCGTCAGGGTTTGAAATTGCGCTCGCCAGTCACCGGCTTGTCCGTCGCCAGATTCCCCTGCTGCGTCGTTGGTGCGCCAACGACGCGGATCAGCTCGGTGCTGGCTCGGATGGCAATTCTGCCGCAGGCATGCCGACCGCCTCGTGCTTGCCGCCGCGCCTGAAGCGCCTCTTCACCCAGTGCTCGAAATCATCGACCAGCGTGTAGATCACTGGCACGACGAACAGACTCAGTCCAGTCGAGGCAATGAGCCCGCCGATCACCGCGACGCCCATCGGCGAGCGGAAACTCGAATCACCCGACAGCCCCAGCGCCACCGGCAGCATGCCGGCGCCCATCGCGATCGTGGTCATGATGATCGGGCGTGCGCGCTTCGAGCAGGCATCGAGCAATGCTTCCTTGCGATTCAGGCCGTGCTCGCGGCGCGCCATGACAGCGTATTCCACGAGCAGGATCGAGTTCTTGGTGACGATGCCCATCAGCATCAGCAGGCCGATCAGCGATGGAATTGACAGCTCGAAGTTGAAGATCCACAGGCACAGGATCGCGCCCCCCGCGGAGGGCGGCAAGGCGGACAGGATGGTGATGGGCTGCAGGAAATCGTGGAACAGCAGCACGAGCAGTGCGTAGATGCAGAAGATGCCGACGATCATCGCGATCGCAAAACCGCTGAACAGCTCCTTTATGAATTCCGCTTCCCCGGAATCGAGCGGTCGCACGCCGGGGGGCAGGTTCTTCATCGTCGGCAGATTGCGGGCGAGCGCGAGCATCGGGCCGAGTGAGGCGCCATTGAGATCCATCGACACGCTGATGTTGCGACTGCGATCGTAGCGCGTGATCTGCACCGGCCCCGCACCGAAAGAGACATCCGCGACATTCATTAGCGGCACGGGGCCGTTTCGCCCCGGTACGTTGAGCTGCTTGATGCGGTCCAGATTGCCGCGCGCCTCGGGGTTGAGGCGAACGCGGATCGGGACCTGCCGATCGGGCAGGTTGAGCTTGGCAAGATTGTTGGATACGTCGCCACTGGTGGCGATGCGCGTGACGGTGCTTATCGTGTCGGTGCTGACGCCGAGCTCGGCGGCGCGCTCGGGCAATGGCCGCACGACGATCTCCGGTTGCAGCAGGCTCGCGGTGGTGGTCACCGAGCCGGCGTTCGGCAGCGTGCGCATGTCGCGTTCGAGCGAGGTCGCCGCCATGGCGAGCGCAACGGAGTCTTCACCCGTGAGCTGGATCGAGAGCTTGCCGCCGCCAGGTCCGCCACCACCACCGCCGAACGACAGGCGCACGCCGGGCACGTCGCGCAGCTTCGGCATCAATGTGCGCTGGAAGTCCTGCTGGCTGATGTCGCGATCGCCCGCGGGGCTTAGCATGATGGTGATGCGCGCACTGCGCACGTTGCCACCGCTGCCGATCACGGTGTAGACGTGCTCGACTTCCTTCATGCCGACGAGGCGTTCACGGATCTGCTCGCTCGCCGCGCGTGTGTCCTGCAATTGTGCGCCGGGCGGCAGTTCTGCGTTCAGCAAGACGAACCCGACGTCACCGGCAGGTGCGAAGCCTGTTGGCAGTACTGCGGCGAGGCTGATGCTCGCCACCATCAGTATCGTCGCGATGCCGAGGGTGATGCGCCGATGCGCCAGCGCCGTGTTGACCCAGGCCAGATAGCGAGCCTTGAACTTGCCAATGGACTCGGTCTCCTCGTTCGCCTTCATGGTATAGGCAGCCATCATCGGCGTAAGCAGACGTGCGACCAGCAGCGAGAAAATCACTGCGACCGCGGCGGTAAACGCGAACGGCCGGAAGAATTTGCCCGGCATGCCGCTCATGAATGCAACGGGCACGAACACTGCGACAAGCGTGAGCGTCGTCGCCACCACGGCGAGGCCGATCTCGATCGCGGCGTCGGTGGCTGCCTGCAGCGGCTTCTTGCCCATGCGCAGGTGACGATGGATGTTCTCCACCTCGACGATCGCATCGTCGACGAGCATGCCGACCACCAGCGACAGCGCGAGCAGGGTGAGGATGTTGAGCGTGTAGCCGAGCAGGTACATCGCGGCAAAGGTCGGGATGATCGCAAGCGGCAGCGTGATGGCGGAGATCAGCGTCGCGCGCATGTCGCGCAGGAACAGCCACACGACCGCTATCGCGAGCAACGCGCCTTCGAGCAGCATCTCCATCGAGCTCACGAACGACTCGCGGATGTACTCCACGGTACTGTTGATCTCCGCGATCTTCACTTGCGGGTTACGTTCCTGGAGCTTGCGCACCGCCTCGCGCGTGCCTTCGGCGACTTCGAGCGCGCCCGCGCCCCACGAGCGGATCACCTGGAAGCCGATGACGCGCTTGCCGTCAAGCAACGCGAGCTGGCGTACTTCGGCCGCCTGGTCCTTGATCGTCGCGATCGAATCGAGGCGCACGTTGCGGCCATCGGCGAGCGGAATCGGAAGGGCCGCCAGTTCCTGCGCAGAGCTCACCGTGCCCGTGGTGCGCACGTTCTGTTCCTGGCCACCGACGCGGCCCTCGCCGCCGGGCAGCTCGACTTGCGTGCGCAACAGCTGGCGCGACACGTCACCTGCGGTGACGTTCATCGATGCCATACCATCCGGATCGAGCTCGACGGCGATTTCGCGCGCGACGCCACCGACGCGATTGACCGCGCCGACACCTTTGACTGCCGTGATCTCGCGCATTACCGTGAGATCCACGAACCAGGACAGCTCCGTGTCGCTGAGGTTGTCCGAGCTCACGCCGAAGGTGATGACCGGATCGCCCGCGGTGTTGGTGCGGGTAATGATCGGCTCGTTCGCATCGATCGGCAGGGTCGAGCGGATGCGCGTGATCGCATCGCGTAAATCGTCGGTCGCCTGATCCATGTCGCGTTCGAATGTGAACTCGACGAACGTGGTCGAGGCGCCATTGTTGATCGTCGAATTGATGTGGTTGATGCCCTGCAAGTTCGAGATGGCATCCTCGACCTTGCGCGTGACCTCGGTCTCCAACTGCGACGGCGGCACGCCCGGATACGCGACGGTGATCACGACGCCCGGGAACTCGATGTCCGGCTGCGCCTGGACCATGAGGCGCGGAAAGGCCAGCAGTCCAGCGAGCGTGAGCCCGATGAACAGCATGATCACGGGCACCGGATTTCGGATCGCCCAGGTGACGAAATTCATGAGGTGCTCAGTTGGCGGGCTTGCCCGCGGTGGCCGGCGGATTGTCGCTGACGCGCACGAGATCGCCGTCTTTCAGAAAGCCGGCACCCTTGACCACCACGCGCTCGCCGACCGTCACACCTTGCGTGATCTCGATTTCCGCGCCGCGCACGGTGCCGGTCTGCACGCGCCGCCGCTCGACTGTGTCGTTCTTGCGCAGCACATACACATAGCTGTAGCCGTCCTGCACCACGACGCCCGCGACGGGCATCAGCTTCGCATCCTCATTGCCGGTCGTGATCTCGCCGCGCGCGAACATGCCGGGGCGCGCCGCATTGTTTGCCGTGGTGATGTCGACGTACACGAGTCCGGTGCGGTTGCTGGTCTGGAGGGTCGGAGCGACGGCGCGCACCTCGCCTTCCAGCTGCACACCGTCGATGGTGGACACGCGTACGGTCTGCCCGGCCTTCACCCTGTGCAAGAGCGCCTCGGGAATCTCGGCGCGCCATTCGACACGACCCTTGCGCAGCACACGCAGCATCTCGCCGCCGGTCTGCGCGATCTCTCCGACATTCACCGAGCGCGCGGTGACGATGCCGTCGTCCGGTGAGGTGACTCGCGTATAGCGCAGGCGCAGTTCGGAGGTCTTCAGGTCGGCTTCGCTCGTCTGCACACGCGCCTGCGCAGACAGCTGCTCCGCCTTCAGACGATCCAGATCCGCGGCGGACAGCGCCCCCGAGGTGGATATCGCCGTGCCACGGCGCAGCGCGGCGTCGGCATTGGCGAAGTCCGCCTGGGTCTGTCGCAGGCTCGCGCGGCGTGCCGCGACTTCGACATCCAGCAGGTCGGACGAGAGGCGCACGAGCTCCTGGCCTTTGCGCACGCGATCCCCCACGTCCACGTTCACCGCGGCGACGCGATAGCCGCCGACCTCGGGGCCGACGATGATTTCCTGCCAGGCGAAAATGCCACCACTGGCGGAAATCGAGCGTGCGAGCGGTGCGCTGTCGAGTGTAGTCGCGGTGACCGTGAGGGCGGCAGTGGCTGCCCGCGCGGGTGGTTGCTGCGCACGCGCGCACGACAGCGAAAGCAGCGCGAAGCACACTATCGGCAAGGTGCGGGAAAAGTGATTGTGCGGCATGAACCGAGTGTCGTTGTCTATATCAGGCGACTGATATAATATCAGTAACCTGATTATTCGCAACTGAACCCTTCCCCCGCATGCAACTGTCTCCTGAAGAGCAGATTGGCTTTCTGCTGAAGCGCCTGCAACAGGCGTTCCGGAATCTGCTCGAAACACGACTGAGGCGCCACAGCACGGGACTGTCGATGGCTCACCTGGTCACCCTTGACCTGCTGGATGGGCAGGCCGGCCTGCCGGGGGCCCAGCTCGCTCGCCGCATCACCGTCACCCCCCAGACCATGAACCAAATGCTGCTGCGCCTGGAGCTGGCCGGTGAAATAGAGCGACGACCCCATCCTGCGAATCGTCGAGCCGACCGTTGGTTCCTTACCGATGCCGGACGCCGTCAACTCGAGGCCTGCCGGGCCACCGCGCGGCCCGTGATGACCCAGATGCTCTCGCGCCTGCAGTCGACCGAGGTCACCCAGCTGAGGCGATTCCTGGAATTGTGCGTGGAAGCCGTCGAAGTCTATCCGGATACAGTACCCAAGCGCATTGGCACCGCAAAGCCCACAGCGCCCAAAAGGGCGCCCCGCAAACGCGCCGACGCCACGCGCAAGCGCAGAGCCTGAAGCGCGAGCGCCGCTTCAGATCAGAGAGTCAGCTGCCGCTTGATAGATGTGCTCCGGATCCGCGTCGGCATCCATCTTCGCGGGCACACGATGCCTTGCCAGTGGATGGATCGAGGTTATTCGCAACCCGACCTATTGCAAGTGCCTGCCACGCCAAGCATCTTCGACATAGCGAAATAAAGGAGAGCTTGCATGGCGGATTCAACGGGGGTTGGTCGGTTCGTCTGGTTCGATCTGGCTGCCGCGGATATCGAGGCGGCCGGCAAGTTCTATGCGCATGTTTTCAGCTGGCGCACTGAAGAGAAGCACGGGGCCACCACGCTGCAATCCGCCAACGGCGGTATCGGCTCGCTGGTGGCGCTGCCCCCCGAGCAGAGCGCCGGCTACTGGCTGCCGTACATTGCCGTCGCAGACCTCAATGCTTCACTCGCGAAGGCGCGAGGCCTGGGCGCACGCGTCACGAAGCCGCCAACTGCGACGGGCACGGGCGGCCACTACGCACAACTCGCCGATCCGCAGGGCGCTGCCTTCGGCCTGTATGCGCCCGCCGGCGTAGCGTATTCGGAACCCGCGATCGGCACTTTCTCCTGGGTCGAACTCATGTCCACTGATGCACCGGCCGCGGCGAGTTTCTATTTCGAGCTGTGTGGCTGGGCGGAAACCGGCAGTGTCGACATGGGGCCGATGGGCAGGTACCTCATGTTCGGTGCCGACGGCCACTCATACGGCGGCATCTTCAATCCCGGACAGGTGCCGGCGGGCTCGCAGTGGCTCAGCTACGTGCGCGTCGCAGATGCCGCATCGGTGACGGCGACTGCAAAGTCGGTGGGCGCGCGGGTGATCAACGGGCCGATGGAAGTGCCGGGCGGCGATTGGATCGTGCAGTTCCTGGATCCGCAGGGCGTGATGTTCGCCGCGCACGAGGTGACGGCGAAAGCGGCGTCCGCGCCCAAGGCGGAGGGAAAGCCTGCTGCGAAACCCGCTGTAAAATCCAGGCCGAAGCCGAAGGTAAAAGCCAGGGCGAAGGTTAAAGCCAAGCCCAAAGCCAAGCCCAAGGCAAAAGCCAAGCCCAAGGCAAAAGTGACGGCAAAGATGAAGCTCAAGGCCAAAGCCAAGGCCAAGGCGAAAGTCAAACCCGCAAAAAAGCGCGCCAGCGTCAGGCCGAAGCTGAAGGCCCGCGTGAAAACCGCATTCAACAAGGCCAGGCGGTCCGTCGTCCGATTGCAGCGGCGCGTGATGGGCAACAAGACGCGCGCCGGCGCGCGTCGCAAGAAGTAGATGGGCGACGCGATGGCGACCGTCGCATCGCTGCATGTCTATCCGGTCAAATCCTGTCGCGGCATCACGCTGGAGCAGGCGCGGCTGACACCTGCAGGGCTGGAGCACGATCGCGAATGGATGATCGTCACGCCGGCAGGGCGCTTCATCACGCAGCGCGACCTGCCGCGCATGGCGCTGATCGGCACCGCGCTCACTGCCGATGCGCTTGTGCTCGATGCTCCAGGCATGACGACCTTGCCCGTGCCGTTTGCGTGGCAGCCGGAGGTTGCGCGCGAAGTGGTCGTCTGGAAGGACCGCGTTGCGGCATTCGACATGGGCGAAGTGGCGGCGAGCTGGGTCTCGGAATTCCTCGCTCGGCCGCTGCGACTCGTGCGTTTCGATTCCGCGCATCGGCGCCTGGCCAACCTCGATCGCACCGGCGGCGTGGAAGCGCCGACTCGTTTTCCGGATGCCTATCCCGTGCTGATCATCTCGCGCGCGTCGCTGGCGGATCTGAACTCGCGCCTCGAGGAGCCCGTGCCCATGAACCGGTTCCGGCCGAATGTGGTACTCGACGGTGTCGGCCCCTACGCGGAGGATGCGGCACACGAATTCGTCGGGAACGGCGTGAACCTGCGAATGGTGAAACCGTGCATCCGCTGCATCATCACGACCACCGATCAGGACACCGGCGAGCAGCGCGGCGCCGAGCCGCTGCGCACGCTCAAGACGTATCGTTTCGACCGTGCGCTGAAGGGTGTGCTGTTCGGCCACAACGCCATCGTCATCGAGGGGGATTCCCTGCGCACCGGACAGGTGCTGACATTACGCATGCGTTAGAATTGCCCGCATGATCGAACGCGCAATCGAAAGAACCCTGTTCGCCAGCCGCTGGTTGCTGGCGCCTGTATATCTCGGCCTCGCTCTGTCGCTGGTGGCCCTGGGCATCAAGTTCTTCGCCGAACTGGTTCACACGATGCTGGTCATTTTCATGATGAGTGAAGCGGAGCTCGTGCTGTCGTTGCTCGCACTGATCGATCTCGCGCTGGTCGGCAGCCTCATCGTCATGGTGATGTTCTCCGGCTACGAGAATTTCGTTTCCCGCATCGACATCGACGGTGATGGCGACAAGCTCGGCTGGCTGGGCAAGCTCGATGCGGGCACGCTCAAGCTGAAGGTGGCCGCGTCGATCGTGGCGATTTCCTCGATCCATCTGCTGCGCGCCTTCATGGCTGCCAAGGAAACGCCGAACGACAAGTTGATGTGGTACGTCATAATCCACCTGACGTTCGTCGTGTCCGCCGTGCTGCTCGGTGTGCTGGATCGCATGTCGTCCACCGCGAATCGCTCCGACACCAAGGCGCACTGATCGCTTTGCCTCCGGACATGTGAGGCGCTTCACGCCTCGCGCATCGACCGGAGCTTTCCGTGAATTCCTGCCTTGCTGCCGTGTCCAATCTGGACCTAAGTTGCGCCCTGACCGGGCGCGAGACAGGAGCGGCAGTGCAAGAAGTGGATCCCCTGGAACAGACGCAGGAAAACCTGCATCCCGTCATCGTCGCGCATCGCGCGCGCGATCCGCAGCCGGTCGGACAGGGCGTCAGCGGCTCGATCGTGCTGTTGTGTGCCGTCGTCACGAGCGCGGTGCTGCTCGTCTGGCTGCTGCTGATGCCACATGCGTGAATCGAGCGGATATGCGACGTGCGTTATGTCAACGGTGTGAGAGACTACGGCCCGGTTCCAACCACTGAAAGGTAGTACAGGATGTTCTGCCCAAGCTGCGGCGCCGAGAATCCGGACAACAAGAACTTCTGCAGCAAATGCCGCCGGCCGCTCAACACGGTCGCGCGTGTTTCGCGCGAGTTCGCCGCCTCCCTCATCCGCCTGCTGAATACCGAAGTGGCCTAGCTGCGCAGCTGGCCCGGCGCCTTGTCGGCCATGAGGGTCCCGCGCCCCACCAGCCACAGCAGCACGATCAGCAGCGCATAGGGGATGAGCGAGAGCGCATCGGCGTACGGCCCTGCATACAAGGGATTGTTCGCCGCAGCCCACTTGCCCAGTGCCGCGTCGAAGTCACCAGTCACTCCTGCCAGGAACGCAATGATGATGCCGGCGATGGCACCACCGGCGATGTAGCCGGAGGCCAGCAGTACGCCCGGCCCGCGATCACTCTCGGCCTCGAACTGCTGACGCGTCAGGTTCAGGCTGCCGGGCTTGTGGCGCGCCCCGCGATCCACCAGCCAGCGCACCGCGCCGCCGATGAAGATCGGTGCGGATGAGGAGATCGGCAGGTATACGCCAACCGCGAACGCCAGCGACGGTACGCCCGCGAGCTCGAGCATTACCGCGATCATCACGCCGAAGATCACCAGCTCCCAGGGCAGTTCGCGATCGAGAATGCCCTTGATGATGTACGACACCAGCGTCGCCTTCGGGGCGTCGAACTTGCGCACTTCGCTGCCGTCGGGACGCGTGGCGTGTGTACCGTTGATGCCCGGGTCGACCAGCCACACGGCCTTGCCCGCGTCATCCACCAGGTATTTGCCGGGCGGCGCGCCCTCGATGCTGGTCTTGTGCCATACGAGGTAAGAGCCGGAATCATCGCCTGCCTGCCGGCCCGTCAGTGACTCGTGCTTGCCGGTGAGCGCTCTGATGTCCGTGCTGAGGCCGGCGGGGGCGATCTGCGCGATGGGCACGTACACGGTAGCCGTCTCGTTCAGCTTGAGCAGCACCGGCCCCATGCACAGCGCCGAGGCGAGGGCGCCGATGAGGATGGAAATCTGCTGCAGGCGCGGCGTGCCGCCGACGAGATAGCCGGTCTTGAGATCCTGCGAAGTGGTGCCGCCGTTGGACGATGCCACGCAGACGATGCCGCCGACCGACAGCGCCGTGACGTACCACGCGCCGCCGGTCCAGCCGACCAGCAGGAAGATGAAGCAGGTGAACAGCAGCGTCGCGATCGTCATGCCGGAGATCGGGTTTGAGGTAGAGCCGATCTCGCCGGTGAGGCGCGAGGAGACGGTAACGAACAGGAATCCGAACACGATGATCATCAGCGCGCCGAGGAGATTCATGTGCAGCGGCGGTGCGACGACGATGATGCCGATCAGGGCGATGAGTCCGATGAGCACCGTCTTCATCGACAGGTCGCGCTCGGTGCGCAGGCTGGTCGCCGCGCCCTGGTCGGCCTTGATCTTGCGCATGTCGGCGATGCCGCCACGGATGCCGCCGCAGATCATGGGCATCGCGCGAAACATGCTGATGATGCCGCCCGCGGCCACAGCGCCCGCGCCGATGTACAGCACATAGGCGCTGCGGATTTCGCCGGGACCCATCTGACTGATGGGCATCGTGCCCGGTGCGACGATACCGGTGACATAGTCACCGAAGAATTTGATCAGCGGGATGAGCAGCAGGTACGACATCACGCCGCCCGCGGCCATCATGCCCGCGATGCGCGGCCCGATGATGTAGCCGACGCCGAGCAGCTCCGGCGACACCTCGGTGGACACGGAACCCGCGTTCAACGGTGCATCGAAAACTTTTTCCGGCACATCGCGCCAACCCTTGAAAGCGATGTTCAGGGTCTTGTAGACGAGGCCGATCGCGAAGCCCGTGAAGATCGTGCGGGCGCTTATGCCCTGGTTACCCCCGCCTTCGGCCTGCGGATCGGAAGCGGCTACCGATTCGGGCGATGCGCCTGCCTTGAGGACCTGCGCGCAGGCGGTGCCTTCGGGATACTTGAGCAGGCCATGTTGCTGCACGATCAGCGCGCGACGCAGCGGAATCATCATCAGGATGCCGAGCAGGCCACCGAGCACCGCGACCAGCAGCACGCGCGTGAGCTCGAGATCGAAGCCGAGGATGAGGATCGCGGGCATCGTGACGCCGACACCGAAGGCGATCGATTCACCGGCAGACCCGGTAGTCTGCACGATGTTGTTCTCGAGAATTGTAGCGTCGCGGACCTTGAGCTTGGACAGCAGGCGGAACAGAGTGATCGAGATAACCGCGACGGGAATCGATGCGCTGACCGTGAGACCGACCTTGAGGACGAGGTACAGCGACGAGGCCCCGAACACGATGCCCAGCACCGCGCCGACGAGCACTGCGCGTATGGTCATCTCCGGCAGCGGGCTGCTCGCCGGGATGTAGGGGCGGAAGGCGGTGTTCTGACTCATTCTTTGTACCTCGCGCCGTTGTGCACCGCGAGCACGCCCTGCAGCGCCGCGAGCATGGCAATGGGTTGGCCGATGGGAATGTGGTGGTACGCGGTTGGGATGATGATCGGGCCGCGCGCGTTCTTCACGAGCTCTACCATGCGATGGCCGCGCCGCCTCGTGCACACGATGCTCTTCTCACCGGTGATCACGTCGACCGGCATGGGCAGGTCGCGCAGTTCCTCGAGCTCGAGCTGCATGGTGTCAGCGCGGTTGCGCAGCACGCGCGACACGTTCTCGTCGAATTTCCAGGTGTAGCCATCGTTTTGCTGCTTCACCGACATGAGCGCGAGGTGCGTTTTCGTGAGCGCGGGGCAGGGCTCGTCAGGGCGGAGCCGGAAACGCGGGATGATGTCTTCGAGCCGCTCGTAGATCTTCTTTGGACGCCATGCGTCCTGGAACGCCTTCATCGGATCCTCCTTCGATGCGAGGCGCGAGTCGACGATGACGGCATGGTTGATCAGTTCGGGGAAGCTCTTGCACGCGAACATCGTGCAGCGTCCGCCGAAGCTGTGCGCGATCACCGTGC
>JBDSRN010000006.1:0-23680 GCA_039929265.1 Steroidobacteraceae bacterium | reverse complement strand
ACTAATTGAAGACATTATTGAGCCAAACGCCCAGTTACCTGGCATTCGATGAGTACCATCTTGCTAGGCCGCCAGTGGCACTACTTTCGGCTTCGGTCGCCGTCTCGCTTTCCACAGGTCAAAACCGTTCAGTGACTTAGGTCGATTCAAACCCATTGACAATCCGCGTGTCGGTGGTTCGATTCCGCCCCCGGCCACCATTGGACTCAGCAGCTTACAACCCTGGTCCTCAGATCTTCGTGCCGACGACGTTGTTGTAACCGCGGACGGAGTTGCCGTTGACGAGCTTGTCTGGCGTGCGCCAGACCTTCATCCCAGCCTTCTTGATGCCGGCTTCCTGCTCGACCTCCGACCACTCGAGTTGCCAATCCTCGCGGTTCCAGCGATAGACCCAGAACAGCTCGAACTGCCCCATCGCGGTACGCGGCACTGCCTGATTCGTGTAGGTGTCGATGCCGTAGAACTGTCCGCCGGGTCGCAGGATTCGCTGGGCTTCCTTGTAGACCGCGTTGGTGGCGTCGCCGGTCAGTTCGTGATGCAGCAAGTGGCTGATCACCATGTCGAAGTGACCGTCCGGGAACTTGGTGTCTTCCGCAAGACGCTGTGAGAAGTTCACCGCGACACCCATGTCGACCGCGCGCATGTGCCCGTACCGCAGCATCGGAGCGCTCACATCGATGCCCCAAACTTCCGCGTTCGGGAAGCGGCGCTTGATCGACGTGGCGTACTGGCCTATGCCGGTGCCGAGATCGAGAATGCGGCGTACCTTCCCGTCTTCCGGGATCGGTGTCAGGGCCGCGAAGTTCATGTACGACTGATCCTGGTCGTTGCGGCGATCAGCCGTGACGTTAGTCGCGTAATGATAGATGTGTCCGGCGAACGGGTCGCCGACGTAGCCGCCCGGCTGCTGGTGGATCTCATGACGGCAATAGCCCGGGACATGCAGCTTGGTGTCCATCTCGAGCACGCCAGGGCCAGCGTTGTCGAAACGCTCCATCTCGGAGAGAAATTCGTCGTAGCGGGCGTGGAAGTGGTTGCGGAGCATCTTCCACTTGATGTGCTGCGTATCCATCCAGGAATAGGCCCACATGGAAATGATCGGGTCATCCTTCACCAGTTCCAGTACCTGCTTCATCGACAGCTCGGCGTCGAGCGCTATCCCGTTGCGAGCATAGATTTCCGCCGCGCGATCCGCCGCGGCGCGCCGAGAGTTGGAGCCCGTCCAGACACGGATGCCGGAAATCAGGTCGTTATGGCTTTCGAGATCGAGGGTGCCGTAACGCACCATGATCCCGTCATGACCGCGCGGCGCGATGCGATCGAGTGCCAGGGCATGGTTGGCTGCGACGCTGGTGTTGGCGGCGACATCGCGCGCTATCGTCTGGGAAGTGGCGACGACCGCAGCCACCGCGGCGGAGCCCTTGAACAAGGTACGACGATCTAACATTTGAGCATCTCCTCTTGATCAACCACGCGGGAGTTCTTCAATGGATTGCGACGAGGTATGCGGCAGATCTTTTCGCCGCAGGAACGGATCGAACATCTGTGCGACGAGAGTGCCGCGCCTGGCCTTCCAGCTGGCTTCCTCTTCCGCAGTCGGCACGTACTGCTCGATCATCTCGTTCGTGACCTTGCCGTGCTTCTCCAGAAGGCTGGTCATGATCCACATGCGGCGCCGGTCGACCCACAATTCGGCAGTGAGATTCCACAGCGCCGTGAACAAGTTGTCGTTCATCGGCGAGCCCAGGAACACACCGCGATCGTTGTCTTGCACATAGAATTCCGTCGTGTAGGTCGGTCGGTCTTCTTTATTCGTTGGCTTTTCTTTGGTCATCGGGTGCTCCAGCTTTCCGCAACTCAAGTGCATGGGTGAACAGAGGCAGATGGCGATGCTGCATCGCACGACCTGCCCCTGGACCTCTAATTATCTACAATCAAAATCACGTCAAAGTCAATGACGTCTCGACTGGAGCGTCCATGCGCTCGCTCGAACGCATCCAGGAGCGTCGAGGTGAGCTGAGGGCGTATTCTCCTGGGCACCCGGCCACTGTTCAGGCATTTATCGTACGGGCATCCTCCACACGACTTCTGTGATGTCGCGTAGCAGGCCAATTGCTCACCTTGGGTGGGCTGACAAATATCAAGCCGTTCGCTTGCGAGCTGTACGTGTTCTGGAATCGTCCCGAAAATTATCGGGGTTGGTTCATCACGCACAGCATGGAGTTCGTGCTGCGGCTCATCTTCAGACTGTATGGCAAGAACGTGAAAATCCTCTCCAAGAGAATCGCCGCAACTGCGAGCCGCCCTGAATTGATCCGAGGAGTTGCGGGGCTCCAGACATTCCAGGCGCTATTGATGCTGTGTTAGATGGAATTCGCCGGGATTGGCGGTAACTCCATGACTATGACGCACTGCGGGGCGCGCTCGTGCGCGCCGCGCGGACGGCAAGCCCGGTTGCGCCGAGGGCGACAATGAGCCAGCCGAGTCCCACGCCGTAGACGACGCCGATCAGCCCGAAACGCGCGCCGGCGATCGCGAAGCCGGCGCCGGCAAACACGCCAATCCAACTCAACAGCGCCAGTTTGAATAGCGCCGCCGTCGTGCCGAGCGCTTGCACGATGGCGGACACAAAGCCTTGCCATATTTTCATCAGTCCTGTCGCGATCACTGCAATCAGCAACACAGTGGAAATATCGTAGCGATTGTCCAGAAAGCGCGTCACGATCAGCGGCGTAGCAATGCTGACGGCTACGATCGCCGCCGTGGTGGTAACAACGACGACGCCGCCTTCGCGCAAGAGCAGGCGCCGCATCTGACCGCGGCTGCTGCAAGCGCGTAGACCTGGCACTAGGGTATATCCAATGGCGATCTGCATCATGCGAAACGGCGAGCCGGCTATGGCGGTCACGACGGCGAACGCGCCCAGTTGCTCGATCGACAGCGTCGGCGAGATAATCAAGCGCTCCAGTTGCCACAGCACTTGCACCGCGAGTACCAGGCCCAGGCCCGCCATCGATTCCTTCAACAGGTCGCGGAGCGCCGGCCCGGCGGGCGCCACGGAGCGCGGCCATACCGACCACCATCCTGCCATTGCGGTCAACAGATAGCCGGACGCGATCACCAGTGCTACCAACAAGGAATCAGGCATCTGCAGCAACACGATCACGGGCACTGCCACCAACAAGATGTAATTATGGATTTGCCCAAGGAACAGCGAATAACCGAAGCGTTGCTGCGATTGCAGGAACGCGCCGGCAACCCGACCGACGGCCGCGGCGCTGGCCGTGAACGCGAGGCAAATCATTAGCTGCCAGGAGAAGCCGTAGAAAGCGAGCGAGCTGAGTGCGATCGCTGTGCTCACCAGGATTGCGGTGCCGAGAGCGGTTTTAAGTAGCGTCAGGGTCGGCGTGAGCCGCCGCCGGTTGATGGTCAGGTCCAGCCCCATCGGTCCGAGCGTCTGGCCGACCTGATTGAGGGCAAGTAGCAGCGAGATTACGCCAAAGGCCTGGTTCGACAAAACGCGCGCCAACAGGACGTTCGCAACGGCGAAGCCCGCGCCGCCAGCCATCAGAAAGAAGGCAGCTCGCAGCGCCGGGGAGCGCAACCGCGCCGCCAGATTCGCGAAGTCTATCGAGCGACGCATTATCCCCGGCGCCGCCCACGACTGCTGGTCGATCTACAAAAAATCACCGCTGGTCGTGGTATCGGAGTCGCCAGCGATAGTTTGGCTGCGATCAGGTGATCGCGGAGCTGCGTGGCCGCCGTCTGCTCGTCAGTGTCGTCGACCTGCAGAACAATCGGGCTCATCTTCTCGGAGCGCAACAGCGCGCCGTTGCGATCGAACTGTGTAAGCGCTGCCGACGGTACAGCATGAATGTACTTGAGCAGCGTCGCCGATCCAGGCGGCGTCAGCTTGAAGACTTGCGGGTACGGGACCGCTTGCAGATCTGGCTCTGCGGATACCGCATCGATCGCCAGCGACGGAGCGCGGGTACTCGGCTCCCAGACCGCGATCGCGAAGGCGGTGCTCAAGCGTTTGATCCCGGCAGCACCGGCGCTGAGCAATGCTTCGAGCAATGTGTCCGCCGTCGCGCCCGCCAAACTTCGCTTCAGCCAACTCTGCAGTATGCGGTTCCGGCGTGACCTTGCCGTCTTCAGACAGGCCCACCAGACCATGTGCGCGCAGCCAATCGACGATTCGAACGAGCTTGTCTTTGGGCAAGCCTGTTTCGCGTGCGAGCGCATCCATCGAGATGGGCCCGCGGGCGACGGCCTTCGCCAGGTCAGAATGGTAGGCAAGATTGGCAATAACAATATCGGTGACGGCTTACAGAAAATGGTTGTAACCCGCCGCGGTGTTGTCGAAGAAGGAAGAAAGATTCGGCTTCACATATTTCTCGGACTTGCTCATGGAAATTCCGCTGGAAGCGTAGTAATTATGGGGAGTGTAGCGCGGCGGCGCGAGGACAGGATCTGGGTTGTCGAGGGGCGGTGGCCTTCAGTTGTCGAGCGCTGCGCGAAGCGCCCAAGTTCCGCAAGGCGCCCGCCCGCATCCGATTTTCGCAGTACGTCCTCGCACAAGCAGATCGGTGATATCGCGCAGCTCCGTGTCCGGTGGGGGCCGCAATGGACACCGGATCCGTGACCGAATAGTCGCGCCGCAGCGAAAACTCCTGCGGATCAAATGCGATGCGCTCGACGATATGCACCTGCTCGCTGCTGCGCTTGCGGCTCAAGGTGTTCACCTCGCGCCATTCGCGCCATTCGGGCCTGAGTGGCCGCGTCTGCGGCAGCTTTGCACTGAGAAGCAGCTAGCCCGCATTTCTCACACCTGCGCTGATTTCCCGCTGTGAGGCAGCCGATCGGCGATATTTGGCGCGAGGACGAGCGCGCACGGCATCGTTGAGCGGCGCGACGCTGTTGTCGTCGACTGTGAGCTTGCCTCGAAAAACCGGACCTCAAGCCGGGCCGATCATGCGGCCCTGTTGAGCATCGCCTCGAACTCATTGGGCGGCGGGTACCCGATGCTCGAATGTAACCAGACGCGATTGTAGAACGTCTCGACGTAAGTGAAGACGGCGGCGCGTGCTTCTGCGTGTGTGGCAAAGCGCTGGTGCTGCAGATACTCCCTCTCCAGGCTGGAGAAGAAGTTTTCCATAGGCGCGTTGTCGTAGCAGTTTCCTCGCCGTGACATGCTCTGACGAAACTGATGTTCAGCAAGCGCGCTGCGGAAGGATTCACACGCGTACTGCCCGGGTTCAGCTGGTCGTCGCAACGAAGTCTCTGTTCAGATCTTATCTCCAAATTCTTCATGGCAGTGCGGTCTGACGCGGATGCGTCAGAAGTCGGATCGAGGTCGACTCTGCAGAACTCGTTGATCGCTTCGGCTGGAGTTCGCCAGTCGAGCGTCTTTCTCGGTCTGCTGTTGAGCGCGGCAGCAACCGCATCAAGTTCAACGGGTGTGCCATGAGTTCACAGTGCCACGGGCAATCGTTCCAGCTCGCCGACCCGCGATCCACCCACCGCTGTTGCAACGGTTTCTTGAAGCGTCGGAACTCTCATTCTGAACCCCGGCGATCTGTGGATGGTTGCTCCGTACCAGGCGCAACCAGGTTGCGTTGCTCTCAGATCAGTCCCCCACTAATCGAGATGGTCTGCCCGGTGATGTAGGCAGCGTCTTCCGACGCAAGAAATTCAACGAGACTAGCGACTTCTTCCGGACGGCCAGCGCGCTTCATCGGCACTCTGCGTAGGATCGTTGCGGGGTCGACTGTCTGGGTCGCCTGCGCCGCGGCGATGAACCCAGGCGCGACCGCATTCACCGTAATTTTGCGGCTGGCCAGCTCGATCGCCAGCGACCGCGTCGCGGCAATGATCGCCCCCTTGGCGGCGGAGTAGTTCACCTGACCCGGGTTGCCGATCAACCCGGATACCGATGCGATACTGATGATTCGTCCCCAACGGGTTCTGACCATCGGCATGGTCAAGGGTTGTGTCACGTTGAAGAAGCCGTCGACCCCGACGTCCACGACGCGGTGCCATTGGCGCGCGGACATGCCCAGGAACACGGCATCGTCATGGATCCCGGCGTTGTTGACCAGTATCTGGATCGGTCCGTCCTCCAGCAGTGCCTCGAGGCGCTGGCGTGTCGAGCGCTCGTCTGTGACATCGAAGGTGACGACCGCTGCCTGCTGCGAGCTTGCATTGAGTTCGGCGGCGAGCGCCTCCGCCGTACTGACTTGCAGGTGTGCGTGGATGTACACGAAATGGCCCGCGGCGGCGAGGCGCCGGCAGATCGCGGCACCGATCGCGCCGCTGCCACCGGTCACCAGTGCTCGCCTTGCTGCGGAACTTTTCACGTAGCGAGCAAAGTCTGTCTTGATGAGATGAGCGCCGTACCGATCACGATCGTGGCGCGGCCGCTGAGCAGAAGCCGGGCTCCAGCAGACAGCGAGAAATCGTAGAGCAACGTGGAATCATCTCCGCTCACCCGCACAGCCGTCGTAAGCAGATCCTCTGCCACATCGTCGAGGCGCGCTGCGTGAAGTGCGACGTTGCGAATGCTCGCGAGATAACCAGCAGGGCATTGGACAAATGATTGCGACACGATAAGGGCTCCATGGATGGCGATCGCCTGCGCTGCGAACTCGATTCCGCAGACCGCGGCGAGCTGGTCGTGCGCGCGCAAGGGATTGGTGGGTGATCGGTGCGCGCTGCTCAGGCAGCGCACCCGACTGGCATTCCAGTCAGAGACCTCGTCTATAAGGCACATCGATCCCTGGTGGGGTATGTGCCGCATGATCCACGCACGATCGATCAGCACGGCGATATCGCGGCGCTGAGGGAGGTGGATCCGAGGTGTTCGAAGCCAATGGTCCGGCGTTCGCGGCGGGCGATGAGGCGCAGCAGCGACAGGCTTCGCGCAGCCGGAATTGCAATGCGCAGACTCTCCAGATCCGAAGGTTCGCAGGCCTCCTGCATAGCATCGCAGAGCTGCATCGTCAGCTGCACGATTGAGCGCCCGGTCCTTGCAGGAACCAGCACCAGTGCGAGGCCGAACGCATCCGGAATTCGCCGCACAGCACGCAGCGGGAACGGATAATCGACGTCGTAGGCGAGCAGCAGAACGGGTTGTCTGATCGTGGCGACCTGTACCATTGCCTCGAGCAGTCCGGCCGAAAAGCTTCGGTCGTAAGCGCAGATCGATGTGGATGACGTCATTGCTCTCGTCGCAATACTCCAATAGCCCGCGGGAGCATTGTGGACGGAGTTGTGGAACCGGGTGGGGGAAACCTGCCGCTCCGGCGATGCGAGGGCCTGACAGAGTTCGTGGCAATTGTCGCCATCGCCACCGGAGGAGGCGAATACCGAAACGAGTGTTGCTGGGTCGAGCCCGGCCCCCTCTGCTGCGTCCAGCCCGGTGGCAATGACGAGCTGAACGACCCGTCCGGCCCGCCGTCGCTCGGCTGCAGGCAGCGCGGTGGCGGCGGGCAGTATTGTCCTGGCCGGCACGTAGGGAGCGCGCCCTGCGAGGATCGACTCGGTTGCAGACCAGCTTGCGAGGCCAGGTCCCAGCACCGCTATCCCATCGATATGGGCGGAGAGCACAGTCATCCGCGTGCCGTGCTCACGCGAGCCTGCCGATGACGAGGCTGCAGTTCGTACCACCGAAGCCGAACGAATTCGACAGGACGCGGCGCACCGGTGCGAAGCGCGTCGATGTCAGATACTCGACGCCCAGTGACGGGTCGGCCTGGCTCGTATTGATGCCGCCAGGCATAAAGCCGCCCGCGACCGAGGCGGCCGAGATCAGTGCCTCGAGCGCGCCCGCGGCGCCCAGCGTGTGGCCCGTGGCGCCCTTGGTGGAACTGCAGGGTGTGTGTGCTCCCAGCAGGCTCGCGACAGCGCGGCCCTCGGCACGGTCGTTACTGGGCGTGGCCGTCCCGTGCAGATTGACGTAGTCGATCTGATGCGGCTCCAGCGACGCCTCCCTGAGTGCCGCTTGCATTGCCAGCGTGGCTCCGAGTCCGTCGGGCCGCGGCGCAGAAAGGTGGTGCGCATCATTCGATTCGCCGATGCCGAGTAGCGCGATGCTGACAGCGGGCGGCCGGTCGACCCGTTGCAACAGCGCGAACGCCGCCGCTTCGCCAATCGAGAGTCCGTCGCGATCCGCAGCGAAGGGGCAGCATGGTCCGCGCGCCGTCAGCTGCAGTGAATGGAATCCGTACAAGGTGGTGAGGCACAGCGAATCGACCCCGCCGACCAGCGCGGCGTCGATGAGCCCGGCCTGCAGCATGCGTGCGGCATTGCCAAACACCTTGGCGCTCGACGAGCACGCCGTTGAGATCACGGCCGTGGGCCCCTCGATCTCGAGCAGCTCCCTGAGGAAGGCTGCGACGGAGTAGGTGTTGTGCGTGCCGGGGTAACAGAACGTGACTGGCAACGCTCCCGTGGCGGCATCGCGATTGCGGTACGCAAATTCCGCCTCCTGAATTCCTGAGGTACTGGTGCCGAGGAAGAGCCCGAAGCGTCGGCGCCCGACCCGGGCGATCGAGGCCTCGACATCCTGCAGGAAACCATCCTGACGCAGACCTAGCTGAGCGAGGCGGTTGTTGCGGCAGTCGTAGTGGCGCAGGTGTCGAGGCAGCTGCTCGGCCTCCAGGCCCGCAACGACCCCGACATACGTATCCAGCCTGGCAGTCTCGAATTCGCAAGGCACTAGGCCGCCGCGCTGCTCGCGAAGTGCGGCGATCAGTGGTGCCATGCCGTGCCCGAGGCAGGTCGTGGCGGTGTAGTGAGTCAGGAGCGTCGGCGTCATCGTGGATTTGCCACGAGCAGCACGTTGAAAAATGGCGCAGCACCGTTCATCGGGATCGCCTGTACGCGCAACTGCAGGCCGACCAGCAGCTTGATCCAATCGGCGGCGGATCGGCAGTGAAGTCGCGTCCAGCGGTGTCCTCGAAAGAACAGAATTGTCTGGTCGAGCCAGTTGCTCAAGCGCAACGCGCGTCCCGCGGAGGCGTCGCCGATTCTCACCAGCAGGACACCACGCGCGCTGAGCGCCAGGCGCGCGCGGGCGAGGACTGATTCCTGACTCGCACGGTCCATGTAATGCAAGACGTCAAGGATGACGATGGCATCGGCCTGAGGGAACGATCTGGTTCGGATGTCGCCCACTTCGATCGTTGCGAACTCACCGAGCGCGCAATTCGCCCTGCTCGCATCCTTCGACATGCGTTCGATGCCGTGGAAGGAAAAATATTGCGGGGGTCTTGGCAAGGCGTCGCACCAGGTGCCGATCCAATCACATTCGCGCGCCGCGAGCAGCCAGGCCGCGAGCAGACCCTGGCCACATCCCAGGTCGAGTATTCGAGCATCGTCCGGGATCAGTCCCTCGGCAAGAATTGCGGCGAACAAGGGATCTGCGGAAAGCTTGCGCCTCGCAAAGTGGTACGCATAACGGCCGGCGGGACGATACCGCGCAGCCGCCGCCTTCGCGATGTGCCGGCTGAGGTCCGCCGGGCTCACCGAAGGGCAGACCGCAAGGTCACCGGCGTGAGGCCGGCGGCCGCGATGACTTCCAGCAGCGCAGGCAGCGTTTCAAGAATGAGGGGCCTGCCCGACGGCGTCCGTGAAGCATTCCCGTCGTGAAGCAGAATGATGTCGCCGGGTTGCAGTCCCCGGATCAACCGCCTCAGCACGATGTCGGGGTTGCGCGCCATCGTGTCGAATCCGCGCCGGGTCCAGCTCGCGAGTTGCAGTCCAAGGCGCGCGAGAACGGGGTCGAGAAAGGGATTGCGCAGCCCGGCCGGCGGCCTGAACAGGCGGGGTGCTTCTCCGACGACCGAGGCAATGACCTGCTGCGCCTCCGAGATCTCGGCTTTCATACCTGCAGGGCCCAGCAGCGCAAACCGATGCAGGTGATGTTGGCTATGGTTTTCCACAGCATGGCCGTTGCTGACGATGGACCTGGCGAGCTGCGGGTGCGCGGCGACGCGCTCGCCAATGCAGAAAAACGTTGCTTTGGCGCGATATCGCGCCAGGATCTCGATCACTCCCGGCGTGACCTCGGGATCCGGACCATCATCGATGGTGATCGCGATGCTGCCGGATGCAGCACCTGGCGGCAGGCGCGTCCAGTTCGGCCCGAGCAGCGAGCTTCGCGGCCACAGGCCAGAAGCGCTCAGCGCCATATGGTCGACTAGGATTCCGCCCAGCACCCAGGGCCAGAGCCCCGGGCGAATCGCCACTAGTGCTGCGGCCGCGGCGTGCGCTGCCATCGATGCCGACACCAGGGCAGACGGGTGCCAACGTTTTGTCGGGATTCGGCGGGTCATGTCCTGCACCCCCGCAAGGCTACCAAATATAGAGTCACTGGCCGGCCGGCGCGGTGGCGAGTCGATCCAGAAACCTGCCCCACAGTTGGCGCCACACCGGCCATTCGTGCGCTCCGTCAATCGTGTCCACCCACGCGGCAGGCAGCGCTTCTGCGAACAGCGTCAGTCCGTGGCCAAAACGATCGTCGCGCCCGATGCCCAGGTAGACGGGCGGGCGCAGCGAGCCGAGATCCTTGATGAGGCGCCAGATCCGGCGCTCCTCGTCGTCTGCGGCGATCGTCCCCGGACTCCATTGCCGCACGCCCCCTGCCCGCGATATCTCTCCTGTCATCATCCGACTGCCCACATAGGGAGCCAGCAGGCACAGACCACCCAGGTCCGGACGCCAGCGCTCGGCGTAGGCCAGGGCAAGGAACCCGCCCAATGAAATGCCGCCCAGCCAGATGGAACGGCAGCCGTCCCGTCTGGCGGGTTCGATCAGGTCCTGTCGCAGGGTGTGCAGCACGAGCCGATCGTTCAGGTTCTGCAAGTCGGGTGCCACGAATTGCAGATCGAGCGGTAGGTTGCGTGCGCGGACGGCGTCCACAAATCCCTGCCGCTGGAAGTCCTCCGGTTGTTGGAAGGCACCCGTCAGAAGTACGACTCGCACGGGAGCGATGGACGCTGGAGCGGCGCTGATGGACAGGGTGCGCATGGCCTAGGCGCTCTCGGCCCCGTGCCGCATGTCCCCTGCGAGCGCGGCGGAAAACAGCAGCGCGAGAAAAGCGCCGGGCGCAACCGTAGAGCCGAGATTCGCGAGCACTGGCACCGCCGAGAAGGCGAGAACCCCGAAGCCGATGACAGTCGTGGCGTTGGCGATGAGCAGCGAGGCCAGGATCCTGTGGGATGCCGCCGGATCAGCATCGGCTCGCGCACGAGCAAAAAAGAGCGCGTAGTTGGAGCCGATGGCAAAGACGAGCAACAGCCCGACGAGGTGCAGAATCGTCAGCATGTGGCCCGCGAGCAGAAGGCCGGACATCACGACCAGCACCGCCAGTATCAATGGTGTGACCACCCGGGCGACCTGCGCCAGCGAGCGCAGCGTGATGGACAGCAGGACGACGATTGCCACGAGGCCGGCGATCGATGCGCCAATCGCTTCAGTGAGGTAGCTGTCATACAGGTCGTCTGTTGCCTGTTTCAGATCCAGTACCGTGAGCTCGATGTCCTGCGGGGCCGCCGCCACAATTGCCTGCCGCACGCGGGCAACGTCGATGACGAAGGCACCCGGGCCGCTGCTGATCGCCTGCAGCGGAAGCAGGGCGTTCCAGCGCGTGGCTTGCCGGATCAGCAACGCGTCGACGCCTGCCGCGAAATCCGTGCCCTGCAGATCGGCCGGTGAGATCAGTGGGCCGGTCCGGGTCGCTTCGATATCCTCGACGAAGGGCGCCAGTTGCTGGGGCTCGACGGGCAGGGATGAGCGCGCAACCTGCAAGCGCACGCGCAGTTCGTCGGCGGTGGGCAGAGTGTCCCGGCGCCGTTCCTGCGTCTGCTGGCTGGGCAGGTAGCGTGCGGGAGTCTGGAAGCCGTCGATCACAGATTCCTCGACCAGTTTCTGGAGCCTGCTGCCGACGGCCTCCGTTGCCCGCAGGACGCCCTCCCTGTCCGGGCCCGAGACCACCACCAGCGTCCGCACATCGGGTGCGCCCAGGTCTGCGCGCAGCTCTGCGTCGATCGCCTGGGCGGCCTGCGACACTGGACTGAGTGCCGACAGTTCGTGATTCCAGAGTCGACCGGACTTTGCGAACAATACAATTCCGGCCAGCAGCGGTATGCACCACAGGAGGGTTCGCAGACTTCGTATGCCCATCAGCAAGCGGGAGAATGACGCGCCCAGGGCGGTAGCGGGGTGAATGGTGATGCCGCGCGGAATCAGCACCGGCAGCACGAACCGGGTCACCAGTCCAGCGGCCACGAGACCGGCAATCGAATACAGACCGAGCTGGGCAAGACCCGGAAACCCGGAGGGCAACAGCGATGCAAAGCCACACACGGAGGTCAGCAGGCCGAGCCGGATGGTCGGCCACAGCGCGGTCGTCGAGGCGTAGCGCTGCTCGCCGCCAGGGGCTTGTAGAAAGTGATAGATGGAGTAGTCGACAGATTCACCGATGAGAGTCACACCGAATCCCAGAGTGACGCCGTGAACGACTCCGGAACCGAGCGCCACGGCTGCCACGCCAACCAACGCCCCGCAGGCCACTGGCAGGAAACCGAGCAGGACAGCTGGCAGGGAGCGGTAGACGCACAACAACAAAGTGGCGATCAGCATCGAGCTGAGAATCAAGAGCCGCAGGGCCTCGGCCTTGATGGTTGTGCGCGCATCGTCGGCGAAAACACCGGGACCCGTCAGCCGCAACGAGGTGGTCGCTGCAGAGGCGACGCTGGGGTTTGCACGGAGTTGTGCGAACGTACTGCGAATCGTCGCTATCGCAAGTGCCTGGCCGTCGGAGTCGGAACCTTCGGCGCGCGTCTCCGCCACGAGCAGGGCGCGACGGTGATCTGGCGATACCCAGACGCCGCTGACGGTTTTCGGTCGACTGATGGATTCATCGAACTGAGCGAGCACCGCGAGAGTCTCGCCGGTCGGATCGCGCAGATAGAGGTCGCGCGACAGGAAGCCCATCGACGATGACAGCAGGTCGATACCTTCCTGGAGCGCAGACTGCAGACCGGTGCCAGAGAAGCGCTCGGGCGTGAGCCGCTCACTGAGCAGATACCGATTCTTGAACAGGAAGTCGCGATCGCGAGCCAGATTCACGGGTTCGCCGTTCTGTATGGACCGATACGCGGCGTTGCTGCGCAGGCGCTGCGCCATGTCCCGCGACAGACGTACTCGCGCAGGCTCGTCGGCTCCCTCGATCCCGATCAGGATCAGGCGCGACACGGGACCGTTGCGCAATTGCTGGACGAGCAACTCTTGCGCCTGTGACGGGACACGCGGAAGGAACGCCGAGAAATCCGCGGTGTAGTGGGCGCGGGCGACGATGACAGTCGCAATGAGCATCAGCACTGCCCATATCCACAGGGCCAGCGTGCGACTGCGCACTAGCCTGCGGGCTCCGCCACCGTTGTCATGACCGACCGGTCACCGTCTGCGCGCAGGAACTCCATCTCCCGAATCCGGTCCATCGAACCGGCGATGCGAATCTGCGCAATCAGTGCCGCCGCTCTGGCATCGCGGGGAACGAGTTTCAGGGTCCATTCCGCGGCGGACGAAACAAACGAGACTTCGTAGGCGCTCTGCAGGAAAGCGAGGTCCCCGACAAGTGTCGCGCGGATGCTCTCGATGAGCGGAGCAATCTCAGGATGGTCGCGCAACGCCAGCGTAAAGGTCCGGGCACCGCGGCGGATCGTCACCGTATCACCCTCAAGGACCATGCTCTCTGGCCTGGGCAGCAAGGTGCGCTTCTCTATCCGGTCGGGCGCTTCATAAAAGAGTTCGCCGGACGAATCGACCGGGCGCTTCAGGATTGCAATGTACTGTCGCTCCGTGAAGCGCACATGGTGGTGGCGACGCTGCGAAAAGTCGCTCATCAACTGCATCAGGGCTCGATCCGGCTCGGCGCCGATGGCCCTGCCGACCGGAACGCTCACGCAGGTCAGCAGGCACAGGCCGATAAGGACCCTCGCAAGGGTTCTGTGCTGCGTGACTGAAGCGAGCACTCGCGCTACCGGGGCGCGGCGCCCAAGGCCGCGACAGGTAGACGCCAGAAATCGAAGAAGTTGAACCAGTTGTACGGATCCGCCCTGCAATGTCCTTCCAGCGTGGCCGCATAGCGGTGGATCGCCCCGCGAACCGCGGCATCGCGCTCATTGGCCGGGGTGGTGGAGAAGTCGGCGAGTTCTTCGAACACCACGTGGTAGCGATTGCCGCCGCGGTACAACCCGGCCATGAAGAATACACGACGGCGCAGCAGCGCCGCAGCCCGCATGGCGCCACTCGGAAAGCAGGCAGGAGAGCCGAGAAATTCGATGATCTCGCAGGGCTCATCACCCGGCGTGCGATCTCCCAGCACGCCGACGAACCCGCCCGCGTCGAGTCGCGAACGGATCTGCAGCATCGAATCGATCGATCCGAGGCTGATGATGTCTGGCTCGACATCCGGATTGAGTACCGCCAGCGTCGAACTGATCCGCTTGGCATTGTCGCTGTACATGGCCATCGAAACTGCTATGCCTGGCTTGCAGCATCCGATGAAGCGCACTGCCTCGAAACTGCCCATGTGAGCCCCCAACAGGAACGCTCCTGCCGCGCGCTCGTGGCAGTCACTGACGAGTTCTTCTCCCTCGATCGAGATGTCGAAGAGTTCGTAGCGGCTGCGGACCAGGTAGAGACGATCGTGGATCGTCGTCGCGAAGCTCAGTATCAGGCGATAGCGATCCGCAGCACCAGGCTTGCGCTGCAGGGCACGCTGCAGGTACTGGAGAGCCCAGCGGCGGGCTGTGGGAGCGAACACGAAGAAGTACGCCGCGATGGCGTGGAGCAGGCAGCGGGTGGCGGCGCGGCCCAGACGGAGGGATATGAAAGTCATGATCTGCAGCAGCCTGATCGACCCGCGCTCGCGAGTGGTCACCCATGCCTGGCGGCGATCTGCGGCAGGCATGGTTGCCGCGGCGGCGCGCTCAGCGTCCATCAAAATCTACTTGCAAGATCAGCCTGCCGGTGGCGATCAGTGTATCGGTCGAGTGGATTTCGAACTGCAACTTGCGCGGGTCGGCGAACTCATAACTGAGCGTCAGCGGCTCGCCTGGAAGGACGACGTGCTTGAACTTGACCGAAGACAGGACGCAGTCCGCGAATGAAGTTCCGGTCATCGCAGCGATGGCATGCAACGCGTGGTCGAGAAGCACGACGCCCGGAACGATCGGAGCAGCCGGAAAGTGTCCGGGAAAAGCCGGATGGTTCTCCGGAATAGGGATATCGGCGGTGGTTTTCATCGACGTGCGATATGTAGCGAGGGCGGTCCGTCCCGGACCAGGAGTGACTGGAGCGCAGCCCTGGGCACCTTTCCCGTGGCGTTGCGTGGCACACGATCCACCAGCAGCAGCGGTCGCGGAAGAAAGACCGGATCGATGCGCTCACGCAGATGGCGCAGAATATCGCTTGCAGTGAGTGATGGCGCCACCACCAGTGCCCCGAGGCGCGTCGCGCTCGTCCGGGCCTCGTGCAAAGTGTCGTGAACGAAGAACACCCCGTCGGTGACTCCGGCGAGCGCCAGAAGCTGGTGATTCAGGAATGGCAGCGAGTTGCGTTTTCCTGCGATGTTGACGAGATCATCGATTCTTCCGCCAAGTCGAAACCGATCTCGAGTAGTCATCTCCACGAGATCGCCGAGCGGGGTCGGAACTTCGACGTGCCCACCCTGGGCCCAGGTGCGGCCGCCCTGCTTCGAGAGTTGGACACCCGCCCAGAGCTGCCACTCCACGTTCTGCGTGGTGCAACGGGACGCGATCTGTCCGGTTTCCGTGGAGCCGTAGATCTCCAGCACCCGAGCGCCCAGGCGCAGTTCGATGTCGCGTGCGAGCGGCGCGGCGAGCGCAGCAGTGGCAGACAGCACCCGCTCGATCTCCGGCATTTGCAGCCTGGTGGCCAGCAGCGCCGCTAGATGAATCGGCGTCGAAACCAGCACGCGCGGCAGAGGCAGGTCGCCGAGCAAGGTGGCGATATCGGCCGGAAAGAAAGGCCTTTCGGCGCACAGTGCCTGACCGCTCTGAAGCGCAACCAGTACGCTCGATTCCAGACCGTACATGTGTTGCGGCGGTACCGTTGCCACCAGCACACGCTTGATGCCGTCACTGAGGCCGATGCGATCGGCCTCGATCCGCACACAGTCCACGAGCCGTCCCCATGTTTTGTAGTGCGGCTGCGGCGTTCCGGTGGATCCCGAGGTGAAGACGCAGGCAACGCGACGTCCGCGCGGTACGAGCGGAACCTCCCAGTGGTCGGGCAGCGGCGCGGGCGCGCGCGGCCACGGAATCAGAGGCAGATCGATGCCGGCTTCATGGTCGGTGAGACAGACCGTGTCCGGCGCGAGCTGCTTCAGGTGGCGAACGATCTCAGGCAGGTGGTTCGGCGGCAGAAAGCTGACCTTGTCTGCAAGAATTGTCGCGGCGAATCCGACAGCGAACAGGTAACGATCCTTGCAGACATTGAGAACGTGGCGGCTGTCGGGCAACGCGGCACAAAGGTGCACAACGTCGGCCAGAAACCGTCGCGCGCAGACGGGCTGCCCAGCCCGGTATGCGACCACCGAATCCGGAGACTCGTGGGCAAGAATCGGCAGGCAGTCCATCAGCGATGTATCAACGTGTCGGCGACAGGTCCGTACGGGCAGCGCGGCGTCGCCGGCATCACCTTGTCCTTCTGCCCGCCACAAACTCCGAGAGCGCATTCAGCGATTTGAATATCACGTGATTTTCGGCGCTGTCGGCTTTCAGCTCGACGCCATACTCTTTTGAAATGATCAGGGCGATCTCGAGAACATCGATGGAATCGAGTCCCAGCCCCTCGCCGTAGATCGGCGCCTCCGGGTCGATGTCTTCGGGAGCAACGTCGAGATTGAGAGTCTGTGTGATGAGGCGTGCAAGGTTCTGGCGGACTTCCGCGATCGCGGAGCCCGTCGCCGAGGCCGACAGGAGCTGTGCATTCTGTTTCATAAGCGTTCTCCCCGCATTGTCCAGCTCCGCATGCTAGCCTGATCGCGTCGCCCTGTGGGCCATGCCAGCAGATGTCGATGCCAGCGCCACATCCTCCCCTTGTACGCTACTACGAAAACGAAAATGTGCGCCGCGACTGGGTTCGCAACATTTTTGACAGTACCGCCGGCGACTACGATCGGATCGAGCGAGTACTGGGGTTGGGGTCGGGATCCCGATACCGGCGACGGGCCTTGCGTGAGGCAGGTCTGCGCTCCGGAATGACTGTTCTGGATATAGGGACCGGAACTGGGCTGGTGGCGCGCGAAGCAGCGACCTTGGTGGGCGATCCCTCTCTGGTCATCGGAGTGGACCCGAGCCCTGGCATGATCGAACACGCAATCGTACCGGCTGGCCTGAAAATCCTCACCGGTAGCGCCGAGGCGATTCCTGCGGCCGATGCTGCAGTCGATTTCCTGAGCATGGGATACGCCCTGCGCCATATCAGCGATCTGCGTCCGGCATTCGCGGAATTCCATCGTGTCCTGCAGCCGGGCGGCCGACTCTGCATTCTCGAGATCACGCTGCCTGAAAGTACGCTCGGGCGCATTCTTCTGAAATCCTATCTGCGCGGCGCGGTCCCGGCGATCGCGGCGATCGTCTCGCGTCACCGCAGGACGCCGGTGCTGATGCGCTATTACTGGGATACGATCCAGGCGTGCCTGCCGCCGGCGACGATCATCGATCTGCTTCGCCAGGCCGGTCTGGTCGAAGTTGAGCGCCAGGTGGACCTGGGCATCTTCTCAGCGTATCGCGCGCGCAAGCCGTGCTAGCCGCGGCGCTGCCGCCATTTCAATTCGCGCACGGCAAGCGCAGGCAGGCGCACCAGGAAGCCAAGCAGAAGCCGGGCATGCATCCACGTCAACAGCACGTTGTCCCGCCAATAGTTGAAATGCGAGACCCCGCCCTCGTCCGACCGGAAGTAGCGCACCGGCACGGCCAGACTGATGGGGCGCACGCCTCGCCAGCACAGCCGCACCACGGCTTCGGCGTCGAAATCGAAACGACGCATCCAGGGTTGCCGGCGCATGGTGCGCTCCAGTGGCGCCATCGGGTAGACACGGAATCCGAACAAGGAGTCGCCGATACCCATCCACAGCGTCCAGAGGTTTGCCCACGCATTGGATAGCTTGCGACCGATGACTCGCAATCGTGGTGCCTCGGGGCCGAACACCGGATTGCCGAGAATCATCGCCGCCGGCGATGCCAGCGAGGCCGACATAAAGTCCGGAATCTTGTCCGCAGGATGTTGACCGTCGGAATCCATGGTCAGCACGTGCGTGAAGCCCCGCGCCAAAGCGGCGCGGATGCCGTGCAGAATGGCCGCGCCCTTGCCCAGGTTCCGCGGCAGAAGCAACACCCGCAGCCCGGGATCGCTGTCGGCGAGTTGCGTGAGTTGTTCCCCGCTGCCGTCCGTGCTTCCGTCGACGACCACCCATACCGGGTTCCAGTAACTTCGCGCCAACGCGACCGTTTCGAATACCCTGGGACCCGGATTAAAGCTGGGGATCAGGACCAGGTGTGTCTGTGAAGGGCTAACCACGGTAGTTGCGTCGCAGGCCCTCACTCCCATGAGCGATCATGGCCTTGCATCGGGCACATCCACCATCGTAGCGGAGCGGCCCACGATCCAGGCGATCCCCACACCGCCCATCCAATAGTCGTGAGTCTGCAGGAGCGGACTGCCTGCGAAGGCGGCGCCACTCAGGAAGTCATGACGCAGGAATGCGCCGATCCAGTAGCCTGGGAAGCGCTTGGAGATCGATGCGAGAACCTGGGTGCCGGAATATCCGCCCCGCGCCTGGTATGCGGGCCGCATTGCGGTCGCGAATTGAGGCGCGACGCCGTAGAAGTACTGGTTGTAGCCGCGATCCTGGAAGACGGGCCCGAACAGGAGGCCCAGATTCCAGCCGGTGCGACCGGCGACATCCTGGACGTCGACGTTCAGTCGCGGCGCCCACGACCAGCCCAGCGCGCGTGGCGAGAAATCGATCGTGAACGACTCGCGCAGCGGCATCCGCAAATCCAGTTGCAAGCGATCATCCCGCGAACGCCAGAGGTGAAGGTCGAGCGAGGGGCCGATTTCAAGGGTCGGCTCGAGTTTGGACAGGCCGCCGCGGATTCCCGAACTGCCGCTCTGCACCGGGGTGGTGGCGTTCACGCTGATGTTCAGTTCGAAGTAGTCCTGATCAAGGAACAGCGCGCGAATGCCATCGCGATCCGCACGAAGGAATGTGCCGCGATAGGCGAAATAGGGAACGGGTACCGGGTAGACGTGACCCGCACTGGAGCCGCGATAGTCGTTCAGGGCGAGGCCGCCAATTCCGATTCCCAGTTCCCACAAGGGTTTCTGGCCCGTGTCACCTGACGCCGGCACGGCGAAGGTGAGTTGCGTTGCTGCGGCGAAAGCCGTGCAGGATTTCCAGAGGGTCGGCTTCATGTTCCGGCCGGGTGGGCGGCGCCAGGCTGGCCCAGACCGACGGCCTCGACTTCGACGAGAAGATCAGATCGGCAGATATCGGCGCGGAGGAATACGGGAGAGGCCAAAGGCTGCACAATGGCATGCAGTACGTCCGCAACGGCCGCGTAGTCTGCCGGATCTCGTACGTAGACCTTGTAACGCAGATGCTCCTTGTCAAAGACGCTTTTATTGATCACGCGGTTCGCCTCGCCGAGCAGGGCGCAGATGTTTGTCGCGGCCTCACGGGTTTGATCCGCTGCATCGTCGGGGTGGACCGAGCGATGCCCGACGATGCTCGCCGTCCCGGAGATGAACAGTTCAGGGTGGGTCGACACGTTTGTCAGTATTGCGCGCGAGAACAACGGACTGAACGCTCCATACTGCGAGGGATAGTTCCATGCCGATACTTGGCGTGGATTTTCGATGATGGTGCCCGCTTGCGAGCTTGCCAGGAAGTACACGACCAGCGCGGTCCCCGCCGGTGTGCCCAGCGCGCATGCGGCCGGGACGTTACCGGCGGTCTGACGCCCGCAAGCGAGGAATGAACGATGCCGTGCTTCATTGAACTGCCGATACCGCTCGAATCCGGAGGTATTGCTGTTGATCTCCGGAAGATGATTCCACACTCGAACGAGATGCGGGAAACCAAGTGAATCGATGCAGCCAAAGATCTCGGCATAGGCCGATTCGACGATTGCCGACAGCGCGGTACGGGGATGATGGCTGGCTGCAAAGCTCGCTTCAGAGAGTTCCAGACAGCCAAATGCGAGCGTCTGATTGGCCCGGTACCGAACAGGACCGATTTTTCCCGTCCTGAATGGCCCTGGGGCGCGCCAGACCTCGCAGACCGCGTGCTGGTCACCGACGGGAGCGATCCTGACGCGCGCAACCGGCGCATCAACCGCATCCAGCGAAACTTCGTCCGCACAGAAAATTGACAGGCCGAGAATGTCCGATGAGATCCCGGCGCAACACACAGCCAGTTCCTCCGGACTCCAGTAGTCCACCTGCAAGGGCGTGCGATAACTCATACGCCAGAACTTACCGGATGGGTGACTGCACGACGATTGGATTCGTTTGCGTACGTGGTTTCAAATGAGCAACGTTTGACGCAAGCCAACTTGTTTCCACTCTTGTTTCCAAACCACCGAAATATGCCGTAATGGTGCGTCACGTGCCGCGAAGCGGGCAGGGCATAACTGGCTGAATTGGCTAGCCTCACCGCACGCAGCGTCCTTCGTGAATCAACTTGAAATGAGCGTGTCAGTGGTTCGATTCCGCCCCCGGCCACCATCCACTCACTCGCTCGATCAGCGATTGTGTTGCCTCGTGCACCTCTGCGCAGATCGCGAGGCCAGCGTTACTTCTTCTTCGCCTTATTCTTGGGTGCCTTCGACTTCGCCACCTTCTTGCTCGCTTTCCTTGCCGAGGGTTTCACGCTTGCCTTGGCAGCGGTTTTCTCGACGCTGACCGGTGCTGGCGACTTGGCGTAGTTCGAATTCATGGGCATCGACATGGTTGATCTGCCTTTGAGTTGGTAGGGCAGGTGCACTGTAGCGATTTTGCCGAGGGCTCGTACGAGGCAGTGACCGTGATTATCCGCGGTACTGCGTCACAGCCTCCACCGATGCTCCGATGCAATCGGGGTTCCGGGTAGCGAGCGCGTACAGTTGAGGTCGCATCGAGGATCAGACATGACGACAGCGATTCGACTACTGCGCGGAATCGGCTCGGATGGCCGGGACTACGATTTCACCGAGACGACCAGCACCAGCGCTGCAGGAACACCCGAGGACCCGGGTGCGAGGACACAGGGCATGCCGTCATTCACCATGATGGGCGGCGGGCGCCTCAACAGGCTCAACGAGTCGGAATTCCTGATGGTACCCAAGGGCATCATCGTCCGCCTGAAGGGCTAGATCCAGAACCGGCGATCATGCCAGAGTGACCTGAGCCAGCCCGATATGGGCGCGTCAAGAATGGGAACTCAATGAAACGCGACCGCGCCCGTCGCCACACTCCCCGACTGGTCCGGCATCCTGTTCACGCCGGGGCAGGTGACGATGCTCGGCTGGAGCGATGACAACCGGTTGCGCCGGACCTACACCGACGGGCGCGCGCATCCGCAGTATCTGGAGGCACCCATCGCGATCAGTGAATCGGTAAGCGACTACGGCGTGAGCTACCACCGGCAATACGGCTTCAAGCAGGATGTGCTGCTGCGCATCCAGGCCGAGGCGATCAAGGCGGATTGAGAAAACGATGAGCCCGCGACTTCCCGTACTGTTCATCTCCCATGGCGGTGGGCCGTGGCCGTACGTGGAGGAGTTGCGGGCGATGTACCCGCAGACCGAGCGTGAGCTGCGCGGGCTGGCGCAGCGACTGCCATCGGCTCCGAAGGCAGTGCTCACAATCTCGGGCCACTGGGAGGCGCCGAAATTTTCCGTGGCCACCGGCGCCCGTCCGACGATGGAGTACGACTATTTCGGCTTTCCACCCAATACCTATCACGTGCGCTATGACGCTCCCGGCGATCCGGGTCTGGCCCGGGAAGTGCTGGGGCATCTTCGCGAAGCCGGAATCGATGCGCTACCAGACCAGCGCAAGGGCTTTGATCACGGCGTCTTCGTACCGCTGGGATTGATCTACCCGGACGCCAATGTGCCGGTCACGATGGTCTCGATTCGGTCCGATTACTCTCCGGCGGAACATCTGGCGCTGGGTCGCGCATTGGCGCCGCTGCGCGAGCAGGGCGTTCTGATCATCGCGAGCGGCCTCACATATCACAACATGCAGGGATTCAGGCAGGACAGTTCGACTGCCGTTGCGGAGTCGTTCACCGGCTACCTCAATGCCGCAATGGCACAGGAGCCGGCGACGCGCATGCAGCGGCTGATCGACTGGGAGAGCGCTCCCTGCGCACGACTTGCGCATCCGCGCGAGGATCACCTGGTGCCGCTGTTCGTGGCGGTGGGGGCGGCGGGAGAGGATGCGGGGGAAGTGCTGTTCAGCGAGAACGTGCTGAAGGTGCCGATGACGTCGTACTTGTTCGGGGCAATCGCCTAGCACTTCGTGGGGCTTCGTCGAGCGCCGTGCGTCTGATCAGGAGCATCGTACTTGGCTGCCGTTGCCGCCGCGCTCGTGCTCCTCACAGTAGTGGTGCCCGGGGTTACCCAGCTCAACATGGTGGACGTGGTCCGACGGCAGCCTCGTTTTGCGCATCGCCGCGGCGAACTGCTCGCGAGTCGGCTTGCTGATGCCCTGCTGATAGAGCAGGGCATCGATGAAGCCGGTCTCGTAGTCGTCCAGGTCGTCGTCGAGATTGAGGTCGCGGTCGGTCACGGCATGCACGTTAGTGCCGGCAGATTTTTCCCACCATAGGGTTTCGCCAGCGCGCGGGTTGTCCGTGTTTTCCTTAGGCACTCGACTTGTCAGGATGCCGGCGCCGATGTGCTGCGGCGAAGAACGAAAATCAGGGTTTGGGAGGATCCATCTGCAGCGAGCCGGCAGGCGGAGTTCTCGTCATGACGGGAGACTCTCTGTCGGTGCATGGTGGCGCTGGCGCCGGCTGGCGTCGGCTTCGCAGGCCGAGCAATCCGACGAGCGTCACCGTGGCGGCCGCGGTGAGATAGTAGCCGACATGGCTCATGCCGTAGTGCGAGGCGAGCCACGTCGCGATGTACGGCGCCAGCGATGCACCGAGGATTCCCGCAAGATTGAACGACAGCGATGCTCCCGTGTAGCGCACGGCTGTGGGAAACAGCTCCGCCAGCACCGTGCCGAGCGGTCCGTAGGTCAGGCCCATCAGCCCCAGGCCCACGGACAGGAACGCGATCACATGCGTCGTCGTGCCGCCGCCGAACAGCGGCTGGAAGAACAGGCCGAACAGCATGATCAGCGACGTCGCGATGATCAGCATCGCGCGACTTCCGATCCGGTCAGCGATGATCGCGGACAGCGGAATCGTCAGCCCGAGAAACACCACGCCGACCATCTGCAGCAGCAGGAAACCGCTGCGCGTGTAGCCGAGCTGGGATGTGCCCCAGCTCAGCGTGAACACGGTCATCAGGTAGAAGATCACGAAGGTCGCTACCGCGGCGAACGTGCCGAGCACTAGCAGCCTGTCGGACTTAACGACTGAGTGTGG
>JBDSRN010000005.1:0-4181 GCA_039929265.1 Steroidobacteraceae bacterium | reverse complement strand
CCTTGATCCCGAGCGCGGCATTGTACTCACCGTGCAGGTAGCGGCCGCGGCGCAGGATCGGATACGCCTTGCGCAACGCGATGATGCGGCGGACGAACTCGAGCAGCTCCGCACCGTTCTCGTCGACTTCCCAGTTCAGCCAGTTGATCTGGTTGTCCTGGGGATACGCGTTGTTGTTGCCGTCCTGCGTGCGACCCAGCTCGTCGCCCGCGACCAGCATTGGCGTTCCCTGAGAGAACAGCAGTGTGGCCAGCAGATTGCGCTTCTGGCGCTCGCGCAGCGCGAGTATCTCCACGTCCCTGGTGGGCCCCTCCTCGCCGTAGTTCGCAGAGCAGTTGTTGTTGTCGCCATCATTGTTGTCTTCGCCATTCGCATCGTTGTGCTTCTGCTCGTACGACACGAGGTCGTGCAGGCAGTAGCCGTCGTGGCTCGTGACGAAGTTGATGCTCGACCAGGGTCGACGCCCACGCCGGTCGAACATGTCGGCAGAGCCGAGCAGGCGTCGGGCGAGATCAGCGCTCTGGCCGTAGTCACCGCGCCAGTAGCTGCGCACCGTGTGGCGGTATTTGTCGTTCCATTCCGCCCAGCCTGGCGGAAACTGCCCGACCTGGTAGCCCCCTGGTCCGAGATCCCAGGGCTCGGCGATGAGCTTCACGCGCGACAGCACGGGATCCTGCCGGCAGGAATCGAGGAAGCCGCCACCTTCGTCGAACCCATACGGCTCACGCGCCAGAATCGTCGCGAGATCGAAACGAAAACCGTCCACGCGCATCTCGGTCGCCCAGTAGCGCAGCGAATCGCACACCATCTGCAACACGCGCTGATGACTAAGATTCAGCGTGTTGCCGGCGCCGGTGTCATTGATGTAGTAGCGGTGATTGTCGGCGGGCAGGCGGTAGTAGCTCGCGTTGTCGATGCCCTTGAACGACAGCGTGGGCCCTCGTTCATTGCCCTCGGCGGTGTGGTTGTACACCACATCGAGCAGCACTTCGATTCCCGCGGCGTGCAGATGATTCACCGAGCGTTTGAATTCGTTCGCGTGACCCGTGGCCATATAGCGCTGTTCCGGGGCGAAGAACGCGATGCTGTTGTAACCCCAATAGTTGCGCAGCCCTGACTGCACGAGATGCCGGTCGTCGAGGAATGCGTGGATCGGCAGGAGCTCGAGTGAAGTGACGCCGAGGCGATGCAGGTAGTCGACGACCGGGCGCTCGCCGAGAGCCGCCAGCGTGCCGCGCATCTCGGGAGCGAGATCGGGATGGCGCTTCGTGAACCCGCGCACATGCGCTTCGTAGATGACCGTTTGATCCCACGGCACGACCGGATCGTGATCACGTCCCCAGCTGAACGCCGGATCGATGACCCGCGCCTTGGGAACGTAGCGCGCGCTATCGCGCTCGTCGAAGGAAAGGTCCTCGTCGGGATGCCCGACCGTGTAGCCGAACAAAGCGTCGTGCCACATCAGCTCGCCGACGAGCTGCTTCGCGTACGGATCTATCAGCAACTTGTTGGCGTTGAAACGATGGCCCGCGTCGGGCTCATAGGGGCCGTGCACGCGGTAGCCGTACACAAGATCGGGGCGGCCATCGGGCAGATAGCAGTGCCAGACCTCGTCGGTGTACTCCGGCATCTCGATTCGCTCGATCTCGCGCTCGCCCCTCGCGTCGAACAGACACAACTCGACGCGCGTTGCGTGCGCAGAGAACAGTGCGAAGTTGACACCGATGCCATCCCACGTTGCACCGAGGGGGAACGGTCGCCCCTCGCGAATCTCGCGACCTGCCATGTATTGCTTTATAGAGACCTAACGGATGAAAACTTTCGGAACGGGATCCGCAACCTGTTCTATGCGCAACGCAGGATAAATACCCGAGTCATGCACAAGCAGCTCTTCCGCACGTCGCCAATCGACCTCGGGAGAACCGATTGGGCAGCCACGCTTGTGCCACAAGTCGAGCGCCAGCTCTTCGATGTGCCGACGTTCGATCGAATCGCAGTCCATGACGAACTCCGGGTCAGTGCGTGCAGCATACCGAGCGTCGGCCCCCGACTTTGTCAGTGTACAGAAGCGAGTCGTGTCGGAGTAATCCGGTTCTGGATTCGTAAAGATTCTCGACCTTTCGCACGCGCTGGCGGGTCCGTACTGCACGTACCAGCTCATGCTGCTGGGCGCGGAAATCGTCAAGGTCGCGAATCCGAAAGTCGGCGTTGATTTCTGCGGCCGTGCGCCGCAGATTTTCGATGCCGTGAATGCCGGCAAGCACTCCATCGTGCTCGATCAGCGGTTTCTACACGGGCGATATCGCGCAGCTGCGCGGCGCCGAGCTCATCTTCATTTCGGGCGCGCCGGCCTGGACTGCTGAGCTTTCCTCTTCGCCGTCGGCTCCCGCGCGAGCGACGCGTTCAGCGCGGTAGCCAGCGCTGCCTCGCCGTTCACCCAGTCTTTCCAGCGCATCTCCTGGCCCAGGCGTCGACCTTTCTCGGTGAGCTTCATGCCATCCGGATCGATCGTGAGGATGTACGGCGCCTTGTCGATCATGATTTCGCGTTTCAGCTGCTTGTCGAGCCTGGTCGTCATGCTGCGAGCACCTGATGTTCGTAATACGGCGTCTGTCGATCCGACAGGATCGCCTGCAGCTCCTCGACAGTTTGATCTCGCGGGCTCAGCCAGCGGTCGATGTTGTGTTGCTGGATGTTGACGATCATGCGGTCATGTCCCGCCGCGGCGACCTCGGCGGGCGGCTCATCGGTTATCGCAGCGAACGAGAGCAACTCGCCATCCTTCGGATCCACCCAGCGTGAATAGAGACACGCGATGAACATCGTGCCCGCGGGCTTCGGCACGAAACACAGCACCGCATTCTTGCCGTCGCGCTCGACGTTCTCATAGAACGAGTTCACCAGCATCAGCCCATGTTGCTGCGTGAACTCGTTGCGCCAGAATTTTTCGATGTTGTCGCGGCGCGCGTTGTACAGACCCGGAAACTGCCGGTCGATCGACGCCGGCTTGCCCGCCTGGCGACAGTGATAGCGAGCGAGCTTCAGGACAGTGCGCTCGCCATCCTTGACGACAAGCGGCACGTAGTGCATCGGGAACACGCGGCCGTCAGCCGCATGCGGCTTCGAATCCTTCAGCAGCGGCAGCCGCGCGAGCGCCTGCGCGATCTTGTCGATGGCGATGCGCCGGCTCTCGGATGCGGCCTTGGTCTGCTTCACTTGCAACTTGCGCTCGGCGTCGGCAAGCCGCCTTTTCTGAGCAAACAACTCGGTTTCGAGCTTGACGGTCGCCCCATTGCGGTAGGCATCGATCAAATCCTTGATGCGCCGAGCCTCCGGTGTCTGCGGCGCATCGAACCAGCGATCGACGCAGCGCGCAATGCGCACGTTCACGCCAGATGCCCGCAGCCCGTAGATCTCGGCGAACTGCTGCAGGTCCATCTCTGCGCCAGTCATGCGCAAGTAGTGGCGGAATTCCTCTTCGACCATGGCGCTGTAGCACATGGCCTTACGTTAGCCGGTTCGCGAGCCTTTTTCAGCCTCGGCCCGCAGCGGCGCATGATCGGCCGGCGTGGACACGGCGTGGTCGTCGAACAGTTGCGCCAGGCGCTCCAGACGCATGGCCGAGCGCAGCATGCCTTCGCGGATCTGCACGTTGCCCTGTTTCTCCTCGTCCGTGCGCAGCTTGAACGCGAGTGAGCGACAACCGGCGGCGGCGAGCTGGGCATCCTGACGGGAGAGCAGTACGGGCATGCGTCAAACATAGCGCCCGCCGGGGCATGGACGAAGCGTCATCGATTGGACTGGTGACAACCAGTAGATAACTTCTCCGACACTGTATGGCACATACAGTACTGCGATCCGAGCTTTGCGCTGGAGTATTCGGAGCAAGGCTCACTGCATGGAATCGCAAGCGCTGCGGCGGCGGATGTCGAGCTACGCTTGCGCCCGTGCCTTCGCCGACGAGAACGTGCTGGCACTGAAGCGCGTCACGACAGACACTGGCTGGATTGCGCTGTCCCGACGACCCACGAGGTGACTACAATGCCCGGCCTGCTTCCCGACATCGATCCCGACGGCCTGCTCGAATTCTCGGTGGTATACACCGACCGTGCGTTGAACCACATGTCCATGCGGTTCACCGCAGTGATGCAGGAAATTCTCTCGACACTGAAGTCCGTGTA
>JBDSRN010000004.1:0-13654 GCA_039929265.1 Steroidobacteraceae bacterium | reverse complement strand
ACGGCGCGCTGAATCTGCGTGCGCTCGCATTTCTCACGCGCACGATGTTTGCTCACGGACTCGATCGCATGCGCCATGGACGCGCCGCGCGCCTGTACGGCGGGCAGGCGCTCGCCGCGCGCCTCATGCGCTCGGCGCTGGATCGCGGCGTCAAGCTGTGGCTGTCGTCACCGGCGCGGTCGCTGCGCACGAGCGAGGGGGCTGTCACAGGAGTGGAGGTGCAGCACGATGGCGCGCAAGTCGCCGTGTACGCGCGGCGCGGCGTGGTGCTCGCCTGCGGCGGGTTCCCGCAGGATCCTGCCCGGCAGCGCGAGTTGTATGCGCACGTGCGTCGCGGTGCGCATCACTTCTCCGCCGCGTCGGTGGGCAGCAATGGCGAAGGATTGCGGCTCGGCGAAAGCGTCGGGGCGAGCGTCGCGACACCGGCCAGCCCCGCGGCCTGGCTGCCCGTGTCGTTGAGCGAGCGTGATGGGCGTCGCGAGGTGGTGCCGCACCTGTCCGATCGCGCGAAGCCTGGCGTGATCTCGATCGGTCACGACGGGCGTCGTTTTGTGAATGAAGCCGGCTCGTATCATGATTTCGTCACTGCTCTGCTGGCGGCATATCCGGACGCTCCGCACGCATGGCTCATCTGCGATCACAAGGCTTTGCGACGTTACGGGCTGGGGCTCGTGCGACCGCGCCCGTTGTCGCCTCGTGCGCACCTGCGCTCGGGATACATCATGCGTGCCATCAGCGTCGAGCAGCTCGCGCAGCGCATCGACGTGGAGCCCGGAGTGCTGGCGCAGACAATTGCTCGCTTCAACGAGGATGCGCGCCAAGGCAGCGACACGGCTTTCGCGCGTGGCAGCACCGCCTACAACCGTCGCATGGGCGATCCCGCCCAGCGCCCCAATCCCTGCCTGCGTGCGCTCGACTTCGCGCCGTTCTACGCCGTGAAAATCTGGCCAGGGGATCTCGGCACGTTCAGCGGTCTGCGTACCGACACGAACGCCCGCGTGCTCGGCGGTGCGGGACCGATTCGCGGGCTGTATGCCGCGGGAGCCGACATGATCAATCCGTTGGGCGGCGCGTATCCGGGCGCCGGCGCGACGCTGGGTCCGGCACTGGTCTTCGGCTGGCTTGCCGCACAGCACGCGGCCGGATTTTCCGACTGATGATCTGCAGTGGCGGCGTACGCAGCGGATGAAAATACCTCGCCGCGCGGATCGTCAAGTACACGAACAGCACCAGCACAGCACCCTGCGCGACCGCGAACGGCGCCTCGTTTCGGGGCGAGCGCGTTCAGCGCCGGGATGTTCAGAAACGATTGCACCACCAGCACAAACGAATTGAGGTACAGCGCGAAGTTCGCCGAACAAGCTCAGCAAGACGTCGGCGCACGGGCGCCATGCTCCGAAGCTCGGGCAGCACAGGCGAGAGGTGCTCACGTAAGGGCTGGGGTTCACGATTGAGGAATATTCAGCGCTGGAGGCGGCGAACACCCTTTACTGAAAAAAGGGTACGGGACGAAGGGACGAATCCCTTGAGAATCAGGGGGATCGGACGTTTTCGCGGCGCAATCAGCAGTGGACGGGCCGGGTCCACGCCCCTACAATCGCCGTCCGTTTTGCGGCTGTAGCTCAGTTGGATAGAGTATCTGGCTACGAACCAGAGGGTCGGGAGTTCGAATCTCTCCAGCCGCGCCAAATCAGCAAGAAGCCCCGCCTGCGGGGCTTCTTGCTATGCCGCACGACAAAAGCCCGCTCACCCGCCTGCGCGTTGGAGCAGGGTGGCGATCCGCGATTCCTCCTCCCGGCTCTCATCGCAACGCTCGCCGTTGATGAACAGTCCCGGTGTGCCATTGACGCCGCTGGGCACGCCACCCATGAAATTGCGCTTCACGCGTGACTGGGATGCGTGGCGACTTCCAGATGCAATCGCTTACGAGCGCTCCGCCGGGCGGCTGCCTGATCTGGTTCGGCGGAAAGTTGCGGAACACGAAACGGCTTTCTTGCACCGCTTGATGATCGGATACGCAGCTGCGCAGTGCAGGCACTGATAGCCGCCGTACTCGACCAGCGTGATGTTGTGCTGCTTGCCTCCGGGGCCTAACTAATTTAACCCCGATCCAGCCGGCGGTTCGTAAGTACTGGGGCACCCCATCAAAGGAGTTGTCATGAACCGTAACCGGCTCATCGCCCTGCCCATCGTCCTGGCCGGCCTCGCATCCACCCAGGCATTCGCCGTGGGTCAGCTGGCCGAGGTTTCGATCACCGACCGCGACACCGGCAAGCGCCTCACTGCTCACTTCCACCGCGGCGAGTACTGGGTCGCGGGACGTCCCGGTGCGCGCTATGGCATAAATATCCGCAGTCGCGACGAGCGTCGGTTGCTCGCGGTGACATCGGTCGATGGCGTCAATGTGGTCACCGGCGAAACCGCGCGCAGCGATCAGCGTGGTTACGTATTCGCTCCTCGCGACGGTTACGACATCACCGGCTGGCGCAAGAGCGACTCGCAGATCGCCGCATTCGAATTCACTTCGATTCCGAAATCGTACGCGGCGCGCACGGGTCGGCCCGACAACATCGGCGTCATCGGTGTCGCGCTGTTTCGCGAACGCGCACCGGTGGTCGCCCAGCTGGCAGCGCCGGCTGCCGAGTCGGCGCAAAAGTCACGCAGCTGGGAAGCGGAGGTGCGCGGTTCCGCCAACGCATCTGCGGATCGCAGCGCGTCCGAGATGCCGACGCCCGCGTCGAGTCTCGGCACGGGGCATGGTCGCCGCGAGCAATCGGTGGTTACGCAGGTGGAATTCGATCGGGAACAGACGAGCCCCAATGAGGTGATCCGCATCCGCTATGACAGCGAGGCGAATCTCCTCGCGATGGGTGTGATCCGTCCGGCGCCGCGCAAGCCGCAGCCGTTCCCGGATGAGCCGCAGCTCGGCTACGTGCCCGATCCCTGAGACTATACTGTCGCGGATGGATGCATCCGCGACCTCTGATGAAGCTTTGCTGCTGCGTTATGCCGGAGGTGATGTTGCTGCATTCGAAGCGCTGTACGAACGACATGAGCTGCCGTTGTGGCGGTTCACGTTGCGACTGTGCGGCGGTCAGCGCGCCAACGCGCAGGAGCTCGTGCAGGAGGTGTGGTTCGCAGTGACGCGCGAGGCGCCGCGCTTCAAGCCTGACGCGCGCTTCACTGCCTGGCTGTACACGATCGCGCGCAATCGTGTGATCGACCGGCACCGCACCGCGCGTCACTACGCGAGCCTTGATGCCATCGACGGGACCGGTGCGACGCTGGCGGAATCGCTCGCCGATCCGGATGCGCCGCAGCCGCCACAGCAGGCCGAGCAGGCGGAGCAGGGCGCTGCGATACTGCGTGCGCTCGAGACCCTGCCGGAGGACCAGCGCGAGGCGTTCGTCCTGCAGACGGAGGGCGGGTTGAGCGTGGAGGAAATCGCGAACATCACCGGCACAACTTTGGAGACCGCCAAGAGCCGTCTGCGCTACGCGCGCCACAAACTCAAGGCATTGTTGCGGGACTACGCATGAACCCAACCGGCAACGACGACGAGCTTGACGACGCGTATCGCAGGGCAAGCGCCGGCGATGCGGGACGGCCGGGGGCCGCGACCCGCAGCGCGATTCTCGCGGAGGCGCGCGCGGCGGCGTTGCGTCGTTCACCCGCTGCGAACGACTCGCGCATGTGGTGGCGCGCGGCAGCAGGCGTTTCAGTGCTCGGTGTCGCACTGCTGTTGTGGCGACAGGTGGATCACCCGCTCGCACCGCTGGACCAGACGGCGGCGGTTGCACAGGCGCCTGCGCCTGCGGCCTCTGCGCCCGCGATTGTTGAGGAGCCCGCTTCGGAAGCGCCACGCGATGCGAATGCGATATCGCGCGCTCCGGAACCGTTTCCCGCCAACGCATCAATGGAGCGACAGGTCGCCGCAGACGCCGCGCAGTACGCGAAGAAACCCGCATCGGCGGCCCCCGCGCCGCCGCCGGCCAGCGAAGCCGAATCGCGCCTGGCCGCCCGCAGCGAGCTGGGTCGTTCCTTCGCAGCGCCTTCGCTGTTCGAGCGGCAGTTCCCCGATGCCTGGTCGAGCACGACGCCGCCACGCGCGCTGTGGATCCTGGAAGACGCTGCGGGCAACGTGCTCGGCAGCGGCATCGCCGAGGGCTCCGACTGGCAGGTGGTGAGAACCAACCTGATGAAAGAATTCGCCGACCGCAACATCGGTCCATGGGACATCATCACCGTCAGGAACGCGCAGGCTGTCGAAGTGCGCATCGGGGTGGCTCGCCTGCAGTGACCATTGCTTGCGTGCTGCGAGGTGGAGGGACAGAGGCACGCAAGATGATGGCATCGCGTGGGATATGTTCGTGCAGACCGTGACGAAAATCCGCCCGGCGTATGGGCCGACCGCATGGTGAATCGGCGCTCCATGTTCGCGAGCGATGGCATTACGCAGAATTCCGAAGCGCGCGTGGCGGCTGATAAGGCATTCGCACTGCAGCCCACCAGATGAGTGCGAGTAACCCGACCTGCAGCGGCAGACGTGCGAGTAACAACGCGTAAGGCATCCCAGGGAACAGGTCTGGCCGCTGCAGCATGAAGAGGTTCGCCGGCGTGACGCAGATCGTCAGCACCACGAGCCCGATGCCGGCGGCGCGCCGCGTGCGTGGCCACAGCAGGCCCGCGGCCCCGAGCAGCTCGAGCACGCCGCTGACAAGAACGGTGGCTCGCGGCCATGGGATCCACGGCGGCACAATGCGTATCTCGAGATCCGTGAGTGCGAAATGCGCGATCCCGCCGACGAGGAACCACAGGAATACGAAGACGAGGCCGGCCTTCTTCATCGGCCGAGCGTGTCAGGACTTGGAGTCCCTCGCCACCAGTTTCATGGTCTTGCAGCGGCCGGTGTTGCCCGGCAGCACCGGGCGGCCATACACCACGCGATCCTTGCCGGATTCCTTTGCGCGATACAGCGCCGCATCGGCGCGTTCGAAGACATTCTTCCAGCCCGCATCGCGTTCCATGCTCTGTGCGACACCGAAGCTCGCAGTGAACTGCACGAGCCCTTTCACGGTGTTGAGCGACTCGGCATTGATCCGCGAGCGTATCCGCTCGGCCGTCGCGCGCAGGTCGAGTTCGCTCAGCGCCCCCATGCACAGCACGGCGAGTTCTTCGCCGCCGAGTCGCGCCGCCACATCCTGTCGGCCGCGCAGCCCCTCGCGCAATACCTTGCCGATCGCATGCAGGACCTTGTCGCCGACATCGTGACCGAACCGGTCGTTTATGAGCTTGAAGTCGTCGAGATCGATCACGATGAGACTATAGGGCGTGCCGTTTTCGGCACAGGCCGCAGCGGCCACTTCGCATTGATCGTTGAACTCGCGGCGATTGGCGAGCCCGGTGAGGAAATCGGTGCCGCTCTCGCGCACTAGTTTCGCATTGCTGCTTTCCAGCGCGAGACGCGAACTCACGAGCGTGGTGATGTCGGTCACGAGCGTGAAGAATCCCTTGATATTGCCGGCCTCGTCGCGGTCCGGCGCGTAGCGGGCTTCCACGAACGAGTAGGAGCCATCAGGCTTCACGAAACGGCGCTCGAAATGCTGTGGAATGCCCTCGAGCGTGGCGAGCGCGTGCGGTTCGTTGAGCGCAAACAGCGTGGGGCCCATGAGGTCTCGCATGTGCATACCGACCGCGTCGTCCGGCGTGACCTTGAACCACTCGCGATACGCCGCATTCGCGAATTCGCAACGCAGGCCGCGATTCCAGTAGCTGATCATCGCCGGCACGCCGTCGGCAATCGCCCGGAAGCGTCGCTCCGCGTCGCGCTGGCGCGATTCGGCCGCGATGAGATCCTCGACCTGCCCGCGTGAGGTGGCATTGTGCTCGCGCATCAGCCTGGTATTTTGATCCAGCAACGCCGTGATCGATTTCCACGCAGCTGACTGGTCGCTCGCGACGTGCTTCTGTGCCGAGATGTCCTCGACGGTGGCGATCACATAGTCCGCGCTGCCCGAAACTGTGTGCCGCAGCGTGACGGTGAGCTCTGCCCATAGTTGCGTGCCATCGCTGCGCAGTATGCGCTTCTGGATGCGATACGAAGCCACTTTGCCTGCCACCAGATCGCGGAACGACTGCGTCGCACGGGTCAGATCGTCGGGATGTGTCATGTCGACCACGGAAAGCAGGTGCATCGCGCCACGCTCGTACCCGAGGATCTCGCAGGTGCGCTGATTGGCACGCAGCACGAGGCCGTTCATTGACAGATGCACCATTCCCACGCCGGCCTGCTCGAAGCTGTCGCGAAACAGTTGTTCCTGGGTCTGCGCGAACTGCACCGTCTGCTTGGCGGACTGAGCGAGCTCGCGTGCATGGATGGCATCCTCCACCATGGCCGCGAAATCCTGCAGCACCGCAAGATCCTGCTCATCGAACGGGCGCGGCTCGGTATCCATGACGCACAGCGTGCCGATCGGCTGCGCGTCGCCCGTGAAGATCGGCACGCCCATGTAGGCGCGGATTTTCGGCTCTCCTGTCACCAGCGGGTTGTCGGCGAAGCGCTGGTCGATGCTCGCGTCCGCCACGATCAGGCCTTCACGATTGAAGACGACATGACCGCAGAACGAGATCTCGCGGGCGGTTTCCGCAACCTGCAGCCCGACGCACGACTTGAACCACTGGCGCGTCTGGTCGACCAGGGAAACCAGCGCGATCGGCACGCCAAGCGCACGCGCGGCGAGGCGCGTGATGCGATCGAAGACCTCTTCGGGCGGAGTGTCGAGGATGGCCAGGCGCGACAACGCCATCAGGCGTGCGCCTTCATCCTTGGGCACAACAGGTGCTTGACCTCCAGTTGTCATATGTCAATTGTCCGTGCTTTGGCCCTGGCCGGCGCGTGACAGGCCCCCCATTAGCCTAGCTCCGATACGCCGTCACAGGGGATAATTCCGCCATGTCAGTCACGGAAAAATGGGTTGCCGAGTATCTCGAGCGCGAGCGCCTGCCGGCATCCTTTCGTCGCCTGATCGACGACGTCCACGGGCCCATCGCACGGCACATCGCGATGCTTGCCGCGGGGCGCTCGGTGCCTCTGCAGGTCGGCATCTGCGGTTCGCAGGCCAGTGGCAAATCGACCCTCGTTGCGGTGCTGAAGGCATTGCTCGACGCGGACGCATTGCCCACCGCGGTGCTGTCGCTCGATGACATCTACAGCACGCGCGCCGAACGCGCGGTGCTGGCCCGGCAGGTACACCCGCTGCTGATCACGCGCGGTGTGCCGGGCACACATGACGTGCCGCTGGGCATTGCGACGCTCGACCGGCTAGGTGGCACCGGCCTCGTCGCGCTGCCTTCCTTCGACAAGCAGACCGATGACCGGCGCGCGCCCGCGGCCTGGCCCGTGGCGCAGGCGCCCGTACGGGTGGCGATCTTCGAGGGCTGGTGTGTTGGGGCGCTGCCCCAGCCGGATGCGGTGCTCGCCGCACCGGTGAATGCACTGGAACGCGACGAGGACGGCGATGTCACCTGGCGGCGTTACGCGAACGACGCGCTGCGCGGCGAATACCAGCGTCTGTTCCGGCGTTTCGACATACTGCTGCTGTTGCAGGCGCCCTCATTCGATGTGGTGTACGAATGGCGCTGCGAACAGGAACGCAAGCTGCGCGAACGTGTGACCGCCGCGGGCGGCGATCTGAGTCGCGTGATGACGGAGGCCGGCATCGCTCGCTTTATCGCCCACTACGAGCGACTCACGCGGCACATCCTGGAGGAGATGCCGGGGCGTGCCGATATCGTGCTGAGCCTCGATGCCGCGCGCGTACCACTGGGGCTGCGCGGCGTCTAGTTACGCGACGGCAGCAACATCCAGGGGGGCAGCGGCGGGGCGGTCAGCGGCGGGCTGGCTCGCGCAGGCCATGACCGGGTTCGACAGGATGGCTTCGGCATCGAGCTCCGACTGATCCACATATGCATGCAAGGCTCGAGGCGCAGACGGGCGCAATAGCGATGCCATGGCACAGCACGTCAACAAGCTGATGGAGCTGATCGTGTGGAAGAACAGTACGGCCAGAATGACGTCGAACATGGGCGCTGACTCCTGTCAGTTGGGGCCCCCCGGGGAGACGCACGATAGGGCCTTTTTATTGCGAATCGGTTGCTGAAACACTGAAAAACCCCGATTCGCGACGCCCGTCACAATCCCGTACGACACTGGGCAATCGCATTGACTGCGATGGACCTCAATTTGCTGTTGCCGCGGTGCTCGGGTTCCGGTGCAATCGCCGCCATGTCAGCCGCCCTGCGCATCCTCACTGAAGTTTTTGGCTACGACGCGTTCCGTGGCGAGCAGGCGAGCATCGTCGCGCACGTGTCCGGCGGCGGTGACGCGCTCGTGCTCATGCCCACCGGCGGTGGCAAATCCTTGTGCTTCCAGATTCCGGCGCTGCTGCGCAATGGCACTGCCATTGTCGTGTCCCCGCTGATCGCGCTCATGCAGGACCAGGTCGCGGCGCTCCAGGAGGCCGGCGTCGCCGCGGAGTTCCTGAACTCATCGCAGGACTGGAGCCAGGCGCAGCAGGTGGAACGGCGCGCCCGGGCCGGCGAGCTCGATCTGCTGTACCTCGCGCCCGAACGTCTGCTTGCCGAGCGTGGCCTCGCGCTGCTCGATACCCTGCCGCTGGCGCTCATCGCCATAGACGAGGCGCACTGCGTGTCCCAGTGGGGGCACGACTTTCGCCCGGAATACATCAAGCTCGGCCAGCTCGCGCAGCGGTATCCCAACGTGCCGCGCATCGCGCTCACTGCCACGGCGGACAGCGCCACACAGCGCGAGATCATAGAGCGCCTGCAACTGCGCGATGCGCGCGTGTTCGTGCAGAGTTTCGACCGCCCCAACATCCGCTACCGTATCGCCGGGAAGGACAATCCGCGCCGGCAGTTGCTTGAGCTGATCCGCGACGAGCACGCCGGCGATGCGGGCATCGTGTATTGCCTCACGCGCAAGACAGTCGAACAGACCGCTGCGGGTCTCGCGCAGGAGGGCATCACGGCGCTCCCATATCACGCGGGCCTCGCTGCCGAGGTGCGCGAGCGCCATCAGCGCCGCTTCATAGACGATGATGGCATCGTGATGGTCGCCACCATCGCGTTCGGCATGGGCATCGACAAGCCCGACGTGCGCTTCGTTGCTCACCTGGACCTGCCCAGGAGTGTCGAGGGCTACTACCAGGAGACCGGGCGCGCCGGGCGCGACGGGCTGCCCGCGAATGCGTGGATGGTGTACGGGCTCGCCGATGTCGTGCAGCAGCGTCGGCTCATCGAGCTGGGCGATGCGGATGCGGACTACAAGCGTGTGTCCGCCGCAAAGCTCGATGCCGTACTGGGACTCTGCGAAACCATCCACTGCCGGCGCATGCGCCTGCTGGAGTATTTCGGCGAAGCCTCCGGAGCCTGCGGAAACTGCGACAACTGCCTGTCGCCGCCGCAGCAGTGGGACGCGACCGAGGCGGCGCAGAAGCTCATGTCCTGTATCTACCGCTGCGCGAAATACAGCGGCTTCTCGTTCGGAACCCAGCACATCATCGATGTGTTGCGCGGTGAGAGCACCGAGAAGGTGCGGCAGCGTGGCCACGAGGCGCTGAGCACATTCGGCATCGGCGGGGAGATGGATGGCGCGCAGTGGCGCGCGGTGCTGCGCCAGCTCGTGATGTTGCGCCTGGTGCAGGTGGATCACGACAACTGGAATGTCTTGCAGCTGACGCCCGCGAGCCGCGAAGTCCTGAACGGCTCGCGCCGTCTCAGCCTGCGCCGTCCCACCGCGCAGGCTGAGCGGCGCCGACGCAGCAAGTCCACGAAGCTACGCAGCGCGGCGACGCGGCAGCTGGCCGTGCAGCACATCGAGCTGTTCGACGAGCTGCGCGCCTGGCGGCGCGAAGTGGCGCGGGAGCATGGCGTGCCCGCCTATACGGTGCTGCAGGATGCCACGCTGCGGGAGCTTGCCGCACAGCGTCCGGGCTCGCTGGACTCGTTGCGCGGCATTTCTGGAATCGGCGCGGCGAAGCTCTTGCGCTACGGGCAGGGCCTGATCGAGATCATCACGCGGGGATGACGAGTCCCTTCGCGACCGCAGGGCGCGCCTTGAAAGCCTCGAGCGCGCGCGTGACATGTGGAAAGTCCGCGATGCCGACGAGATCGCCCGCGTCATAGAAGCCGATGAGATTGCGAACCCAGGGAAAGGTCGCAATGTCGGCGATGGTGTACTCCTCGCCCATCATCCACTGGCGTTGCTCGAGGCGCTGGTTGAGCACGTTCAGGATGCGTTTCGCCTCGCTCACGTAGCGGTCGCGCGGGCGTTTGTCCTCGAACTCCTTGCCGGAGGATTGAGAGCCAGGAATTCAAGTGAGGCCTGCTCCTTGAGGTCGAAGCTAACGGAGTGCGCCTCGTAAGGCAGGGCGGTCTCCTCCAGCATGATGGAGACCTTCACGCCGTTCGGAGTGGCGCGTGAATACAGCTGGATCCGCTCGGGACATTGGGCTGGCCATTTCTTCGCGATCGGAAAATCGGCTAGTACTTTCATTGTTGCAACATAAAACTTTTGCAGCAGTCTTTTGCATGTGAATGGCTGCGCCAGCACAATGAGTTCATGAGTACTGCAGTGAAGACGCTGGCCCAGAACGCGGACATTCGCTATCTCGGCAAGTTGCTGGGTGATGTCATTCGCGCATACGGCGGCCAACCGCTGTTCGAGCGCATCGAGAGTATTCGTGCAAGCTCGGTCGAGCGGTATCGGGGAATCACTGACGCCGCTGCCATGGGTCGTGGTCTCGAGTCGCTGAGTCTCGATGACACGCGCGGCTTCGTTCGCGGCTTCATGCTGTTCTCGATGCTCGCGAATCTCGCCGAGGATCGGCAGGGTGGGCTCAACGAGTCGAAGGAAGACGTGGCCGCCACCGTGCAGCGCCTCGTCGAGCAGGGAATTGATCTGGAGCAAATCGCCGCGCTGCTTGATCGATCGCTGATCGTGCCCGTGCTCACTGCGCATCCGACGGAGGTCATGCGCAAGAGCATGATCGATCATCGCAATCGCATCGCCGAGCTGATGCGTCAGCGCGACCTCGGCGCCCTGCAGACGCCCGATGGCGATGTGATCGAGCAGGCCATCCTGCGGCAGATCGCGCTGTTGTGGCAGACGCGCCCGCTACGGCGCGAGCGCATCCAGGTTGCCGACGAAGTGGGCATCGCGCTCTCCTACCTTCGCGACGTGTTCCTGCCGGTGCTGCCAATTTTGTATGCGCGCTGGGAGCGTCTGTTGCCGCACCGGCCCGGGTGCTTCCTGCGCCTGGGAAGCTGGATCGGTGCTGACCGCGATGGCAATCCCAACGTCACCGTCGAGTCGCTCGAATTCGCGCTGCGCCAGTCGTGCCAGAGTGTGCTCACCAGCTATCTCGATCAGCTGCACGCGCTGGGCGCGGAGTTGTCGATCTCCACCGAGATTTCGGGTGCAACCGCCGAGGTCGACGGGCTCGCCGCGGCAAGCTGTGACACCAGCGGGGCGCGCGCGGACGAGCCGTACCGGCGCGCGATCACGGGTATTTATGCGCGTCTCGCGGCGACCTATGAGGAACTCATCGGCGAGCCGCCCGCGCGTCGTCCCGCCACCGTGACGGCTGTGCCCTTCGCGAAGCCGGAGGGTCTGCGCAGCGCACTCGTTGCCCTTGCACATTCACTGAGCAAGGGCGGCGCGGGCCTGCTCTCCACCGGTGGCGCGCTGGGTCGCCTGATCCGCGCGGTCGAGTGCTTTGGCTTTCACCTTGCGACACTGGATCTGCGCCAGAACTCCGACGTGCATGCACGCGTGGTCGGCGATCTGTTGCAGGTGGCCGGTGTGCATCCGGACTATGCGAGCCTCGACGAAGAGGCGCGCGTGGCGCTGCTACGCCAGGAGCTCGGGAGTGCGCGCCTGCTGTCGAGTCCGTTCGCGATGTACGGCGAAGAAACGCAGTCCGAGCTGGCGATCGGGCGTGGCGCAGCGCGCGCGCACGAGCAGTACGGTCCCGCGTGCATCACCTGCTACATCATCTCCAAGTGCGAGAGCGTGTCCGACATGCTCGAGGTCAATATCCTGCTGAAGGAGGCAGGGCTGTACCGGCCCGCGGACCCGGCGGCCGCCCCGATCATGGTGGTGCCGTTGTTCGAGACCATCGGGGATCTGGAACGCGCTCCGCAGATCATGCGCGCGTGGCTGTCCGTGCCGGAGATCGCGCTGGGGTGTCGCCGGCGCGGCTACCAGGAAGTGATGGTCGGCTACTCGGACTCGAACAAGGACGGCGGCTATATCACCTCCGTGTGGAGTCTGAACCGTGCGACTCGTTCGCTCGCCGCCGTGTTCGCGGAAAGCGGCACTGCGATGCAGATCTTCCACGGTCGCGGCGGTTCCGTGGGCCGTGGCGGCGGCTCGGCGTTCGCTGCGATCAGCGCGCAGCCGCGCGGCACCGTGCAGGGGCGCATCCGCATTACCGAACAGGGCGAGATCATCGCCGCAAAATATGGCACGCGCGAAAGCGCCGCGAAGAATCTGGAAGCCATTACGGCCGCGACGCTACATGCCTCGCTCACGGCGCCCGTGCGCTCGGTCGAGGTGGCGACGCGCTTCGGACAGGCGATGGACACCATCTCCGAAGACGCATTGCGCACCTATCGCGAGCTCGTGTACGGCACCGAAGGCTTCAATATCTTCTTCCGCCAGCTCACTCCGCTCACCGAGATCGCGACGCTGAAGATCGGCTCGCGTCCCGCGTCACGGACCCAATCCGATCGCATCGAGGACCTGCGCGCGATTCCCTGGGTATTCAGCTGGGCGCAGGCACGCGTCATGCTGCCGGGCTGGTATGGCGCAGGTCAGGCGCTCGCTGCATTTTCCGATCGCGTCCTGTTGAAGGAAATGGCGGCCACCTGGCCGTTCTTCCAGGCAACGCTTGACAACATGGAGATGGTGCTTGCCAAGTCCGACATGGCGATCTCGCGACGCTATCTCACGCTCGTACAGGACCAGAAGCTTGGCGCCGCCATCTTCAGCCGCATCGAGTCCGCCTGGAAGACGACGCATGACGTGGTGCTCGATATCACCGGCCAGACGCAACTCCTGGAGAAAAATCCCGCGCTCGATGCGTCGATCCGCCTGCGCCTGCCATATATAGAGCCGCTCAATTTATTGCAGGTGGAGCTGCTCAAGCGCCATCGGGCGGGCGAAACCGATGCCCGGGTGCAGGAAGGCATCCAGCTCTCTATCAACGCGGTGGCCACGGCGTTGCGCAACAGCGGCTGATCCGAGCACCGGCTGCTGGACCTGCCTGGAATACCGCCCGGACTACAGCGATCCGCTCGTCATCCGACATGCAATGGCGCAGTTGCGCCGCATCATTGGGATTCAGCTTTTCTGGAGAGCGCCATGAATGCAGCACACCGACCGTTAGCCTTGGTGACCGGCGCCTCGAGTGGAATCGGCCGCGAGCTCGCCATCCAGTGCGCGCGTCACGGCTACGATCTGATGATTGTTGCGGACACGCCGCTCACCAACGTGGTGCCGGAGCTGCGTCGCTTCGGCGGACGCGTCGAGTGGCGCGAGACCGATCTCAGCACGAAGGCAGGTGTTGACCAG
>JBDSRN010000003.1:0-14248 GCA_039929265.1 Steroidobacteraceae bacterium | reverse complement strand
GGATCTCGGTGAGCGACTGGCGAGCGCGGCGCATCGAGTGCTCGGCGGCAAGCATCCGGCGCTCTTCGTTGGAACCGACTGTCCGGCGCTCGACGCCGGGCGGATGCGCGAAGCCGCGGAGTCTCTGCGCGAGCACGATGCGGTGCTGATTCCCGCGACCGATGGCGGCTATGTGTTGTTAGGGATGAGGCGCTTCGAGGAGCACGTATTTCAAGGCATCGCGTGGAGCACTTCCGCAGTCGCGCGGCAGACGCTCGACAAGTTCGAAAAGCTCGGATGGCGCTGCGAATCGCGGGCGCCGCTGCCCGACATTGACGAGCCAGAGAATCTCGAATTGCTGCCGGCCGAATGGTGCGAGGTGCGGTGTGGCTAAGCCGCTCGATTGGCTGGCGGTCTGGACGCTGGTGTATGGCCCGTCTGGCGCTCTTTGCGCGCACGCGGCGGAGCGTATCGACCTGATATCCACCGCGCCGGGGCCACCCTGGCGAGTCCAGTCGTTTGACACCGACGTGCCAGCGACGCTGTTCCGGTCCATGATCTGGGATGGCGTCACCGCCATCGAGTCGGTCGCGCGCGCCAGCATGGGGCTGCTCGTGCGCCCGCTCGACGTCGATCTGTCGGCGACGCCGGTGTTGTGCTGGCGTTGGCGCATCGATGCTCCGCTGCAGCGCGCCGATCTCGCTACTCGCAGCGGCGATGACTTCGCGGCGCGCATATACTTGGCATTCGACGTTCCTGCTGAATCGATGAGTATTGCCGAGCGAGCCAAGCTGCGCATCGCGCGATCGATGCACGGTGCATCTGTGCCGAGCGCGGCGATCAACTATGTCTGGGACAACCGATATCCGGTCGGCACGATACGCGCGAGCGCCTACACCAAACGCGTGCGACTCGTCGTTTTGCGCAGCGGCGCCCGAGATGTCGGCGCCTGGGTGAGCGAGCGACGCGATCTGCTTGCGGATGTCGAGGCGCTGTTTGGGGCGAAGCATCCCGGGAGACTCTCGATCGCGATCGGGTCCGATACTGACAACACGGGCGAACACGCCCGGGCGGGTTTTGCCGACATACATCTCCGGCCGCGCGCCGCGCCCTGTAACTACGGGCCAGTCGAGCCCACCCACTGACCGGCCCCGCGAAGGCTGTAAGAAACGCGGGTCACACAGCGACTGAGGTACACCATGCATACAATCGTTCAAGACTATTACGGCAAGCAGTTGCAGACGTCGAGCGACCTCAAGACGACGGCTTGCTGCGACGCGACCGCCGTTCCCGCTTGGCTCAAGCCAGTGCTCGCGCGTATTCATCCTGAAGTGCTCAACCGCTACTACGGCTGCGGCCTCGTGTGTCCGCCGCTAGTGAACGGTTGCCGTGTGCTCGATCTGGGCTGCGGAGCCGGGCGCGATGTCTACGCGTTGTCGCAGCTCGTTGGGCCGGAAGGCTCCGTCGTCGGTGTCGACATGACGAACGAGCAGCTCGCGGTTGCCGAACGCCATCGCGAACACCACGCCAGTAATTTCGGCTTCTCGAACGTGGAATTTCGTCACGGCTACATCGAGCGGCTGGAGGAGCTCGATCTCGATCCCGGCAGTTTCGACGTGATTGTGTCGAACTGCGTCGTCAATCTCTCACCGGACAAGGATGCCGTGTTGCGCGGCGTGCATCGGCTGCTCAAGCAGGGTGGAGAATTCTACTTCTCCGATGTCTACGCCGATCGGCGTGTGCCGGAGGCGGCGCGCAGCGATCCGGTGCTGTATGGGGAGTGCCTCGGTGGCGCCCTGTACTGGAACGACTTTCTGCGCCTCGCGCGCCGCACTGGTTTCGTGGATCCTCGGCTGACCGCCGACAACCGCATCGAAGTCACCGACCCCGAGCTTGCGGCGCGCGTCGGCGAAGTTCGCTTTCACTCGGCGACGTATCGGCTTTTCAAGATCGATGGTCTCGAAGACGCCTGCGAGGATCATGGGCAGGCGGTGGTGTATCGAGGAACGGTTTCAGGTCTCCCGGCGTTCTTTGACCTCGATAAACACCACCACATCGAAACCGGACGAGTGTTTGCTGTATGCGGCAACACCTGGCGCATGCTGCGTGAGACGCGGTTTGCAACACACTTCGACTTCGTCGGTGACTTTTCACGCCACTTCGGCTTGTTTCCTGGTTGCGGCGGCAGCATTCCATTTGCCACCGACGCGAACTCAGACGGCTCCGCAGGCGCGTGTTGTTAGGAGTCTGCTGACCCATGGAATGGTTGCTCATCGCCGGCGCGTTCGCATTGTCATTCGGCAACGGCGCCAACGACAATTTCAAAGGGTTTGCCACGGTTTGGGGATCGGGAACACTCGGGTTCCGGCCCGCCCTGGTACTCGCCACGGTCGCCACGCTCGCTGGTGCGCTGGCATCGGTGTTCCTTGCCGAATCCCTGGTGCATAGCTTCTCCGGCAAAGGCCTGGTATCCGCTGCGGTGGTTGGCGCACCAGCCTTCATCAGCAGCGTCGCAGTCGGATCCGCAGCGACGATTCTGCTTGCGACCTGGATTGGATTTCCGGTGTCGACCACGCATGCACTCGTTGGCGGCCTCGTCGGCGCGGGGTTTGCGCTCGGCGGTGAAGTGAGCTTCTCGAAACTTGGCGTGATCTACTTTCTTCCGCTGTTGGTGAGCCCGCTGGCCTCCGCAGCGCTGGCGGCGGTGTTATTCCGATTCCTGCGTCGCTCAACATCGCCGGTCGCCGACTGTGCGTGCATTGTTCCGCCGCCGATTCCGATCCAGATCGGCACGCAATTGTCGGTTCGTACTTCAAGCATGCAACTGCCGAGCGTCGTCGTGGACACAGATGCTTCTTGTGATCGGCTCCAGCCGGCAGCCCGCCTATCGATTTCGCGCGGTCTCGACCGCCTGCATGTCTTTTCCGCAATGGCCATCTGCTTCGCGCGTGGAGTGAATGACACGCCGAAACTCGCGGCGCTGCTGGTCGCGGGCGAACTCCTTGACGTGCGCCTTTCCGCGCTCGCGGTGGCAGTTGCCATGATGGCCGGTGGATGGCTCTTCGCTGCACGCGTGGCCGAAACGATGAGCCACCGCATTGCGCAACTGGATCATCCGCAGGGTGTGGCCGCGAATCTCATCACGGCCCTTCTGGTGCTGTTCGCGAGCAAGTTCGGGATGCCGGTTTCCACGACGCATGTGTCGGTCGGCGCCATCGCCGGCGTCGGATCGAGCGCGAACACACTCGATCGCTCGATGCTGCGCAATGTGCTGTTGTCGTGGGTGGCCACGTTGCCGATCGCGGCGATCGCGGCATTCACCGCAGCATCAATCCTTTGAACGAGCATGACCAGGAGATCTATGCATTCCTCGAATCAACTGATCGCGGCAGACCGATCGTTGGGTCTCGGACTCGATCGGCTGCAGGACATTGTTGCGCTCATCGCGAGAGGTTTCGTGGCGTGGCAATTCCTCAAGTTCGGAATGCTGAAGCTTGGTAGCTCTGGGTTTGTCCACAGTCAATCTGGCCGCGGTGGTGAGCTATTGACGTCACTGCGCAGCAGTTCAGCTTTTCAACTTGGGGGCATTGCTGGGGGCACCAACTCGTAAGGGTCGGAAAGATGCTTTAACAATCAACTGGTTAAGTTGACTTTTTGAGTCCCTCCCTAGCCACCATCCTCGAGCCGCTTTCCCGAAAGCAATTTGCGAATATTGGCTTCGCTGATCGGCTTCACGAAGTGATGGTTGAACCCCGCGGCCAACGCCCTATGCCGGTCAGCCTCCTGTCCCCAGCCTGTGATGGCAACGAGCGTTGGGTTGCCGTGCGAACCACCCGAACGTATCTGCTTGGCGACCTGGTAGCCGCTCATGTGTGGCATGCCGATATCCAGGAAAACCAGTTCAGGCTTGAAGGTTTTTGCCGCAATGAGCGCGGACGGTCCGTCGTACGCCACTCGGGTGTCCTGGCCAAGCGAGCGAACCAGAAGGTTCATGCTATCTGCGGCGTCCTTGTTGTCGTCGACGATGAGCACGCGTCGCACTGGGAGCGCTGAATCGCTGGTCTGTGTCGTCGCGACCGACTCAAGCGCGCCTGCCCCGAGTGGCAATTTAAGCGTGAAGATCGTTCCCTGGCGTTCCCCTCGACCGCGGGCTCTGACGCTTCCGCCGTGCAAATCAACGATGCGCCGAACCAGTGCCAGTCCTACGCCGAGGCCGCCCAGGGCGCTGCCAGAATTCGGCTCGACCTGCATGAACAGATTGAAGACCTGTTCCAGTTTGTCCTCAGGGATGCCCTGGCCATCATCTTCGACGATGATTTGCGCTTCGCTCCCATCCACTCGGACGGTCAGCCAGATATTGCCGCCCGGGGGAGTGTACTTGGCTGCGTTGTTCAGCAGATTCACGAGCGCCTGGGTCAGGCGCAGTAGATCGCCGCTGACAGCGATGGGTCCCGCTGGTACAGACAGATGCAATTTGTGGTCCCGAGCTCCGATCAAGGGGCCGCTCGCTTCGCGGGCGCGCGCAACCACTTCCAGCAAATCCATCGATTGGCGGTCGATCACGAACTCGCCACGAGCGATTCGATTGACGTCCAGCAACTCATCGAGCAGGCGGGTCAGGAGGGCGCTCTGACGATCAATCATCTGCCGCATTGATTCAAACGTGGGATCGCCCAAGCCGCGGCGGCCCATGAGGGCGATCGCATTTCGAATGGGGGCCAACGGGTTGCGCAACTCATGGGCCAGCATGGCTATGAACTCGTGCATCCGCTGAGCCGTCTCAGCAAGGTTCTCCGCATCCCTGCGTTGTGTCAGGTCTTGGGTAACCTTTGCAAAACCATAGATGTGACCCTCATTGTCGTGCAATGTCGTGAGGATTGCGTGGGCCCAGAAAAGCGAACCATCCTTGCGTACTCTCCAGCCTTCATCGGTCGCACGCCCCGTCTCGCGCGCCGTTGCCAACTGCCGCCAAGGCTTGTTGGCGACCACGTCTTCGGACGGATAGAAGCGAGACAAGTGCTTCCCGATTATCTCGTCGCTCTGGTAACCCTTGATGCGCTCCGCCCCGGCATTCCAGCTGGATACATAACCGTCGCTGTCCAGCATGATGATGGCGTACTCGGTAACTCCTTCGACGAGCAACCGAAAGCGCTTCTCGCTTAGTTCGAGTTCTTCCTCATGTTTGCGTCGTTCCGTAAGGTCGCGGGTGATCTTCGAAAAACCCATCAGCGTCCCGCTTCGATCGCGGATCGCCGTGAGGATGACGTTTGCCCAGAACCGCGACCCGTCCCTGCGCAGTCGCCATCCCTCATCTTCGTATCGACCTTCCAGGGTAGCGCCTTTCAATTCCCTTTCAGGCAGGCCGCGCTGAAGTGCATCGGGCGGATAGAACTTCGAGAAATGCGCGCCGATGATCTCGGACTCGTCATAGCCCTTCAGGCGCTTTGCGCCAGCATTCCAGGTGGTAACGACACCGGTCGGGTCAAGCATGAAGATCGCATAGTCCGTGACCCCTTCGACCAATGAGCGGAAGCGCTCCTCGCTGAGGCGAACTGATTCCTCCGACTGTCTTCGATCCGTGAGGTCGCGAGTGACTTTGGAATGACCAATGAGCTTGCCGTCGTCACTGTGCACGGCTGTGAAGATGACGTTCGCCCAAAAACGCGAGCCGTCCTTTTTCAGTCTCCAGCCTTCGTCCTCAAAACTCCCGAGACGAATCGATTCTACGAGTACATGGCTGGGAAGGCTCCTCGCGATGGCGTCAGGCGGGTAAAAAATGGAAATGTGCCTGCCGAGAATCTCACTTGAATCGTAGCCCGTAAGCAGGTGCGCACCAGTATTCCACGACCTTACAAAGCCCTCGGGATCGAGGAAAATAACTGCGTAGTCGCGGATCGCGCCGACCATGGCGCGATAGACGTGATCGCCGATTTCGGCGGGAGCGATCGGAGAATGGGAATTGTTGTCTGGGTGATTCATCGCGTCGGACAGAACGGGCGTCGCTTCGCTGAGATTCGAAGGATACCGCGGTTCAAAGATATCTCCGCGCGCTGTAAAAATTACCAGCGTGGCGATCGGCAGCCATCATCCCGATCGCACGCAAGTACGCCGGGCGCGAAGAACGAGCATGGGAAGCCGCTTCGCATACCGGCTCGTCTCGCGCTACCTGGCGTCGCCGTTGCGCGTGCAGTGAGCGACGTCTATACCCAGCACCCCGTCAGCCCCCGACGCTTTAGCGCGGCCGCTACCCCGTTGCTGTCGCTGTTGCTCGCGCAGCTGCCTCATGCGTGCATAGCCCACCAGCTTCTTCTCCGGCTCATCCCAGAAACGAAACGCGAGTGACCTCAGGCTGGAAAACAAGGTGACCGGCTTCACCTGTTGAAAAACCGGATCCGCTGCGTGGCATTCCTCGAGATTGTAATTCGGAATGCGCGGATTCAGGTGGTGGATGTGATGAAAGCCGATGTTGCCGGATAGCCATTGCAGGATCCTCGGCAGCTTGTAGAACGAGCTGCCTTGCAGCGCTGCGGAGACGTAGTTCCAGTCTTCACCTCGCTCCCAGTACACATCCTCGAACTGATGCTGAACGTAGAACAGCCACAGGCCCGCCGCACCTGCCACAATCCATGCGACGGTCTGCATGAAGAGGTAGGCACCGAAGCCGAACAGCCAGATCATGAGGGCCGACATGCACAGCAGGCACAGGTTCGTCCACCACACGGAGTGACGCTCACGCCGACTGGCCTTCCTCGAAGGAAAACGCTGAAGCACGATGAATACGAACAAGGGCGCGATGACAAAGAGCGCGACTGGATTGCGCGCCAGGCGGTAAGAGAACCGCCTCCAGCGCGAGGAGTCGAGGTACTCCTGCACGGTCATCGTCCAGATGTCCCCCGTGCCGCGCCTGTCCAGATGCCCTGAAGTACCGTGATGAATTCCGTGTTCCCAACGCCAATGGTAGTAGGGCGTGAAAGTCAGCACGCCCGTCACGAAGCCGACGATGTCATTGGCCCAGCGCGATTTGAAATACGATCCGTGGCCGCAGTCGTGGAAGATAATGAAGACGCGCACCAGCAGCCCGCCCGCGATGATGGCGAATGGAATCGTCAGCCACAGGGAGATGTCCTTCAACAGGTACATCACGTACCACACGAGGACGTAAGGCACGACCGTGTTGGCGATCTGCCAGAGCGCACTCGCGCTCGAGGGTTGCTGGAACTTCTGGATGACCGCGCGCCAGCGGTCTGTGTATTGATGCTTCATTGATGCGAGCCAGCGTCGGTGCCGCACAAGTTATTCCGCGCTGCAGCCAAGTGCGGCTTGACCCAGATCATAAAGAGAAACACGACGGGATGTGCAAAGTTCTCACTACCCGCCGGCCGGTCAACATGAGCGTCACCAATGCCGCCAAGTCGATAAGGCGGCGCAGCCGACTGGAATACATGCGTGCTCTGGGTGAGGAGATGAAGCGTGCTGGCGGCCGTTGCATAATGCGCTCCTGCACTTTCACGAATTCTCGTTACGACACAGCCGTTCCTGGTCGACGAAGAGACAGCCAACCGCTTGCGCTGGGGCGGCCTCACTGTTGCTCACTGCAGAACGAACAGCTGCAAACGCTACGCGATGGGGTAGCTCAGAGGCTTGCCGAATTCCTGCGCATCAGACCGACAAGCACCAGGGCCAACAGGCCCGCGGCGATGATGATCGGCACCAGCAGCAGCAAGACGTCCTGCGGCGCCTTGCCCGACCCCAGCAGTGCGGCTGCGAGCAACGGACCGGCGGCGGAGCCGAGTCGTCCGACAGCCACCGCGGACCCGACCCCGGTGCCACGCACCTCGGTCGGATAGTTGCTCGGCGCCACCGCATACAACAGCGCCTGCGTCGCACACATGGCGATGCCGACGAAGCCGGCCACCGCGACCGCGGTGGCAAACACTGGCGTCACGTTCGAAAGTAACCACAGGCTCACGCCCGCGGCGCCGAACGAGACGATGACGACCTTCGACAGCGACATGCGGTCCATCAGGATGCCGGTGGTCATGCTGGCGAGCGCACCGAGCAGGTTGAACGAGAGTTGCGCATACGATGCATCGGGCCTGCTGAGGCCCCGGTTGACGAGCAGCGTCGGTAGCCAGTTGAGCAGCAGGTACATCGTCAGCAGCGCGAAGAAAAAACTCAGCCACAGCAGTATCGTGCGCGGCGCGCGGTTGTCGCCGAACAGCGCGACGCCGTAGCCCACGCGCAACCTGGCGCCCTGGGTGGCCTGCGCCTGTTTCACTGCGGTGAGCTGATGCGACTCCGGCAGCACGAACATCAGCAATGGAATCGCAATCAGGGGGGCGATACCGCCGACAAAGAACACCGTCTGCCAGCTTTCGGCGCTGCTCACCGCCGCGGTCAGACTCGCCAGTGCGCCGCCGCTGGGCAGGCCGGCGTACAGCAGACCGACCGACGTGTTCTTGCGCGACGGCTTGCTGTTCTCCGCAACCAGCGATACGAGATTTGGCAATGCGCCGCCGATACCGACACCGGTGAAAAGGCGCGCGAGCAGCAGTGAGTCCACATTCGGCGCGAGACCGGTGAGCACGGACATGCTGCCGAACACCGCCACCGAGAAGATGAGCACGGATTTTCGACCGAAGCGATCCGACAGCCTCCCACCGAATCCGGCCCCGAGCATGAGTCCGAATGTCGAGGCGGAGAAAAACCACCCCATTGCCGCCGGCGCCATCTGGAAGGCGGGTCCGAGCTTCGGCGCGGCGACACCCGCAGCCTGCAGATCGAAGCCCTCGAACACTGCAATGAGATAGCAGAGGGCGACGGTGATTATCGAGGTGCGTGAATCGATGGTGACTGACGTGCTGCTGCCCGGCTTCATTATGTCCCTGTGCGGGGCCGCTCTGGCGGGCGGCTTCCGGATTTTGGTCTGTTCGATACGAGATCTTGTCGCTGTGGCGGCCTTAATTCAAATGCGGAACGCAGACCAGTGCAAGCGAGTCAATGACAACTTTGGCCATGAAGCAGAGGATCAGGGCTCGCCAGCTGCGCGCTTGATTCAGCTGCCGTGTGGATGCACAGCACTGCAGGCCGCACCGCGTTTCTGCGGCGCTGTGCAAGCTCAATTGCCGCCCTTTGCTTTGCTTCGCGCGGCGGGTTCGGAACTTCGACCAGCGCCTGCGACGCCAGCGAACAATGTGATCGTGGCTGCTGCCGCTACGTATGCTGCATGAGTCCGTACTCCTGAGTTGCAAAGACCGCCTCTTATCAAGGAGTGAACAAATTGCAGCTGTGGTAGCGTGCGCAACATGCGAAACGGCCTTGTGGGCGGAACATTCACGCTGCTGTGCGCGCTATTGCTGCACGGCTGTGCGGTACCCAGCGCGCGGGAGAACTTCGACGCGACGGCAAAGCTCGTCGCACGCGAAGCACCGCAAGGGCTCGCATGGCGGCTGGATGCCGCGGCGGATGCGCAAGCCGCGCGCACGGTGGAGGCTCTGCGCGCCGACGGCATCACTGCATCGGAAGCCGTTGCCATCGCGTTCCTCGCGAATCCTGAAGTACAACTCGCGATCGAGAAGACCGAGATCAGCCGCGCAGAGTACGTTGCTGCGGCTACGCCGCCGAATCCCTACGCGATCGTGGGCGTGCGTCAGCCTGGCGGTCGCTACGCGGCTTTCTACCCGCGCAACAACATTTCCATCGGCGCGCTGCAGAACGTGCTCGCGTTGCTTAACGGGCCGGAGCGCAGGCGCATCGCGCGCATCGAAAACGAGCGCGCGCGCGCGGAAGCGGCAGACCAGATTCTTGGCATCGCAGCGCGTGTGCAGCAGGCATACATTGAGAGCGTTGCCGCCGATCAGGTTGCGCAGATGCGCGCCGAGGCGCTGCAATTCGCGCAGCGTGGCATCGACAGCATGCAGGCCGCCAAGGCGAGCGCGCTCAATCTCGCGCTCGAGCGCAACACGATTTTCGGGGTGCAGCAAGCGGTGTGGCGCGCACAACTCGATGCACGCACGGCGCGCGCGAAACTTGCACAGCTTCTGGGGCTCGCGAATGGGGGCGACAGCCTGAAGCTGAGCAGTGTATTGCCCGAGCTTCCGGCCGCGGATCCTGTGCTCGGCGATCTCGAGCGCCTTGCGCTGGAGCGGCGCCTGGATCTGATCGTCGCGCGCGCCGCGATCGAGGGGCGCGTGGCAACGCTGCGCGCGCAGCGTCACTGGCGCTGGCTGGGTAGTCTCGAGCTCGGTGCCTTCATCGAGCGCGCGGCAGACGGCACATCGTTCATCGGGCCGAACGCGGTGGTGGAGCTGCCGCTGCTCGATCAGCGCCAGTCGCAACTGCTCATCAATGACTCGCAGATGCGTACTGCGCTGCGCACCCTGCAGTTGCTGTGGCTCGCGGCGCGCACCGATATCCAGGTGCACGCGGCGGAGCTCGCCACCACCCGTGACATGTCGCAGCGCTACCGCAACGAAGTGCTGCCCAATCACGCCGACATCCGCGCCCGCGTCGCGCAGGAGCCTGACGCCACGGTGCTGGATCACACGCGGATGGCGCGCTCCGACCTGGCAGCACGCGAAGAGGCGGTCGGCGCGTTGCGCGATTACTGGCGCGCTCGCTCGGCGCTGGCGCGTGCCAGCGGCGACTGGAGCGCGCTCAACGCCTGGCCGATTCCGAAGTGACGGGTAGCGCAGGTGCCATGCGCCGGCCAACGCTCTGATTTGGGCTGTCCCCTTATTGTTCCGGTGACGCCCTCCAAGCCGCCTGCCGCTCTGGCACGACGGCTTTCTTTCTGATCCTTGCTTCTGCGCTCTCACCGAGTTCGTCCGACAAGCCCGCCGGAGATTGGCTGTAGCGGATTCACCACAAGACTGCAGGGATACAAAATCATCGCGTGCTGCCAGCAGTCGATCGTTCGCAAAGTGCGACGCCAGGCGCGATGAGTTTGGTGCTTGTGCCGTATTTGTAGTTTTTTCCACTACATTGGTGCTATTCCTGCCGCTGCCAACCTGATGTGCAAACGCGAAAAAATCCTCGGAATAACCCGCTCTCGAGCACGCCAATCGCTGGTAAAATGCTTGCAATGCCTACGTAGGGCATTTGCAACAAGCGTTTTCCAGGAGGATTCATGATCAAGTCGCGTATGTTGTTGGGCGGAGCGCTGCTGGCGGCGGTGGGCGCTGCAAACGCCGGGATCTCTGTGACCCCTACGATAGTGTCCGATTACGATTTCCGCGGCTTCACCCAGACCGCCAAGGACCCGGCCTTCCAGCTGGGCGTGAACTACGCGCATGACAGCGGGTTCTACGCGTTCGCCTGGGGCAGCAATCTGGACAACGACAGTTACCCGGATGCGGACCTCGAACTGGATCTGGGCCTCGGGTTCGCCGGTGGCGATGCGGCCGACAGCTTCGGCTACGACGTGGGCGTGGCGTTCTACACCTACCCGGGCAACAGCGACTTCAACTACACCGAAGTCTATGCGGGCCTGAGCAGGGGGTATTTCTCCGGCAAGCTGTGGTATTCGCCTGAGTTCGCAGGTGTGCCGGGTGATACGTCGGCGTTCTACGTAGAAGGCAACGGCACTTTCCCGCTGCCTCAGGATTTCGCGTTTGTCACGCACCTGGGTTACAGCTTTGGCGACTACTGGGATGGTTTCGAGTACATCGACTGGTCGGCGGGCTTCACGAAGACGTGGAACAACTTCTCGTTCGCGCTGAAGTACATCGACGGCAGCGACTACGATGACACCCCGGGCACGAAGGTTTTCGACACACAGGGCAAGGCCTGGGCGTCGATCTCGACCACCCTGCCGTGGGCGATGGAATAAACATCGTCCGACGATGATTTGAATTGCGATTGTGCGAGGCCCAGTGTGCGAACACCGGGCCTTTTTCATTGGCCCCGCAACACCGACGACAGGGTGCCGAAGATCTCGTCGATGTGCTTGTTCTCCATGATCAGCGGCGGCGACAGTGCGATCGTGTCGCCCGTCGCACGCACGAGTACACCGCGCTCGTAGCATTTCAGGAAAGTCTCGTAACCGCGCACGCCGGGCTTGCCCGCAATGGGTTCGAGCTCGATCGCTGCGATGAGGCCGTAATTGCGGATGTCGATGACGGTCGGCAGGCCTTTCAGGGCATGCGCCGCATTTTCCCAGTAAGAGCTGAGACTGCCCGCACGCCTGAGCAGCGATTCGCGCTCGTAGATGTCGAGCGTCGCGATCGCGGCGGCGCAGGCCGTGGGATGCCCGGAATACGTGTAGCCATGCGAGAACTCGATCGCCGACTCGGGCCCCTGCATGAAGGCGTCGTGGACTTCCTGCTTCACCAGAACCGCGCCCATGGGCACGGCGCCGTTGGTGAGGCCTTTCGCCATCGTGATGATGTCCGGCGTGATGCCGAACTGCTGCGCGGCGAACGGCGAACCCGTGCGACCGAAGCCGGTGATGACCTCGTCGAAAATCAGAAGAATGCCGTGCTGCGTGCACAGCTCACGCAGCTTCTTGAGGTAGCCGACTGGCGGCACGAGCACACCCGTGGATCCTGCAATCGGCTCGACGATCACCGCTGCGATATTCGAGGCGTCGTGCAACGCCACAATGCGCTGCAGCTCGTCGGCGAGATACTCGCCATGCGCGGGCTCGCCGCGCGAGAACAGATTCTTCGCAGGCAGGTGGGTGTGCGGGAGGTGGTCGACGCCGGCGACCATCGCGGCGGACCAAGTCTTGCGATTGCCCACCAGACCACCTACGGAGATACCGCCGAAGTTCACACCGTGATAACCACGTTCGCGACCGATGAGTCGCGTGCGAGCCGCGTCACCGCGCGCGCGATGCCAGGCGAGCGCAATCTTCAACGCGGTATCGACGGCTTCAGAGCCGGAGTTGGTGAAGAACACATGGTCCATTCCGAGAGGCGCGATTTTCACCAGCTTGTTGGCGAGCACGAAGGCACTCGGGTGTCCCATCTGGAACGGCGGCGCGAACTCCATGGTCTCGAGTGATTCGGCGACCGCGCTCGCGATCTCCTTGCGACCATGCCCGGCGTTCACGCACCACAAACCCGCGGCGCCGTCGAGCACGCGACGCCCTTCGCTGGTCCAGTAGTGCATGCCTTGCGCGCGCACCATCATTCGCGGCGCGCTTTTGAACTGGCGGTTCGCGGTGAACGGCATCCAGTGCGCTTCCAGCTCGGCGCGGGTCAGTGGCTGCGTGGCAGGAATGGGGGTGAGACTGGCTGACATGTGTCGGCTCCTGGGGACGGAATGAATCGATGATAAGAAAAGTTGACAGCTGGGACCAGAAATAGCCAGATTTCATCCCCATCGTCGAAAATTATAGACACTTTCATGAGCAAAGCCGCTGCGGGAAAGCTGGACGTGGGCGATCGCCTGAAGCGCATCCGGCAGCTGTTTGGGCTGTCACAACGCGAGCTCGCGAGGCGCGCCGGGGTGACCAACGGGCTGATTTCCCTCGTCGAAATGAACCGGGTGAGTCCCTCGGTGAGCTCACTGAAGAAGCTGCTCGACGGGATCCCCATGTCGCTCGCGGAGTTCTTCACCAGCGATTTTACCGCGGTGCCACAGGTGTTCTACGGCAGCGACGAGCTGCTCGAGATCGGCAATGACGAGGTGTCAGTGCGCCTGGTCGCGGCGCAGCGGGCAGGGCGTCAGCTTACGGTGCTGCGCGAACGCTATTCGCCAGGCGCGGATACGGGCGAGGACGCGCTCGCGCATCGGGGCGAGGAGTGCGGCGTCGTGGTCAGTGGCTCGATCGAGATCACCGTTGGTGGCAACTCGCGCGTCCTGGCGGCTGGCGAGGCATACTACTTCGCAAGCAACATTCCACACCGTTTCCGCAACACCGGACGCGAAGTCTGCGAACTCGTGAGCGCGTGCACGCCGCCCACGTTCTGACGCAGCCAAGTCAACATTCAGGAGCCCGCATGAGCGCAGTCGCCCAGGTCGTCGATTGGCAGCAACGTTCCGTCGCACTCGCATTGCGTACGCAGGCGTTCATCGATGGCAAGTTCGTCGCTGCCGGCAATGGTGCGACGTTCGATTGCATCAGCCCGTTGGACGGGCGCGTGCTGGGCAAGGTCGCCGCGTGCGACAGCGCGGACATCGATGCTGCCGTGGCCGCCGCGCGTCGCGCATTCGACAGCGGCGCCTGGTCGCGCACCAGGCCCGGTCAACGCAAGCAGGTGCTGCTGAAGTTCGCCTCGCTGATCACGAAGAACGCGGAAGAGCTGGCGCTGATCGAAACACT
>JBDSRN010000002.1:0-5454 GCA_039929265.1 Steroidobacteraceae bacterium | reverse complement strand
TGGAGATGCCTTCACGCATCGTGGACTCGGTGCGGAACACTGCGGCATCGGACTGCATGATCTTCTGCATCTCGAGGCGGATAGCTGCGGTGGGGCGTGAGCCTTTCGCATTGCGCAGCTTGTCGAGGCGCGACACAGCGAGGTCGGCACCGTCGGTCGGCAACGCCTTGTGTCTTTCGCCCGGCTTCACGACTTGTGCGCAATGACGCGCGGCCTCGCGACCGAACACCACGAGATCCAGCAGCGAGTTCGAACCGAGACGATTCGCGCCGTGCACCGACACGCAGGCCGCTTCGCCCACGGCCATGAGACCACGAACGACCGTGTCGCTGCGATCCTTCACGACCTCGCCGTGATAATTGCAGGGAATTCCGCCCATGTTGTAGTGCACGGTAGGCAGCACCGGGATCGGCTCCTTGTTCACATCGACGCCCGCGAAGATCCGCGCGGTCTCGGCGATGCCCGGCAAACGCTCCTTGATCACCTCAGGCCCCAGATGCTCGAGGTGCAGATGGATATGATCCTTGTGATCGCCGACTCCGCGTCCTTCGCGGATCTCCGCCGTCATCGCACGACTGACGACGTCACGCGAGGCAAGATCCTTCGCGTTGGGCGCATAGCGCTCCATGAAACGATCACCCGCGGAGTTGGTGATATAACCACCCTCTCCACGCGCGCCTTCGGTAATGAGGCAACCCGAGCCGTATACGCCCGTGGGATGGAACTGCACGAACTCCATGTCCTGCATCGGCAAGCCGGCACGCAGTACCATGCCGCCGCCGTCACCCGTACAGGTATGCGCGGAGGTGCAGGAAAAATACGCGCGGCCGTAACCGCCGGTGGCGATCATCACCATGTGCGAGCGGAAGCGATGCAGCTGGCCCGTGGCCATGTCGAGCGCGATCACGCCGCGGCACTCTCCATTTTCCATGATGAGGTCGAGCGCGAAATACTCGACGTAGAATTCTGCCTGATGACGGATCGACTGCTGATAAAGCGTGTGCAGCATCGCGTGACCGGTGCGGTCCGCGGCCGCGCAGGTGCGCTGGGCGATACCCTTGCCGTAGTTGGTGGTCATGCCACCGAACGGACGCTGGTAGATGCGCCCTTCGGCCGTGCGCGAAAACGGCACGCCGTAGTGCTCGAGCTCGATGACGGCGGCGGGCGCCTCCTTGCACATGAACTCGATGGCGTCCTGGTCGCCGAGCCAGTCCGACCCCTTGACGGTGTCGTACATGTGCCAGCGCCAGTTGTCCTCGCCCATGTTGCCGAGCGACGCGCTGATGCCACCCTGCGCGGCAACCGTGTGGCTGCGCGTCGGGAACACCTTGGTGATGCAGGCGGTGGTGAGCTTCGCTTCGGCGAGACCGAGCGTCGCACGCAGGCCGGCGCCGCCGGCGCCCACGACCACGACGTCGTAAGTGTGATCGATGAAGGTATAGGCAGACATCTAGTTACCGCCAACGGCAATCTTGAGTACGGCGAACACGCCCGCCGCGGCGGTGAGCACGTGCACGAAATTGTTGAGCAGCAGTGTGATGCACTTGATCGACGGACCGTGGAGGTAGTCTTCGAAGAAGACCTGCATGCCGAGCATGGAGTGCACCGTGACCGCGAGCACGAACACCACGAGCAATACGGCGCTCCAAGGTGTCGCCATCCAGACGACCACATCGTCGTAGTCGAAAGACGGCAGCGCGAGCAACGACCACACGAACCACACAGTGAGCGGCAGCAGCGCGATGGCGGTCATGCGCTCGATCCTCCAGTGACTGGAGCCCTGCTTCGCGGAGCCGTGACCGAGCACGCGACCGAGCGGTGACTTGATGCTCATGGCGAAACCGCGAGCGGAACGAAAAACAAGTACAGCAGCACTGCCGCCACGATCACAACCGCTACCACTACAATCAGCGCACTTCGGCGGGCTTGCGGCTTCTCGAAGCCCCAGCCCGCATCCCAGCACAGATGCCGGATGCCATTGGCAAAGTGATAGACGAACGAGACGAGCCAGCCCGCGAGCAACACCTGGATCACGCCGTGACCCAGGAATGCGTTCATGCGCGCGTAGGATTCAGCGCCGCCGGCGATGGCCATGAGCCACGCTGCGAGCACGAGGAAACCCACCGAGAGCACCACGCCGGTGATCCTGTGCAGGATCGACAGCGACATGGTGTAACCAAAACGGTACACCCCCAGGTGCGGGGACAAAGGTCGTTGGCTCATGTCGTCTCCGCTAGAAATCGATGCAGCGACCGTTCTTTTCCCAATCGCCGAAACGCGTGGGCTCCGGGCCTTCGGGCCCACCCAGTTCCGTGGTGGGTGGTGGCGGGGCTTGTGGAGCGGTTTCAGGTGAAACCGGATCCAGGACAGTGTGGTTATCGGGCCCCGCGGAGATCATCGCGCAATTGTGCCAGAATCAACGAGCCCCGACCATTGGAAATGCCAGTAAAAACAGCGGCCTGAAGCGAATGACTCTCAACGCCACGCCAGATATTATCCAGTTGGACGGCTTCGCGGTCCTGCGACTGCGTGGCGCGGGCGCCCTGAGCTTCCTGCAGGGGCAGCTTTCCAATGACGTGGAGCGCCTGCGCGGCGAACGCACGTTGCTTGCCGGACTGCACAATCCGCAGGGGCGCGTGATCGCCGTGCTGCGACTCATCGCGCTCGCGCCGGAGGATGTGCTCGCGCTGCTGCCACGCGAGCTCGCAGGAGAGGTACTCACACGCTTGCGCAAGTACGTTCTGCGCGCAAAGGTACAGATCGAGGATGACTCCGAACAGTGGCGCATCGAGGGCGGCTGGGGTGCGGTACCTGCGGATACCGTCGCGCTATCGATCCCAGGAGGACGCTTTCTCGCACCACGGGCCGGTGAACCTGCTGTTGCAAACCCAGACGACACTGCGCGATGGCTCGCCGCCGACATCGCCGCAGGATTGCCGCAGGTGTACGGCGCAACGAGCGAAGCCTTCGTCGGCCAGATGCTCAACCTCGATCTAGTGGATGCAATTTCGTTCACCAAGGGTTGCTATACTGGTCAGGAAGTAATCGCGCGTGCGCACTATCGCGGTCGCGTGAAGCGGCGCATGCAGCGCTTTCGCACCCTGCATCGCACGCCATTGCTGCCAGGGGATTCGTTCCGGCTGCGCGACGAGCGAGTACTGCGCATCGTGTACGCATCGCCCGTGCCGGGGGGCGGGTCTGAATTCCTCGCAGTCGCGCCTTTCGAACACGCGATCGATCCGAATGCAGCCGAAGGCGCAGCGCCATTGATCGACGCCAGCGCCCTGCCGCTTCCCTACGGCATCGTTGATGAGGCCCCGTAGCGGCTGTACATATTCCTTGATCAGCGCCGGCAAGACTGCCATCGAGATGAGGAAAAGAACATGGATGGTGTCGGGTGACTGGCAACAATGGCTGAACCAGCGCGCCGCAGCTTGTGTGCGCCTTCGATCCGGTAGTGCGGAATCCCGACGACGCGCATGAATTCAATGGAGAGCCAGAAGCGTTGTTGAATCAACTGCGGCACATGCCGATGTCGGCGGGGCCCGTCGCGACTCAGGCCGGCCAGAGATCCAGTTTCAAGCGAGTTGCCACAGACCCTGGCACCTGGTTTCGCTGCAGCTTGTGACAGCCGGCCCAAATCACGCAACCGGCGCCAGATCGACTCGCTCGATGTCGGCCGAGTCGATCGGCATGCCCAGAAACTCCGACCCTACCCGCGCGAAGCGCTCGGCTCCGTCCGTCGCCAGCAGATCCAGACTGACCGCCGCGCCCGCCTCACCGAGCAGCCCCCGCGTAATGAGCTCCTCGCGGCACACCAGCGCCGTGGTGAGCGCGGAGTCCACGATCTGCACCCGTGCGCCCACCACGCCGGCGATCGCGCCACGCAGCAGGGGAAAATGTGTGCAACCGAGCACGAGAGTGTCGGGCGGAGCTTCGACGGCGAATGCCGGCGCGAGATAGCGACGCGCGGTGAGCGTGGCCGCCTCGCCCGTCGTCCAGCCCTCTTCCGCCAGTGCGACAAAGAGTTGTGTCGCGATGGCCGTCACACGGATGTCGGGGCGTAGCAGCCGGATTGCCTGCTCGTACGCGCCGCCGCGCACCGTGCCCTCGGTAGCGATCACCGCGACGTGGCCATTGCGGGTAACAGCGCAGGCGGCCGCGGCGCCGGGCGCAACCACCCCAATGACGGGCAACCGAGGATAGCGCGCCTTGATGGCGGGCAACGCAGCGGCAGATGCAGTGTTGCAGGCGATCACGAGGCACTTGATTCCACGCTCGACGAGTAGCGACGCCGCCTGAAGTGCATAGCGCTCGACCGTGGCTGCGGTCTTGGTGCCGTAAGGCAACCGCGCGGTATCGCCGAGGTACACGAAGCTCTCGGCAGGGAGCGTACCGCGCAACGCGCGCAGCACCGTGAGACCGCCGATCCCCGAATCGAATACGCCGACCGGACGATCTTTTGAGGTCACGCCTCGGGTCGCAGGTGGGGAAACAGCAGCACGTCACGGATCGAAGGCGCGTCGGTGAGAAACATCACGAGCCGGTCGATGCCGATGCCGAGGCCTGCGGTGGGCGGCATGCCGTACTCGAGCGCACGGATGTAGTCGGCGTCGAAGAACATCGCCTCTTCGTCGCCGGCGTCCTTGCGATCGACCTGCGATTGGAAACGCGCTGCCTGGTCTTCCGGATCATTCAGCTCGGAGAATCCGTTCGCGAGTTCGCGGCCCGACAGAAAGAACTCGAAGCGATCGGTGATGAACGGATCGCCATCCTTCGCGCGCGACAGCGGCGAGACTTCTGCCGGGTACCCGTAGACAAAAGTCGGATCGAGCAGCGCGTGCTCGACCGTGCGATCGAAGATCTCGATCTGTAACTTGCCGGCGCCATCGTGCTGCTCGAACTTGATGCCCAGCCCCGTACAGAACTTGCGCAGATAGGTCTGATCGCGCAGCGACAGCGGATCGAGGCCCGGGTTAGCCTGCACGATCGCCTCTTCGATGCTAACGCGACAGAACGGCTTCGCGAGATCGTAGTCGCGGCCCTGGTACCTGAGCTGGCGCGAACCGAGGATTGCTTCGGCGAGCGCCCGAAGCAATTGCTCGACGAGCCGCATCAGGTCCTCGAAATCCGCGTACGCCCAGTACAGCTCGAGCATCGTGAACTCGGGGTTGTGCTGGGTGGACAGTCCTTCGTTGCGGAAATTGCGGTTTATCTCGTAGACCCGCTCGAACCCCCCGACGACGAGGCGCTTGAGGTACAGCTCCGGCGCGATGCGCAAATACATCTGCATGTCGAGCGCATTGTGGTGTGTGACGAACGGACGTGCCGCGGCGCCCCCTGGAATGGTCTGCATCATCGGCGTCTCGACTTCCATGAAGTCGAGCGCGTCGAGATAGTCGCGGAGGTAGCGCACGATGCGCGTGCGGCGACGGAACACCTCGCGCGAGTCCT
>JBDSRN010000001.1:0-7979 GCA_039929265.1 Steroidobacteraceae bacterium | reverse complement strand
ATGGGATCAGCGTAAGCCCTTATTCCGGGCGGGGGCTCCGTCGGAGACGCTCAATCTGCGTAGGAGGGCGCTGAGACTTTGAATTGATTGTGAAGTCGACGCCCGACGCTTGCTTGTGGGCCGTTGCGCAGCGCTAAGTAGGCGGCCGCATGAAGCCCAGACTGACCACCCAGCTGTTCGTCGCCATCCTGGCCACCAGCGTGATCACCGCGGTCTTGCTCGGTGCTGCGGCGCACCTCAGCTTCACACGCGGTTTCGTCGGCTATCTGAACGAGCAAGGTATCGCGCGCGCGGAATCCGTGCTGCCCGCGCTGACCGACGAGTACCGGAAGCACGGCAGCTGGGACTTCATCCGAGGCGGCACCCGACAATGGTTCCGGATGCTCGGGCCACGTCCGGCGGACCCACTGCGCGCCGATGACACGTTGCCGCCGCCGAACCCTGTCGCCGAACCCGATCTCACCGGCATCGCGCTGCGTATCAGTCTGCTCGATGCGGAACGCAAGCTCGTGGTCGGCCAGAAGGACGTAAGGCCTGACGCGATCGTCCGCAACATCGAGGTCGACGGGAAAATCGTTGGCTATCTCGCCCTCCTGCCATTCGAGCGCGCTACCGGTGCGGCGAACGAACGCTTCCAGAAGCGGCAGCTGCTGTCGCTCTGGGCGATCGGGGCATTCACCGCGCTGCTCGCCGCTGCGGTGGCGTTCTCGTTGTCACGAATACTGTTGCAGCCGGTCAAGCTCGTCGCGCAGTTCACGCATCGTCTGGCGGGCGGCGACTATGGCGCGCGCGTGCCGGTCACCGCGCATCATGAGATCGGTCAATTGATGCAAGACTTCAACAGTCTTGCGCTCACGCTGGAACGCAACGAAGCATCTAGGCGGCAGTTCGTCGCCGACGTGTCGCATGAATTGCGCACGCCGCTCGCGATTTTGCGCGGCGAGCTCGAGGCGATCGAGGATGGCGTGCGTAAGCTCACGCCTGAGTCGCTGCGCTCGTTGCAGAGCGAAACGACGCTGCTGGGCAAGCTCATCCACGATCTGTACGACCTGTCGCTGTCGGATGTGGGCGCGCTGTCGTATCGCAAGGTGGATCTGGATCTCGGCGAGCTGCTGCGCCGGAGCATTGAGTCATTCCGCGATCGCATGGCTCAGCGTTCGCTCACGCTCGCCACGTCGGTGCCCCCGGCAGTCGTGATGGTGTTTGCCGACGAAGGGCGTTTGCAGCAGCTGTTCGGCAATCTGCTGGAGAATGCGGCGCGCTATACCGATGCCGGCGGGTGCGTGCGTGTGCGCATGAGCATCGAGGCGGATCAGGCGGTCGTTTGCATTGACGATTCACCGCCGGGTGTGGCGGAGGAAGTCCGCTCGCGAATGTTCGAGCGCTTCTATCGCGTCGAGGGCTCGCGCAACCGTGCGCACGGCGGAGCCGGTCTTGGTCTTGCCATCTGCCGCAGTATCGTCGAGGCACACGGGGGCACCATAGCCGCGTCGGATTCGGAATTCGGCGGTGTAACGATGACGGTGCTGCTGCCATTATCGCGCACAATGGTGACATGACGCGCATATTGATCGTCGAGGACGAGCCCAAGCTTGCCGCGCTGCTCGCGGACTATCTCGGTGCTGCCGGTTTCGAAACCGAGCGCATCTACAATGGTCTCGACACAGTGCCGGCGGTGCGGCGCCAGCCTCCGGCGCTCGTGCTGCTCGACCTCATGCTGCCCGGACGCGATGGGCTCGACATCTGTCGCGATCTGCGCACCTTCAGCGATGTGCCCGTGGTGATCGTCACCGCGCGGGTGGACGAGATCGACCGCCTGATCGGTCTGGGACTCGGGGCCGATGACTACATCTGCAAGCCTTTCAGTCCCCGCGAGGTGGTGGCGCGCGTGCACGCGATCCTGCGCCGCACGCAAAGGGTCGAGCCGGTGGCGCAGGTTCTGCGCATCCACGACGCGGGGTTTCGCGCTGAATTCCACGGTCGGGCGCTCGACCTGACCCCCGTGGAATACCGCCTGCTGCGTACGCTGGCCGGCGCGCCCGGCCGGGTGTTCTCTCGCAACCAGTTGCTGGATGCGGCGTATACCGATCATCGCGTTGTCACTGATCGCACGGTCGACAGTCACATCAAGAACCTGCGTCGCAAGCTCGATCAGGCCAGTGGCGAAGAGATCATTCACTCGATCTACGGCGTGGGCTACCGTCTCGACCTCCCCGTCGAAAGCATCTCGCTGCACACTTTGTAGGAAAGGTCATGGCGACGGGGTGATGGGCGCCGCTGTCGGGCGAACAGCGGCAAGCTTGCAATTGACCGATGCGAAAATCAGTCTTCCTCGGTTTGCTGCTGATGGTGGGGTGCGCTTCCATGTCAAACCTGCCCCTGCCGCATGCCGCGAGCGTCGACATCCCGAAGTTCATGGGATCCTGGTACGTGATCGCGAGCATTCCGACGCGTCCCGAGAAGGATGCTTATGGTGCCGTGGAGAACTACAAGCTGTCCCGGGATGGCACCATCGCGACGACCTTTACCTTCCGCAAAGGGGGACCCGACGGCAAAGAAAAAGTGATGCAGCCGAAAGGTTTCGTGCGCGACGATCCGAGCAATGCGATCTGGGGCATGCAGTTCTTCTGGCCGATCAAGTCGGAATACGTGATCGCGCATGTGGATCCGGCTTATCAGGAAACCATCATCGCGCGCAGCAAGCGTGACTACGTGTGGATCATGGCGCGCGCGCCGCAGCTCGCGGATGCAGACTATTCGCGGCTCGTTGCACAGGTGCGCGGCATGGGCTACGACACGGGCAAGCTGGTAAGGGTGCCGCAAGGTGGCAAGCAGGGCCCGACCCGCTGATCGCCGTATACTCCGCAGTAGTCTTACGGAGAAGTACCAATGGCACGGTTGAATGCATTGTCTGCGCTGCTCCTGGCCACGCTTGCGATCGCGGCCTGCAGCAAGTCCGCCAAATACACCGACCAGTCGGCCGGGCCCGATCTGGTTCGCAATCAGGTGGAGCGCGCCGAGTTCAACAGGCTCGCAGTGCGGCTCAATCTGCCGTTCATGTGGATCTCCGATCGGAACAACGATCGCAATATCAACGCGGACGAAGTCGCAACACTGCTGTTCTACCCGCCGTACTCGGGCGGGATCGACGCGGCATACAAGGAAATACTTGCGGCCAAAGCGGCGCCCGCCCTCGATCCGGCGAGGCCGGATGACGCACGCCGCGCACTCGTGCGCGAGGATCTCGATCAGGGCCGTGCGACACTGGTGTACAACGATCTAGGCGCACTGCCGGCATCGCACAAGCAGTTCGTCCAGCACATGCTGAAGGTTGCAACGCACATCGACGCGCTGTACGCGCGCCAGACGGGTGTCGCCATGCTGGCGGCCAACCTGCCTGCCGATCCTGAGAGTCGCAGCCTGTTTCGCCGCAATCGAACGCCGAAGTGCGTCGCCCCCGCGACTGAGAAAAATCCGGGTTGCTCGGCGCTGGCGGACAAGGCGCTGCCCCTTGCCGACGTGTACCCGCCGAGCATCGACAACCTTTCGCCACTCGACCCTGGATTCTGTGGCGCGTTGCACGAGCGCGATAAGGAGGGTGACTTGAGCGCTCCCTTCTCGGTGATTCGCAGCATGCATGATCGACTCGAAGCAGTTCCGTATTCGCGCGCCTACGCGACTGAGATGGCCGCGGTTGCGGACGAGCTTAAGCTCGCCGCGGCGGCGCTTGCGGGCGCGAACGAACAGCCTTTGGTCGATTATTTGCTGGCTGCCGCGGACAGCTTCCGCTCCAACGAATGGGGCCCGGCCGATGAAGCCTGGTCGCGCATGAATGCTGACAATTCCCGATGGTACGTACGCGTCGGTCCGGACGAGGTGTATTGGGACCCGTGCTCGCTCAAGGCGGGCTTTCATCTCACGCTCGCGCTCATCAATCAGAATTCAAAGCAGTGGCAGTCGAAGCTGGCACCGATCCAGCAGGACATGGAAGCGGCGGTTGCAAAGCGCGCGGGCCCCCCGTACGTGGCCCGCAAAGTACAGTTTCACCTGCCAGATTTCATCGATATCGTCATCAATGCGGGCGACGATCGCGATCCGATCGGCGCCACCATAGGGCAGAGCTTGCCCAACGTCGGCGACGTTGCAAAGGAGAGTCGCGGTCGCACCGTAGTGATGGTGAATCTATACACCGATCCTGACAGTGTCGCTGCGGGCCGCGCGTCGGCCGCAAGCCTGCTGGATGCCCAGAGCATGAAGCTGCACAGCAGCGACCCGTTGCCTGGTCTGCTCAACACCATCCTGCACGAGGCAATGCACAACTTGGGCCCCGCGCAAGAGTACGCGGTGAAGGGCAATCCGGTGCAGGAACTGTTCGGCGGACAGATCGATTCCACCTGGGAGGAGCTCAAGGCCGAGACCGGCGCCTTGTTCCTGATCGACTTGCTGCGGGACAAGGGCATCCTGAGCGAGGAGCTCACGCGCCAGATCAATACCTACGCTGTCACCTGGACGTTCGGCCACATCTCACAGGGCATGTACACGGAGCCCGGCCACAAGCCGAAGGCGTACTCGCATCTGGCCGCAATCATGCTGGGGTCGCTCATGGATTACGGTGCCGTGGAGTGGAGCCCGGATGTGATGGCCGCGAATGGCGTCGACAAAGGCGCCTTCAGTATCCATATTGAAAGAATGCGGGGCGCCGCCGATGCGTTGATCGCGACCGTCGCCGGCATCAAGGCGCGCGGCGACCGCAAGGCGGCCGAGGCGTTGATCGTGAAATATGTCGATGGCACCGTGATTCCGCAGGCCATGATACGCGAGCGACTTGCGCGCAATCCGCGAGCGTCGATGGTCTACTCGCTAACCGGATTTCAAAAGGAGTGAACCATGGCCACCGGCTGGGCCCATGAAGGCGCGGTGCAGGAGCAGATCGACGCAACCGTGAAGGATGCGATTGAGCGCGCGAAGAGCAGATTGCCCGAAGGACCGGGCGCAAGCCATTGCGATTCTTGCAACGCGGAGATTCCCGAAGCACGTCGCGCAGCGGTCCCCGGCGTGCGTCTGTGCGTCAGGTGTCAGGAAGTCGAGGATCACGCGGCGGAGAATTTCGCTGGCTACAACCGTCGCGGCAGCAAGGACAGTCAGCTGCGCTGAAAGATTTTCTTCATCATCTCGATTCGTGCGATGTAGGTCCGGGCTTCGTGATCACCGCAGCGCTTCCCGCTCCCCAGCCGCATTCCGCGCCGGGCAAAGTCGTTGCCTGCCCCTGCGCCGCACAGATGAATGACCGCGACCAGCTGATGCTTCTGTGCCAGCGTCGCTGACCGGATGCGATGCCGCGCGAGAATCTCCGCGACCGCGCGATCCAGATATGCCGAAGTCATCTCCACCGCATGACTGGGTACCACGCGCGAATAAAGCCAGTTGAACCAGCAGGTGCGCCAGGCATTCCAGGGGCCGTCCTCCACCACGACATGATCATGGACGCAGTAGCGGCGCGTGATCTCGAAGGTGCCGTCGGTTATCTGGTACATGCCGACCGCGCTCGAGGCGGGGCGATACATGCGGTAGGGATGCGTGGACCATGACCACCGCCAGTAAGTGCGTACGATTGGGTTGCCTGAGCCTTCCACCTGCGCGATGGCGGCTAGTAGTTCCGGTGTCATTACCGCCGTCGAGTGCTCGCGGAAAATGGGCTCATAGGCGGCCCAGGTCTTGGCCGGCGTGCGATACAGCGTGCCGCTGACGGGAAAGAACAGCTCCGATGGCTTGCGGATCACCTGGTAGAGCCCGTTGCTAACAAACCATAGTGTGAGCACCGTGACGAGTGCGATGATGAGCTGGGCGGCAGGGTGCGAACGCCGGAAGGTGAGCCACCAGTAGCGTGCCAAGCGCGGACGACTCTTGCGTCTTGTTTTGCGGCGCTTGCGCGGCATGTGCGCATCATACAATGACGGCAGTATTTCGAGAGGCATCATGCGCGCACTTGAAATTATCGCTTTTTCGATCGCCGCTCTGGTGGCGCTCGTGGCCATGGTGTTCTTGGCGACCTGGCTGCTCGTAGACCCGAACGACTACAAGGATCGTATCGCTGCATCGGTGCAGGACTCGACCGGTCGCGAGCTCGCAATGCCGGGCAAAATCGAGCTGTCGTTGTTCCCATGGCTCGCGCTGCAGATCGGGCCGGCGAGCCTCGGTAATCCGCCGGGCTTCGGCTCCGAGCCGTTCGCGGTCGTGCAGCGCGCGGAGTTGCGCGTGAAGCTCGTTCCGCTGCTGCGCAAGCAAGTGCAGATCGGGCGCATCGAGATCGAAGGCCTGGATCTGCGTCTGCGCAAGAACGCGCAGGGCAAGGGCAACTGGGAGGATCTCGGCGGCCAGTCCGACCAGAGCAGCAGTGCGTCGCAGCCAATCGATCTCGCCGGCATCAGCATTGCGAAGAGCCGTATCAGCTACGACGATATGGTCGCGCAGGACATCGAACTCGACGTGGGTCACGTCGAGACCGGCAAGCCAATCGCAGTGAAGCTGAAGCTTGCTCTGATCACGAAGGAGGGCGCCGCGCCGATGCCCGTCGCCGGCTCGTTTGACGTTATGCCGAGCGCATCTGGCGAACAGTTCAGGTTGGCGTCACTGCAGTTGAGCGGCACACTGTCACCCGCGACGCCATGGCAATTCGCAGCACCGGAACTGGACGTGGATATCGCGGCGCAGACGCTGGGTGCTGGCACGTTCGAGGCGCATCTGGCCTCCGCGCGAATCGACGGGCGACTCGTCGGCACGCACATCATCGACGCGCCCGACGTGCGTGGCGACTTCACGCTGCAGCCCGTGGCATTGCGCGACCTGCTGATGCAGCTGGACATCGCGGTGCCGGTCACGCGCGACGCGAATGTGCTCACGAAGCTCACGGCCAGCGGCTCGTTCGGCTACGCGCTGGACGTGGCCAGTGTGCAGAAGGTGAAGGTGCAGCTCGACGATTCCGCGTTCGCGGGTAATTTTGCGCTGAATCTGGACACGAGCGCGATGAATTTCGATCTTTCGCTCGATCGCATCGATCTTGATCGTTACCTGCCGCCGCCCACCGTTCCCGCTGCCAAAAACGCGAAGAAAGAGCCGTTCGAGCTGCCCATGGCGGCGCTAAAACCGCTCGCCGCCATGGGCACGCTCGCTATCGCGCAAGCAAAGATCACCGGCGTCGCCCTTGCGAATCTCAGCGTGGCCATCGCTGCGAAAGACGGCGTAACGCGAATCTCGCCTGCGAAGGCGCAGCTGTATGGCGGGCATTATGTCGGCGACATCATCATCGACGCTCGCGCCCCAGTGCCGTCTGTGAATATAGAGCAGACGATGACCGGCATCGACGTGGCGCTCCTGCTGACCGACTTTGCCGAGACGAAGCGCCTTTCCGGCAAGGGTAACGTGAGCACTTCCCTGACTGCGCGGGGCCAGAACGGCGCAGCGCTAATGAAGACGCTCAACGGCAAGGCGAACCTGACGCTCGCCGATGGTGCGATCGGGGGCGTGGACATCTGGTTCGCGATCGCGCAAGCGCAGTCACTGATGCAGAGCCGCACGCTTGCGAGCACGAACAATACCGGGCGCACGGCGTTCGACAGCTTCAAGGTATCCGCCGACATTGCCAATGGCGTTGCTACGACCAGGGATCTGAACATTGCCTCGCAGCAACTACGCGTCACGGGACAGGGCACCGCGAACCTCGCGACCGAAACCGTCGACTACCAGGTCACCGCGACTGTGTTGAAGGCGCCGCCCAGCGCCGACGCGAGCGTGGCCGTGCCGACCCTTGTCGCCATTCCGGTGAACATCACTGGCACGTTCGACAGCCTGAAGGTGCGAGCGGACCTCAAGGGAATTGCCAAGGCGAAGGTCAAGGAAGAGATCGACAAGCGCAAGGACGAACTGCAGGAGAAGCTGGAGGAAAAGCTCAAGGGTCTGTTCGGCAAGTGACGCAGTGACAT